>NZ_JBBMFL010000001.1:0-427446 GCF_040095975.1 Alistipes intestinihominis
GCTACGCCGTGGCCCGATTTGAGGAAACACCGTTGGACGGAGTCATAGGGGATTTCGGCGATGAGACCTTTGCCCGTCGTCGTGCGGTTCAGCGTCCGGTCGTGGCAGACCACCAGCACGCTGTCGGAGGTCAGCGCAAGGTCGATCTCCACGATGTCGGCGCCCATGCCGATCACCGACCCGATGGCCGCCAGGGAGTTTTCGGGATAGTTGCGCCAGTCGCCGCGGTGGCAGGCGACGAGGACTTTCCGCGAGGAGGGGTTGTGGATCTCAGCCACGATGCCTTCGGCCCGGCTGGCGGGGACGGAAGCGGGTCGGGAACAGGAGGTTTGCAGGAGCAACAGCCCCGAGAGAAGAATGAGCAGTTTTTTCATGGATCGTTGGGTTTGAAGTCAATAATGCGGTGAATGTAATGAGAAAATCGTGTATTCGCGTTGACATACACGATTTTCTGCCGAAGTCCGTTCCGCGCTACCAGTTCATCACGCGGACCTTGTACATATCCAGGTCGGGAACCTTGATCGTCCGTGTCTCCGTCGAGGCGTTCTTGTCCGTGGAGTAGCGGATGGTCTGCGTTGACCACGACTGCGAGCCCTCGGGGTTGGTGGAGTCCGTGTACCACAGTTCGCCCGTTTCGTCGTTGTAGTTGATCGACTTGATCGCCGTCGATGCGGCGAAGAGCGTCATTTCGGTGAACTGGTTGGCGCCGATGTCGTAGAGATAGGCCCGGCGTCCGCCGATGCAGAGCGTGTTCGAATTGACGTAGCTCATGTCGTGCAGACCTCCCTGGGGCGTCTGTACGGTCTTTTCCAGTTCGAGCGACGGGGCTGCCGTCTCCCAGTCTTTGAGTTTGTAGATCTGGAGGCTCTGGCCGCCGATCGCATAGAGACGCTGGGTCGTCTCGTTCCACACGACGCCGTGCGCCGAACCGAGTGTCGATTGGTGGAGAATCAGGTTGGGCTGCGAAATGTCGTAGAGCTGCACCGAGTTGTTGCCCGCGCCGCTGCCGTCCGAGCAGGCCACGACGATGCGGTTGCCGGGCAGCAGTTCCGCCGAGTGGGCGTTGGGCGTCGCCGTGGTGTGGAACAGCACCTCTTTCGTGGCGATGTCGAGCAGCACGCACCAGTTGTAGGAGCTGGTGCACAGGAGTTTCTTGCCGTTGTCCACCGGCTTGCAGTCGTCGAGATGGTTGCAGCGGCTCTTGTCCAGCCCGAGCACGGAGGCAGCTTCGGTCGCGTCCCAGCTCCACGTGACCGCATCCTTGTAGGTGGTCTCGTCGGCCAGTCCGGCGTCGATCATGTAGACCATGTTGTCGCCGCAGAAGACCAGTTCGGTCACGAAACTCGAACGGGCGTCGTCGGTGTCGTGCTTGCCTCCGGCCTCCAGGGTCACGGGCTCCGTCTTCCCGACCGAGAACGAATTGCCGTCGGTGTCGGTGAGGGTCACGGTGTAGCCCTGCGACAGGGTTACGGGGGCGATCATTACGGGTATCAGCTGCGTCTCTTTCGAACAGTCGAGGGGTGCGGGCAGCGTCACGGTGATCGTCTGCGCCGATGCCGATGCCGACCAGTCGTCGATGCCGATCGTGAGCTCTCCGGCGATCCCCTCGCCGCCGTTGGCCTTTACGACCGCCTTGCCGATCGAGTAGTTGCCCTTCTTCACGCTGACGTACATCGTGCAGAAGAGGTTCGTCAGCTCCATGCTGCAACCTTCGTAGGCATTGACCCGCGCCGTGGCCTTGCCGGCGAGGATCGGGGCGACTGCGCCCGTCTGCTCCGTGGGAACGACGGTTTTCAGCGTGCCGTTCTCACAGCGGAGGCCGGCGTCCGAGGGCCAGAAAGCGACGACCGTCGAGGCCGCATACTGCGGCGCGTCGAGCGTGAAGAGGAAGAGCGATTTTTGCGATCCCGACTGGATCGGCGCCGCATAGACGGCCTCCGGGGCGTTTCGGTCCGCGACGAACATCCCGGCCTTGTCGCTTTTGCTCCAGGTGGGCAGCGTCGTCGCTCCCTTGTCGTTGTAGTATTTCGTCAGCGTCAGGGTGGTCTTCGACGCGATTTCGCGGGGCGCATCGTCGTCGTTCGAGCAGCCCGCGACGAGGAGTCCCGTTCCGGCGCAGAGCAGCAGAACCCGGAACAGGCGGTTTTTTATCTTATTCATGGTTTTGTGCATTTTGGGTGGGTTGTTTTTTCGTTTTGCCGCAGATGACCTCCTTGTAGGCTTTCACGACGTTTGCGGGCGTGGCGTTCTCCCCGGCGCGGACCTCGTGCATGAAGACCCCCTTGTAGCCCGACGCACGCAGGCGGCGGAGGAAGTCGGGCCAGTCGATGACGCCCTCGCCCGGCAGCCAGTGGCGTTCGTCCCGGCGGTCGTAGTCCGAGGCGTGGATCGTGCCGATGCGGCTGCCCACGTTCTCGAAGAAGCGGGCGTGCTCCTCCTGGAGCAGGTGGTTCGAGTCGAAGCACACCATCACCTCGGGGAAGTCGCCGATCAGCCGCATGATTTCGTCCGAATTGCGGCCCAGACAGGTGCGGGGCAGGTTCTCGACGCAGAGCACCGCGCCGATCCCTTTGGCGGCCAGCGCGAGGCGGCCGATGGAGTTGGCGGAGTTTTGCAGGCGGGTTTCGCGCTCCTCGTCGGAGATCGGCTCCGAACTGGGATGCAGCACCAGCCGCTGCGGGTGGAAGATCTCCGCCAGGCGGATCATCCGCTCCATCAGCAGGACGTTTTCTTCGCGCCGCTGCGGATCGAGCACCGAGATGTCGAGCGTGCGGCTGAAAGGCAGGTGGCACGACCAGACCGTGAGCCCGGCCTCGTCGAGCATCGCCTTGACGCGGTAGGCGCGGGTGTAGCACTCGTTCTCGGGGGCGTTGCGCCAGAAGTAGTTGAAGACGACCTCCACGTGGTCGATGCCCGCGGCTTTGATCTGCGCGAGTTTTTCGGGCTCGGGGACCTTCACCATGCCGAGCGATACGCCCACGGGGTATTCGGCCCGGGCGGCTCCGGCGGCCAGCAGGAGCGCTGCCATTATGAACAGTAGTTTTTTCATCGCTTCCTCCTATTTTACGCAGCACGATCCGCAGATGTCGCCGCCGTGGGTGCTCCAGCCCGATGCGCGTTCGCCGCCGACGTATTTGCCGACGAACATGCCGTTCTGGTCGGCGTTGCCGATGAATGCCGAGTAGAACACGCCGTCGAGGTAGTTGTTGCCGCCCATCTGGCGCTGCGCCGCGGCGGTGGCTCCCGTATAGCTCCACGAGTCGAGGACCCTGCCGTCGGCATCGAAGATGTAGGACGTGTTGGTCGTCTGTCCCGCCGTGATGTAGAACCGGTTCTCGGAGTCTACGCACGGGTGGGAGTAGTTGTAGGTGTTGCTGACGGGCGTTCCGGTGTGGACGTGTTCCCAGTTGACGGCCGAGAGATCGCCCTTGACGTTGTAGACCGAACCGTTCTTCGATCCCGCGAAGACCGAGCCGTTGGGGGCCACGACGGGTTCGTAGATGGTGTTGGGGTTGGTCGTGCCGGCCAGCAGCGGGGTTTTCGCCGTGTGCGTCGTCAGATCGACCGCGCCGATGTAACCGCTTGCGGCTCCGAAATAGGCCAGCGTCTTGTCGCTGCTGACGGCGAATCCGGTGATGTCGGACATCTTGCAGCCCAGCGCCACCTTGGCGATTTGCTCGCCGGTTTCGGTATCGACGAAGAAGGCGTTGTTCTCGGCGCCGATCAGCAGTTCGTTGCCGTTGACCAGCAGGCCGCCTCCGGCGACGCCCGCGGCGAAGCTCCAGATCTTCTGCCCCGATGCGGCGTCGATGGCGAACGTGTTGCCGCTCTTGTCGCAGATATAGACGGCCGTTCCGGCGGCGTTGACGGCCGGGGCGGCGCTCTGCATCGAGCCGGCTTCGGCGAAGGTCCACTTCAGCTTGCCCTCCTGCGTGACGGCGTAGAACTGTCCGGCGGTTTGCGTGCCGTAGTAGATGTCGCCCGTTACGGGGTTCACGGTGAGCATGTTGTAGCTGCCGGTGTTGGCCGACGGCACGTAGCGCCACTTCTCATTGCCCGTTGCGATGTCGAAGGCGTAGAGGGCCGAGAGTTTGTTGAAGGTGACGATGTAGACGGTCTTTCCGTCGGGCGAGAACACCGGGCAGGTGCCCTTGAATCCGTTGTAGTTCGAGCCGTCCTGCGCCCAGTCGGTGTTGAAGATGACGTATTCGCGGATCTCGACTTCGAGGGTCCACGAACGGGCGTTGCCGTCGATCGTGGCGCTCAGCTTCACGGTCTGCGTGCCGACCGTGCCCAGTCCGTATTTCACGACGGTTCCCTCCTTGACGACATCGCCCGGGAAGGTCCACTTGACATCGGTGGCCGTCGGGTAGTCTTCGGTGTTGAACGTGAAGGTGATCGGCTGGTTCTTGGCCGCCTGGTCGCGGTCGAGGATGTAGGGGATCGCCAGCGTCGGCATCGCCTTGGCGGTGGCCGGCTCCGAAGCGCCCTTTTCGTAGTTGGCCGCCAGCGAGAAGTAGTAGTTCTTGTCGTTGGTCAGCCCTTCGAGCTTCACGCTCGTCGCGTCCTTGTCGAGCGTCTGTTGTTCGACATTGTCGGGCGTGTCCTCGTTGTAGTAGGAGAGCGTGTAGGAGAGCACCGTCGTCGCGGGCTTGGTCCACGCGAGGCTCACGAACGAATCGCCCGCATCGACCGTCAGGTCGGTGACCGGGAAGCGCGTCGTGGCGGGCCGGCCGACGACGGCGACGTAGTTCGAGACGAGTTTTCCGTAGACCGCCTGCACGTAGAAGGTGTACTGCGTGCCGTTGACGAGTCCGTCGATCGTGCAGTTCATCTCGCCGTCCGTGCGCAGGGTGACCGTTTCCGAATCGGTGTTGGTGTAGTAGACGATGAAGTCCGTCGGATTCCAGCCTTCGGGCAGGCTCCAGGCGAGCTGCACCTCCTCGTCGCCCGGAGTGGCGGTGAGATCGGTGACCTGGCGGCGGGCCGCTCCGGCTTCGGGAATATCCTCACTCCAGCATGCGGTGAGGCCCGCGGCGATGAACGATGTCAGCAAAAGGTCGATTACTATCTTTTTCATGCTTGTTCTGACTTAAGTGGTTGGTTAATTGAAACCGGGATTCTGCCACAGAATCGACGGGTTGTTCACGATTTCGATCTGGCTCTGCGGGATCGGGAAGATCAGGTTGTGCGCGTCGAGCGAGTAGCCCAGTCCGCGGAAATAATCGACGGCCAGCCCCAGCCGCACGAG
Source organism: Alistipes intestinihominis (assembly GCF_040095975.1). Classification (NCBI taxonomy): domain Bacteria; kingdom Pseudomonadati; phylum Bacteroidota; class Bacteroidia; order Bacteroidales; family Rikenellaceae; genus Alistipes; species Alistipes intestinihominis. The sequence continues at coordinate 5,252 of NZ_JBBMFL010000001.1, forward strand.
GTCGAACCAGCGGTGGCCTTCGAGGGCGAATTCGCGGCCCCGTTCGTCGGCCAGCTCGCGGCGGAACTCCGCCAGGCTTTTGACCTCGTCGGTCGTCAGTTCGTCGAGTCCGGCCCGCACGCGGGTTTTGTTGAGCCACACCAGCGCGTCGTCCAGACTGCCGCCCGATTCGGCCAGCGCCTCGGCGTACATCAGCACCACGTCGGCATAGCGCAGGTGCGGGAAGTCGTTGCCCACCTGATCCGTGTAGGTCGCGTCGTAGGTGTCGTACCATTTGTTCATGGCGAAGAGGTTGCTCGAAATCTTGGTGTAGGTGCTGATCAGCGGCAGGCGGTTGTCCTTCTCGCCGTCGTAGATCGCCTTGAATTCGGGTGTCGGGTTGCGGATGTCGGCCAGCACCTCCGTGTTGGCGCTGTACCAGTATCCGTGGCCGTTGTCGTTGGTCTTGTTGTAGTAGAGCGCGAAGATGATCTCCTTGTTCATCTTGTTGCTCACGTCGAAGACCCTTTTCGTCGTCGTCTCCAGCCCGTAGGCGGTGTTCTTCATCGCCTCTTCGAGGACGGTCTTGGCCTCGGCGGGCTTGCCGAACGTGAGGTAGACCTTCGCCAGCAGCGTGTAGGCCGCGATGTTCGCCACGCGGGCCTTTTCCGACCCGGGGGTTGACGGCAGCAGGCGCGCAGCCTCCGAGAGGTCCTCGGTCAGCAGGGTGTACATCTCCTCCTCCGTGCAGCGGGGGATGAGCTTGGCGGCCGCCGGGGCCACGACAGTGCGGGCGATGGGCACCACGCCGAAAACGCGGTAGAGGTTGAAATACCACCACGACCGCAGGAACAGACATTCGCCGCGGTATTTGTCGTAGTTGGCGATCTTGGCCCCGGCCAGGTGGTCGAGCACGTCGTTGCAGCGGTAGATGCCGTTGTACCAGGCGTCCCAGATGTCGTTCAGAATGCCGTTGCTGGCCGTTTCGGCGAAATTGTCGATGTCGTAGCGGTCCTGCGTCGATACGGCCATCGACTCGAGTATGTTCTCGTCGCTGCGGTAGCCGATCTCCGTGAGGTGGAAGCTCATCTGCGTCTTGAGCTTGTAGTAGCAGGCCGCCACCCCTTGGTTGAAATCGTCGTCGGTCTTATAGAAGTTGCCTTCGGTGATGTTGTTGCTCGGGTACTGTTCGAAGAAACTTTCGCCGCACGAGCCCAGGCCCAGTGCGAGGAGTCCCAGCGCAAGGATATGTTTCGGTTTCATGGTCATCGTCATTTTTGATTACAGGTTGAAGTTCACACCGACGCTGAACGTGCGCGACAGCGGGTAGGAGCAGTAGTCCTCGCCCGGACGCAGGGCGTCGGTCGAGCGTTTGTTGACCTCGGGGTTGTAGCCGGTATAGTCGGTCCACGTGAAGAGGTTCGTGCCCTGCACGTAGATGCGCAGCTTCGAGATGCCGGCCTTGCGGGTCCATTTGTCGGGGAAGGTGTATCCCAGCGAGAGGTTTTGCAGACGCAGGTAGGAGCCGTCTTCGAGGTGGAACGTCGAGGTGCAGGCGCCGTTGTTGCCGCTCGACTTACGGGTGGCGCGGTTCAGCTCGCCGTAGGGGTAGCGTTGCAGCGACTCCTTCATCATGTTCGACGAAGCCTCCATGTTGAGCAGGTAGCGGCGTTCGAGGTTCAGGATCTCGTTGCCGTAGACGCCCTGGAAGTTGGCCGCCAGGTCGAGGCCCTTCCAGGAGAGGTTGACCGAGAAGCCGTAGTAGAAATCGGGCATGTAGTTGCCCACGATCACGCGGTCGGCGTCCTTTTCGAGAATGCCGTTGCCGTTGGCATCGACGAAGCGGAAGTCGCCGACAGTCGTGGTGTCGAAGTGGGGATAGGAATCCAGCTCCTCCTGATTGTGGAAGATGCCGTCCTGCACGAGCAGGTAGTAGCAGCCGACGGGCTGGCCGACGCGCGTGAGGTAGTAGCCGCCGGCGTAGGAGGACTCCTTGATGATGTCGGCGTTCTCGTCGCCGAGGCTCAGCACCTTGTTGCGGTTGAGCGACCAGTTGGCGGCGAAGGCGTAGGAGAAGTCGCCGAAGCTGCGCCGCGAAGTGAGCGCCAGCTCGATACCCCGGTTCTGCATCGAACCGATGTTGACGTTCGACGAGGTGAGGCCCGACACCGACGAAACCGGAACGTCGAACAGCATGTCGGTGGTCTTCGAGTAGTAGTAGTCGGCGGTGAATCCGAGGGTGCCGCGCCACAGGCTGACATCCAGACCGATGTTGTACTGCGTGTTCTTCTCCCAGCCCAGATCGTTGTTGGCGATCTGCGAGGGATAGACCTGCGAGGTGAGTCCGTTGCCGAGATCGATGTTCGTCATGCCGTAGAGGGCCAGGTACTCCGAGTTGCCGATCTGGGCGTTTCCGGTCTGACCCACGCTGGCGCGGAGTTTCAGGTCGTCGAGCCATTTCACGTTGCGCAGGAAGCTCTCGTCGCTCACGCGCCAGCCCACGGAGGCTGCCGGGAAATAACCCCACCGGGTGTTGGGGGCGAAGCGCGACGAACCGTCGCCGCGGATCGACGCCGAAACCATGTAACGCCCCTTGTAGGAGTACTGCGCACGCACGAGCCACGAAGCGAAGGTGTAGGCGTACTTGTTGTTGTAGGTCTCCGTCAGGTCGATGGTCTTGCCCTTCGTGGTGCGGATCTTGTCGTCGCCCTTGACCCCCGTGCCGACGATCTGCGAGGTCTGGATGCTCTCTTTTTCGGCTTCGTAGACCGCCACGGCGTTGATCGAGTGGTCGCCGAAGGTGCGGTTGAAGGAGAGCTGGTTGGAGATCGTCCAGTGGAAGTAGGACTGCATGTTGTTCTGCGCCTTGGGGTCCGACGGGGCGTCGAGATACTTGAGGCCGCGCAGGGGGATGTACGACGGACGGTAGTAGTTGCGGATGTAGGAGTAGTAGTCGCCGCCGGCCGTGAACTTGTACTCCAGTCCCTTGACGAACTCATAGGAGACGTAGGCGTTGCCCAGGATGTTGATCTTCTCGCGCACGTCGTCGATTTCGAGCGCCAGCGCCACGGGGTTGAGCACCTCGTTGGTCTGGGTGTCCCAGCTGTTGACGCGCAGGAATCCGTTCATGTCCCAGTTGTAGGAGCCGTCGGCGTTGTAGACCGGGAAGACCGGGGGCGCCATCAGCGCCGAGGCGATCACGCCGTCGCCGTTGTACTGCGTGTCGGAGGAGATGTAGTTGGTCTTCGAATAGGAGGGCGAGAAGCTGACGCCGTATTTCAGCCGGTTGCGCTTGCCGTCGATGTTGGCCCGCAGGCTGTAACGTTCGAAATCCGAGCCGATGATCGTACCTTCGCGGTAGAGGTAGTTGGCGCCGACGTAGTAGCCCAGCGTCTTGGTGCGGCCCGAAACCGACACGGAGTGCTTGGTCGAGTAGGCCGTGCGGAAGATGGCGTCCTGCCAGTCGGTGTCGGTCATCGTGCCGGTCTTGTCCTGGAGGTAGGCCGTGATGAGCGGATCGACGCGGTGGTAGGTCTGGGGACGGTCCTCGTAGGGGTCGTCGATCGAACCCGTCGGGACGTTGAACAGATAGGCGCCGTCGCGGGCCTCCTTGAAAATCGTTGCGAATTCGTAAGCGTCGAGCATGTCGATCGTCTTCGAGACGTTCGAGACGCTGAACTGGCCGTCGTAGCTCACGACGGGGCGTTCGCCCGTGCCGCGCTTGGTCGTGATGAGGATGACGCCGCACGAGCCGCGCGAACCGTAGATCGCCGCCGCCGAGGCGTCCTTGAGCACTTCGAGGCTCTCGATGTCGCTGCTTTCGAGGTTCGAGAAGGCCCGGGCGTCGCACGGAACGCCGTCGATGACGTAGAGCGGGTCGTTGCCCGACGTGGCCGACTGGATGCCGCGGATGCGGATCGAGACGTTGCCGTCGGGCTGGCCGCCCAGCGTGAGCACCTGCACGCCCGGCATCTTGGCGGCCATGGCGTCGCGGAAGTCGGCCGTCGGCATGTCGGCGAAATCCTCGGCCTTGATCGACGAGATGGCCGTCGTCACGTCGCGCTTGTTCTGCACGCCGTAGCCCACGACCACCACGTTGTCCATGGCGATCGCCTCGCTTTTCAGCGTAACGTCGGCCTGCGTCTGGCCCTCGGAGAGCGCCACTTCGACCTTGTTGTAGCCGATGAGCGAGTAGACCAGCACGGCGTCGGCCTGCCGGATGTCGATGGCGTATTCGCCGGCGGCATTGGTCGCCGTGCCCGTCGTGGTGCCTTTCAGGATGACGGTGGCGCCGATCACCGGCGCGCCGCTTTCGTCGGTCACGCGGCCCTTCACCGTGCGTCCGGCGTCAGCGGCCGGGCGGGTCTGCGATTCCCCCCCCCGTTTGGCTGTGAGGACGATTTTCAATCCCTTAACTTCCATATTCACATTGGGAAGCACCTCGGCGACGATCGAGGCGATGCTGCGGTTGACGGCCTTCACCGACACCCGTTTGTCGGGGTTGATGTCGGCGTCGATGTAGGCGAACGTGTACTGGCTGTTGGCTTCGATGCGCTGCAACAGCTCCTTGATGGTAACGTTCTTCGCATCGACGGTGACGGTCGGGACCTGGGCCGAAGCCGTGGCGGCCGACACCGCGCAGAGGAGGAGCGCCAGCCACAGATGCCGGCAGATCCTTTTCAAAACGTTGAGTTCATTCATGATAGTTTCGGTTTGTGTTTGGTTCGATTTTTCAAATGGAAAGGTATGCCGGAGCCTCTCGTTGCAGGAGGTTTCGGAACAGACCGTCTATGTTACAGGCTTTATCTCTGGGTGATCAGAACGCGGTTGCCGTCTATGCGGTAGCGGATCGACATCAGCGAGGACATCACCTCCATGAGGTCTTCCAGCGGTTCGTGGCAGACGACCAGCGACAGTCGTTTTTCGGGAGAGATGTTCGACGAGAGGGAGATTTCGATGTTGTATCTCCGTTCGAGGTTGATGACGATGTCTTTCAGCGGCGTGTTGTCGAAGATCAGACGCGGCGAGAACCACTGGCTGTAATTCCGGGCATCGACCTTCTCGACGCAGGCGCGCTTCGAAAGCCGGTCGAGCGAGAACCGCTCGTCGGGACGCAGCGTCACGGGCCTCCGGAGATGCTCTCCGGAGATCTTCACCGAGCCGCTTTTGAGCACCACCTCCTCGCTCGATCCGAACGCATAGTTCATGGCGTCGAACGAGGTGCCCAGCACCTCGACCTGCAAGTCGTTCATGCTGACGCGGAACGGCCGCAGCGTGTCTTTACGCACTTCGAAGAACGCTTCGCCCGTCAGGGCCACGTCGCGGGTCCTGCCCGAGAAATCCGCATTGTATTTCAACCGGCTTTCGCCGTTGAGCCACACCTTCGTCCCGTCGGGCAGGGTGAACTCCCCGACATGTCCCTTGGCGGTCAGCAGCGTGACCTCCTTCTCGGGTGCGAGCGTCTGCGTGGCGGCGAAATAGCCCCCGAGGAATACCAGCACGACGGCGGCGGCCATACCTGCGTAGCGCAGGACGCGGCGCGGAAGCGTGCGGACCCGGCTTGCGCGGATCGACGCCCGGAGCCGTTCGAGTCCCCTGCGGTCCTCCTCTTCCGAGACGGGCGCCGCATGGTTTTCCCAGATGTCCCACAGGATTTCGTCGATGCCGGAGTCGTGTTCCCGGGCCAGCATCCAGCGCTCGAACTGCTGCCGGATCTCTTCCGGGGTCTCTGGATGACGGAATATGTAGTCGATGATTCGCTTGCGTTCCGTTTTGTTCATCGTGTGCCGGTTTTTGGAGGGCTGCGGTTTATTGCGCTTTCTGCGTCAGGGTGTAGGTTTCCGAATAGGTTCCGGCCTCGAAGACGACCCGGCCGGTGCGCGGTGCGCCCGTGTCGTTGGCTCCGAAGCCGAGGTGGACGGCGAAAATGCCCTTCTCGCCTCCCGAAAGGGGTTCGACCGTGATCCAGTCGTCGCCTGTGGCCTTCCAGCCGCAGGTGGTGTAGATCGTCACGGACTGCGTGCCGGCAGCGGCTTCCACCGTGCCCGACGTGCTGTGCATGTAGAGACTGTCGGGGGCCGACGGATCGTCGTCCTTGCAACCGCCCGCCAGACATGCGCATAACAGGACCGCAATGAATAGTAGCTGTTTTTTCATTTTAGTTTTTCAGGTTAAAAGGTTGTTTTAGGAGCCGGTTCCATAGATAAGACAACTTACCGGCAGCGATGGCCAGTCAGTTCGTACAATTTTTTTTATATTTCCGCCGGTCTGTTAAAAAGTCGTGAAAAAAGGGCGAAAGATTTTTAATTTGTTCGCTTAAAATCTATATTTGCACTGACCGATTATGGATTGCGACGAACATATCATCCTGAAAAAACTCCGTGACGGGGATTCCGAAGCGCTGGACATCCTTTACCTGCGTTATGCCTCCAAGGTCCGCGATTTCGCCTTCCGGCTGCTCAAGGACCGGACCGACGCCGAAGATGTCACGCATGATATTTTCCTGAAAATCTGGGAGCAGCGCCGGGGGCTCGGGAACATCCTGTCGTTCCGCGGCTATCTGTTCCGCATGACGCGCAACGCCGTTTTCAATGCCTACAAGCACCGGCAGGTGGAGTATAAATACCAGGCTGAGGCCGGGGCTGCGGAGAGTCCCGCCGCGCCTCAGACCGACGACCGCGTGTCAACGGCCGATCTGTTGGAGATGATCGACCTGGCCGTCCGCAACATGCCCGAGCAGCGGCGGCGGGTTTTCTGCATGAGCCGTTACGAGAACATGTCCTACAACGATATTGCCGAGGCGCTCAACATCAGCCCCAAGACCGTGCAGTATCACATTTCGGGTGCGCTGGCCGAGTTGCGCAAACTGCTCTCGGCGATGGCGTTTTTCATATAGCCTGCCGAAACGGAAAGGGCGGACCCTCGTAAGGGTCCGCCTTTTTTTCGTTTCCGGCGCGAATTACCGGTTCAGGACCGGTTTGATGTCCTTGACGCGGAGCTGGGTGGTCACCGTGCCCCGGTAGTGGTTCTCGACGATTTGGTAGCAAACGTCGATCGGACGCCCCGAGCGCACCCATTCGTAGTGCGTGGGCTGCTGGAAGGCGATGGCCTGAATCTTCGTGTTGGGCTTCTGACGCTGCATCAGATCCATGCGCAGGTGTTCGCACTCCATGCCGACGAGCTTCGCGTCGCCGTGGTTGCTGACCCCGTACGTGGCGAATACCGGCGCCGTGTTGCCCGGCCCGAAGGGCTGGAAGCGGTTCAGGTCCTTGCGGAACGCCGGCGTGATGTCCGAGAAGAGCAGCTCGCTGTCGATGTCCACCTGCGGAACGAGCATCTGCGGGTCGATGTTCTCCTCGACAAAGGCGTTGAACCGCCGGGTGAACTCCCCGACGTTTTCCGGACGCATCGTGAGCCCTGCGGCGTACATGTGTCCGCCGAAGTTCTCCAGCAGGTCCGAGCACGACTCGACGGCCTGATAGAGGTCGAATCCCGGCACCGAACGCGCCGAGCCGGTCACATAGCCGTTGCTCATCGTCAGCACCACCGTCGGGCGGTAGTAGGTCTCGATCAGGCGCGACGCCACGATCCCCACGATGCCCTTCATCCAGCGCGGGTTGTAGATCACCGTGCTTTTCAGAGCCTTCATGGCGGGGTTGCGCTCGATGAAATCGTGCGCCTCCTGCGTGACGGAGCGGTCGATCGACTTGCGGTCCTGGTTGTAGGCGTCGATCACGCTGCCGAACTCCTCGGCGATCGACTCGTTGCCCTCGATCAACAGCTCCACGGCGGCGTGTCCGCCCGAGGGCGAGGCGTTCTCGTCGTTCTCGTCCATCCGCATCCGGCCGGCGGCGTTGATGCGCGGCCCGATCTTGAAGACGATGTCGTCGATGGTGATGCTGTGCTTGTCCAGTCCGCAGATCTTGATGATCGACAGCAGCCCTTTCGACGGCTCGCGGTTGAGGTATTTCAGCCCGAAATAGGCCAGAATACGGTTCTCGCCCACCAGCGGCACGATGTCCGAGGCGATCGACACGACCAGCAGGTCCAGCAGCGGCACGATCTGCTCGAAGGGGATGGCGTTTTTCTGCGCATAGGCTTGCACGAGCTTGAATCCCACGCCGCAGCCCGACAGTTCGTCGAACGGGTAGGAGCAATCGACCCGCTTGGGGTCCAGAACGGCTACGGCCTTGGGAATCTCCTCGGCCGGGAGGTGATGGTCGCAGATGATGAAATCCACGCCTTTCGTTTTCGCATAGACAATCTTTTCCGTGGCTTTGATGCCGCAGTCCAGGGCGATGATGAGCCCCACGCCCTTGCGGGCTGCGAGGTCGATGCCTTTGATCGAAATACCGTAACCTTCGGTATAACGGTCGGGGATGTAGAACATCAGGTTTTTGTGCCCGATCTGGCGCAGGAACTTGTAAACCAGCGCGACGGCCGTGCAGCCGTCCACGTCGTAGTCGCCGTAAACCATGATCTTCTCATTGTTCGCAACGGCCCGTTCGACCCGCTCGACCGCCCGGTCCATGTCCTTCATCAGGAAAGGATCGTGCAGGTCGGCGAGGCTCGGCTTAAAGAACTTCTCCGCCTTTTCTACATTGTCTATGCCTCTTTGTACGAGCAGGTTGGCCAGCACGGGCGAGATCCGCAGAGCGGCAGCCAACATGGCTACCGTCGCGGGGTCGCCTTGCGGCTTTACTACCCAGCGTTTTTCTATAGGCATACGAATTATTATTTATATATTTTAACATTACTTTCTAATTACCGTTATTACGTCTTTATATCGTTTCGGCACTCTCTGCCGCTGTTGTCGCTGCCTTCGGCAGCGTTTGCAAATGTTGACCGGCTAAAAGCCGGCTTTTGGAGGCGATGCCCGGTTGCGCGGCTCAGAAGTCCGCCGCAATTTTGCAGCGCAATGCCGCGGCCAGTTTCCTGACAACCGTGTGCTTCACCTCCTGCATCGACGGTCGCAATCCCGTTTCCGATGCAATCGACGTGACGCCCCGGTCGGTAAACCCGCAGGGGTTGATGCGCGTGAACCATTCGAGGTCGGTCGAGACGTTCAGCGCGAACCCGTGCATGGTAATAAAACGCGAAGAACGCACGCCTATTGCGCAGATCTTGCGCGGACGCCTGCCCTCGGGGTCGATCCAGACCCCCGAAGCCCCTGCGATGCGTCCCGCCGCGATGCCGTATTCGGCCACCGTGCGGATCACCGCCTCCTCCAGCGTGTCGATGTACTCCCTCAGCCCGATGCCGATGCGCTCCAGATCGAGGATCGGATAGCAGACCAGCTGCCCGGGGCCGTGGAAGGTGATGTCGCCGCCGCGGTCGATGTGAAAGAACCGTGCGCCCATCGCTTCGAGCGCTTCGCGGGCCACGAGCAGGTTTTCGGCGTGCCCGCTTTTGCCCAGCGTGTAGACCGGCGGATGCTCCACCAGCAGGATCGTGCCCGCATCGTCCGGGTTGTTTCCGATGCCCGGAACAGGGCTCGAACCCGCACTTTTCCGGGCGACCGACGCGTCGAACAAAGACTGCTGCAAATCCCAGCACTCCTTGTAGTCCATCGTTCCGAGGTCCCGGCAGGAGACTTCCATCGCTACAAACTTTTTACGCTTTGCAGGGCCTCTTCAGCCATGTACGACGAGCGGACCAGCGGCGCGCTCGCGCAGTAGCTGAAACCCATTTCCAGCGCCCGGAGTCTGTACCATTCGAATTTTTCGGGAGTGATATACGCCGCAACGGGGTAATGCTCCAGAGTGGGACGGAGGTACTGACCGAGTGTCACGATCCGCACGCCCGCGTCGCGCAGGTCGTGCAGGGTTTGTAAAACTTCATCATCGCTCTCGCCAAGTCCGACCATCAGTCCGCTCTTCGTCACGACGCCCTGATCGCTCAGGTACCGCAGGGTCTCCAGGCTCGTACGGTACTTGGCTCTGGAGCGCACCACGGGGGTCAGTCGCTCGACGGTTTCGATGTTGTGCCCGATGATACCGGGCTTCGACGCGATGACCACGTCCAAAAGGTCGGGCCGTGCGTCCAAATCGGGAATAAGGAGCTCAATTACGGCGTCGCTGTTCTGCGACCGGATGGCCTCCACGGTTGCGGCCCAATGCCGGGCTCCGCCGTCGGGGAGGTCGTCGCGCGTCACGGAGGTTACGACGACATACCTCAGTTTCATCAGGGCGACGCTTTCGGCCACCTTTCGGGGCTCTTCGGCGTCGGGAGCAAGGGGATGTCCGGTTTTGGTCGCGCAGAAGCGGCAGCCCCGGGTACAGATGTCTCCCAGAATCATGAAGGTCGCGGTTCTCCGGCTCCAGCACTCGGCCTGATTGGGGCACATGCCGCTGCTGCAAATCGTGTGCAGATTGTGCTTCTCGACGATGTGCCGCACCTCGGACCATTCGGGGGTGCGGTGGAGACGGATCTTCAACCATCCGGGTTTTTTCAGTACGTCTACCTTGTCATAAAACTTCGGCATTTAAGATCATTATTTTCCAATTGATGCAAAAATAAGAAAAATAATTGAAAAACCCCGTGATGATGCCAATTATTGTTCCGGATCTGCGCCCGCCCGGCTAAAAGCCGGGTTTTAGGGTGCGGAAGTAATGTTTCGTCGCTGCCCATCCGGTTCTGCGCCTGCCGTCTGAGAGGCGTTTTTTGTACCTATCCCCTTCCACCAAACAGAAAAGAGGTCGGACACCTGCCGGTATCGGACCTCTCTGGTTAGGTTAGTTAGGTTAATGAGAGTGGGAGAATCCCACGTTTGTTACACAAAGGTAAATCGAAATTTACGAAAAACCAAATGTTTTGTAACATTTTTCTAAAACCTGACCTCCTTTTGTTTATAGTTTATAATTAAAATTTTTAAGATACCTCCGAATTCATAAGTTTTTGATTAAAGCGCCTCGCGCATTTCCACGGCCTCCGGAGCCTCCTGCAACGCCGGCTGCGGCTCGGATGTCAGCGACGAAATATGGCGGTGGCGGTACGTGGCGGGCGTCATCTGGTACTCCTTCTTGAAGAGTTTGATGAAATGCGAGGTGTTGGGGAAGGTGCATTCGTTGCCGATTTCCGAGATGGATTTCGACGTGGAGATGAGCAGCAGACGCGAGTGCATGAGCCGCTGGCGGATGTACCACTTGTGAGGCGGCATCTGGAAATGGCGGCGGAATTCCTTCTTGAACGATGTCAGCGAACGGTTGGTGAGCTTCGAGAGCTCTTCGATCGAGATGTCCTTGAAGATATGGTCGTAAATGATCTGCTCGAAGTTCTCCTTGGCGGAATCGACGTTGCTGAGCAGCTTGCTCTTGATGCAGCAATCCTCGTGCGAGGCGAGCAGGTAGATCAATTCGGTCATCTTGATGTTCTCGGCCGTCTCGTCGTGGCGGAAGTCCTCGTCGCGCAGATAGTTGTTGGTGTTGATGAAAAAGTTGCGCAGCGAGTTCCAGGCGGGCATGGCCACATGCGACCGGTTGCGGCAGTTTTCGCACGAATGTTCGTTCGAAATGTTCAGTCCGTAGGTGATGTTCAGGTGCATGAGGATGCGTTGCAGGTCGGCCGGCGTGTAATAAAAGAGCACCTGCTCGAACGGCTGGCCTCCTTCGGGGAAGTTCTCGATGTAGTGGTGTCCGATGCCCAGGTAAAACACGTCGCCGCGCGAAAGTGTCTGGCGCTTATCGCCGTCATAGATGTACTTCGTGCCGCGGAGGATGTACCCGATGGCATAACGCGAAAGGACTTGCGATTGGATTCCGTTGTGAAGCGTCTCTACGTACTTCACGATCATCGGCTGTTGTACCGATGAAGTCAATGAATTCTTCATACTAATTGTAATTTAAGTTTTTCTGAACAAAGCGTTGCGTCACTCATGTTCGTTCTCAAATATACAATTAATACTTTTTAATCTACTATATAAAATAGCACATTTGGGCATAAATACCCAAATAGGACGTTTTGTGTTATGTTCTAAACTAAATAGAATATCGCAAGACGGCTTCGGCTACGGCAGAGGCGAGCAATAGCAGGTATAGAAGCAGGGCGATACCCCGGTGGATTCGTACGAACATGAAGGGTAACAGCACGGCTGACGGCAGGGCTGCGAAGGCCGCGGCACCCGGGGTTGCGGCGGGTCCGCACAGCACGGCGGCGGTCAGGACGAGGACGCTTATATTATATATAAGTATCGTCCGGGATTTGGTCCCGACGGCGTAGATGTCCGAGAGAAAAAAGAGCAGTGCCAACAGATCGAGGACGAAAATGCCGCCCAGCAGGACGAGATTCCGGAGAGGTACTGCCGAGAGGAGCGCGAAGGGCTTTCCGGTGATGAACGGGTCGCCCAGGGCCATGAGCGGGGCCAGGAACTCTCCTCCGGCGCCCCAGTTGATGTAGCAGATCGTAAAGGCCGGGAGGAGCACTCCCGCGATGGCGACGACGGCTTCGCGCAGCGTGCGCCGGAAGAGCAGGACGGCCGGCGGCAGTATCAGTAGCAGCGGCAGTGCGGCGGTGCTGACGAATGGCAGCAGTCCGAGGTAGAGCGACGCCCGGAAGATGGCGTCGAAGCCGTATCCGTTGCAGAACGAACGGGCGAAATTCTTGACCGAGAGCGCCAGCAGGGCCGCGGCAGTGAACGCCGGCAGGTAGTCGCTCCCGACGGCGAGCCCGCAGACGATGGCGCCGTAGAGCGGGATGGCGAGGCAGGTGCCGACCGAATAGAGGTTGTAGCGAATGGTCATCCGGCCGGCGCACATGCCCGTGAAGAGGATCAGCAGGCCCGCGATCCAGCGTGCCCATACGGGATGCGACGCCTGGAATTGGAGCAGCGCAGCTTCGGGGGACACCGCGGTTGCGGGATGAATCGCCGCGGCGCCGTTCAGCAGCGCCGGGTCGAGGCCGTATTCCGCCGCTCCCCGCATCGCGGCGTAGGCGAGTGCGGCGAGAGTCAGAAAAGCCGGAACGAGCGGCTGCCGGGCGATGTCGAATTTCATAACGGGAATTTTCCTCGCTGCAAAATTAGCGAAAAAAGCCGGAATATTTTCTAACTTTGCTTCTATGTTGGAAAACCAGTATCAATACGAGCTCCGGGAGGCGGGGTGCGACGAGGCCGGGCGGGGGTGTCTGGCCGGGCCGGTGTTTGCGGCGGCGGTGATCCTTCCGCCGGATTTTCACGATCCGCTGCTCAACGATTCGAAGCAGATGACCGAGCGTAACCGCGACAAGCTGCGGGCGATCATCGAGCGCGAGGCCGTGGCATGGGCCGTCGAGGCGGTTTCAGCGGCCCGGATCGACGAGATCAACATTCTGAACGCCTCGTTCGAGGGGATGTCGCTGGCCGCGGCGCGGCTCGATCCCGGGCCGGAATTCCTGGCTATCGACGGCAACCGGTTCCGCACGCGGCTCGAAATCCCTTACCGCTGCATTGTCAAGGGCGACGGCAAATATGCCGACATCGCCGCCGCGTCGGTTCTTGCCAAGACCCACCGCGACGAGTATATGATGCGTCTGGCGGAGGAGTTCCCCCAATACGGCTGGATGAAGAACAAGGGCTACCCGACGCGCGAACACCGGCTGGCGATCCGCGAATACGGCCTTACGCCCCATCACCGGCTGACGTTCAACCACGAGATCGACCAGCTGGAATTCCCCTTCTGAAACGAAAAGAGCAGGCCCGAAGCCTGCTCTTTTTCAAATGAATTCCCCGGATCAGTATCCCAGCGACTTGGAGGCCGCATAGGATATTTTCAGGGCGTTGGCCCGGCGAAGCTCCTGCTTCACGTCGGTCACGATACCCATCTTCGTGGCCTGGTCGGCCTTCAGGCAGATGGTCATCGAGGCACGGTCGGCTTCGCTGAGCTTATCGCGCTCTGCGGCGACGAAGTCCAGAATATCCCGGGTCGATTTGTAGGAGTCGTTCAACTGGATGCGCGGCGCGGTACCGAACTTTGCCTGCATCGTCATCGACGGGGGGCCGATGTGGATGAAGCTGACGAGCGATTTCTTCTCGAGCTTCTGCACCTCGGTGGCCTCCGGAAGTTTGTATCTCACCAGCAGTTCCTGATCGCGCATGGTCGTCGAGACCATGAAGAAGAAGAGGATCATGAAGATCACGTCAGGAAGCGATGCGGTCGAGATAGGGGGCAGACCTTTGTTGCCCTTCTTTTTCATTACTGCCATGACTTACTTCTTTATGTTACGCGGTTCCGCCTCCGAGATTTTCAGAGGCACTGCCTTCGATATCACATTGCGCTGCTCCTCGGGAAGGTCCGAGAATTTGGCGCCGAATTTACGCTGTGCCACTTCGTCACGCACCTCGTTGAAAGCGCGCGTGAGTTCGTTCTGCACCATGATATAGGACTGATAGCCCGTATCGCGGGTCGTTTGCAGCGAAACGACGCCTTCGCTCACGGGATAGACCCATTTGCTGCCGTCGGGGAGATCGATGTCCCTGTTCACCTTTTCGGGAAGGTTCTCGTCGTCCATCGGGTTTACGATGAACTCCTTGGTCCTCTCCGTCAGCTGATGCAGATCGATCGGTTCCTGCTTGCCCGAAGCTCCTGCCATGATGTCGCCCCTGCCGTTGATGAACACCAGGAAGAGGTTGCGTTCCTTGACCTTGATGTCCTCCTGTTTCTGATCCTCAGGGGGCATCGGCGGGAGCATACGCACCAAACCCGTGTCCGTGTTCATGGTAGTGGCGACCAGGAAGAAAATGAGCAGCAGGAAGGCGATGTCGGCCATCGAACCGGCATTGATCTCCTGTACTTTTCTTTTATCTACTGCCATTATCTTTCCTCAATTATTTGAAAGCGCCCCAGATCTCGGTCGCTACGGCCGTCACGAAAGCGGCGACGAATGCGACGTAGGTAACGAGGATGCTCGTTTCGGTGATTACGGTTTCAGTGTGGCCGAAGAACCCGTTGTTCTGGAGATCGACGATGTTCACCGTGTGGCCTGCCGAGATGAAATACGACACGCCCACGATTACGATGATCAACCCCAGCGACAGGATGGTTCCCTTGATGCCTGCCGGGTTCTGGATCATTCCGAAGACGGCGCAGAAGATGGCTGCCGCAACCGCGAACACGAGGAGGAAATAACCCCACATCAGGTTCACGCTGATCGCAGCCTCCGAGCCGCCGGTGGCGATCGCGTAGACCAGAAGGACCACGGTGATTGCCATCAGAACACCCAGCAATACGTTCAATATCTTTTTCATAATTGCTTTTGACTTTTTAATCTTATCCGCGGTGGATTATTTCTTGTTGTAAGCCGTCAGGATATCCATCAGCGTGATGGACGAATCCTCCATATCGTTCACGAGCGAGTCGATCTTCGAAACGATATAGTTGTAGAACAGCTGAAGAATAACCGCAGCGATAAGACCCATGAGGGTCGTCAGAAGGGCGACTTTGATACCGCCTGCAACGAGCGTCGGGCTGATATCGCCGGCAGCCTGGATGGCGTCGAACGCCGCGATCATACCGACGACGGTACCCATGAATCCGAGCATCGGGCTGAGGGCGATGAACAGGCCGATCCACGACAGACCCGATTCCATCTGGCCGGTCTGAACCGAACCGTAGGAAACGACAGCCTTCTCAACGGCGTCCAGACCCTGGTCGTAGCGGTCCAGACCCTGATAGTAGATCGAGGCGATCGGGCCGCGGGTGTTGCGGCAAACCTCCTTGGCAGCCTCGACGCCGCCGTTCTGGAGAGCCTCTTCGACCTTGGCGATGAGTTTCTTCGAGTTGATCGTCGAGAGCGACAGGTAGAGGATACGCTCGATGGCTACGGCCAAACCGATCACCAAGCAGAGGAGCACCGGAAGCATCCACTCCCAGCCGCCTTCGAGGAACTTCTGCATCATGACGTGGTGCAGGCTGTCGCCGGCCATCTGGGTTTCGGCGACAACCGTTTCGGTTGCGACAGCAGCATCCTGTGCGAACGCACTAACGGTACCCAGTACGGACAGGGCAGCCGACGGAATCAAAAAAAGTTTTTTCATAGTTGTGTTAGATAAAATAAATTTGATTAGTTGAATTTTTATTTGTTGAGTTTTGGTTTCTTCCCCTCGCGGCCGTTCCGCGATTCGATCGGTTCTTACTGTTGCTTATTTTTTTGTAAAAAAATCATTTTTTTTGTCTTTTACGACTCCTGCGGGGGCCTTTCGTAATTCGGAACGCCTCCTGCGGACCGTTTCCGCACGTGCGACCGAATCCCGGACAATTCATCCCGAATTCGCTCAATCGTTTGCAGTTCAATCGTTTGCCTCGCTTTCTGCCTCCGCTGCCGCTGGTGTTTCGTTGCGGAAGGGATACATTAGCAGTGCGAAATATAGAAAAAAAAATCGTTTCGTGCAACGTCTCACGCCGTAAATTCTCCGCGCAGGGGTTTGCGGAGCATTGCGCGCGTTTCGTCGTCGGAGAGTCCCAGCCCGAGCACGTACATCAATTTGGTGACGGCGGCTTCGGTGGTCATGTCGTAGCCGCACAGGACTCCGGTTTTCTGGAGTTTCAGTCCGGTTTCGTAGAGCTCCATCGAAACCCGGCCGCCGCCGCACTGCGTGATGTTGAGGATGATGATCCCGCGATCGACGGCCTCCTGCACGATGCGGATGAACCATTCGGAGGTGGGGGCGTTGCCTGCGCCGTAGGTTTCGAGCACCACGGCCCGCAGTCCGGGGGCCGAGAGCATGGCCCGCAGCATCTCCCCGCCCATTCCCGGGAAGAGTTTGATGAGCTCGATGCCTCCGGAGAGCTTCGTGGCGATGCGCAGCTCCTGCGAAAACTCCGCGGGGCGCAGGATCGCCGGCAGGTTGTAGGCGATGTTGACCCCGACTTCGGCCAGCGGCGGGTAGTTGTACGACCGGAAGGCGCTCAGGGCCTCGGCGCTGCGCTTGGTGGTGCGGTTGGCGCGGAAGAGCCGGTTTTGGAAATAGAGCGACACTTCGGGAACCACGGGCCGGCCGTCGAGATGCGCTCCGGCGATTTCGATGGCCGTGATGAGGTTCTCGCGCCCGTCGGTGCGCAACACGCCGATCGGGATCTGGCTCCCGGTGAAAACCACCGGTTTGCTGAGGTTTTCGAGCATGAAACTCAGCGCCGAGGCCGTGTAGGACATGGTGTCGGTGCCGTGCAGCACCACGAAACCGTCGTAACGGGCGTAGTTGTCGCGGATGAGTTCGGCCAGGGCGATCCAGTGGGCCGGTTCGACGTTCGACGAGTCGATCACGGGCGACACGGTGTGCACGTCGATGTCTACGTTGAGGCGTTTCAGCGAGGGAAATTCGTCGTAGATGGCGCTGAAATCGAAGGGCACCAGCGCCCCGGTGACGGCGTCGGTCTTCATGCCGATGGTTCCGCCCGTGTAGATGATCAGGATGGATGAACGCATATAGGGTCAGATTCCTTTGAAGATTCGTTTTGCATTTTCGGCCGTCGCGGCGGCCACTTCCGCGGGCGTCAGCCCCTTGATTTCGGCGACTTTTTCGCACGCGTAGCGCACGTAGGCCGATTCGTTGCGTTCGCCCCGGTGGGGTGCGGGCGTCAGGTAGGGGCAGTCGGTTTCGAGGACGATCTCCCGCAGCTCCATGTCGCGCACGACCTCGGCCAGCCGGCTCTTTTTGAAGGTCACCACGCCCCCGATTCCGAAGACGAAATCGCCCAGCTCCCGGAGTTCCCGGCAGGTTTCGATGCCGTCCGAATAGGCGTGGAAGACGCCCCGAAGCCCCTGGCCGCGGAATTCGCGTACGAGGGCGACGGTCTCAGGCCATGCATCGCGCGTATGCACGGCGATCGGCAGTCCGTATTGCAGGGCCAGTTCGATCTGGCGTCGGAAGGCTTCGGTCTGCTCCTCGCGGAAATCGCGGCTCCAATAGAAATCCAGCCCGATTTCGCCCACGGCGCAGAAGGACGGAATGCCTTCGGGCGGGGTTTGCAGGTATTGTTCGACCGACGCCAGCTCCTCGCGCCAGCGGGGGTTGTCGTTGACCGACGTGGGGTGCAGCCCCATCATCGGGACGCAGCGTTCCGGATGGCGGCGGCAGAGTGCGAAGAGCCTCCCGTGGCTTTCGGAGTCGATGGCCGGCAGCAGCAGCGTTTCGACGCCTTCGGCCGCGGCGCGTGCCAGAGCCTCTTCGCGGTCGGGGTCGAACGCCTCGTCGTAGAGATGCGAATGGGTGTCGATCAGTTTCATAGCTTCATGTATCGGTTTCCGGGCAGCTGCCGCACGGCGCCGGCCAGCTCCAGTCCTACGAGCAGCGTCGCCAGTTCGCCGGGGTTCAGCCCGCTGAGCTCTCCGAGGGCCTCGACCGAAAGCGGATCGTCGGTGCGGAAACACCCCAGCAGTCCGGCTTCGTCGGGTGTGAGTTCCGGGGTTGCGGGCTTCGGACGCAGCCGGGAGGGGTTTTCGCCGAGGTCCCACATCAGTTCGCGCACCACGTCGTCGGCCGTCAGCACCAACTGCGCCTTGCGGTTGCGGATCAGGTGATTCGTGCCGGACGACGCCCGGTCGGTGATGCGTCCCGGTACGGCCATCACCGTGCGGTCGTAAGCGTCGGCGCAGTGGGCCGTGAAGAGCGAACCGCCCGAGTCCGGCGATTCGACGACGATACATCCGGCGCTCAGCCCCGCGATGATGCGGTTGCGGGCGAGATAGAAGTTGCCGTTTTGCTTCGACTGCGAATGGAGTTCCGTGACCAACGCTCCTCCGTGGGCGAGGATGTCGCGCGCCACATCCGTATGCTGTGCGGGCGTTACGCCGGGCAGCGGATTGGCCAGCACCGCGACGGTCGGCACGCCTGCCGCGAGGGCCGCCCGGTGCGCCGCAACGTCGATGCCGAAAGCGAGTCCGCTCACGATGCAAAGCCCCGGAACCCGTTCCGCCAGCCCTTCGACAATCCGGTTGCAGGCCGTTTGCCCGTAGGGCGTCGCCTCGCGGGTCCCCACGACCGAAACGCACCGCGCCGAGAGGGCCTCGACGCTGCCCCGGACGTAGATCACGTGGGGATAGTCGGGGATTTCGCGCAGCAGCGGCGGATATTCCGGGTCGGTCGAGGCGATGGCTGCAATGCCGTTGCGGCGGCAGTAGGCGAGCTCCTTTTCAGCCGCGGAAAAGCCCTTCCGGCGGACGATCTGCTGCACCAGATCGGGCCGCAGTTCCGCTTTGCCGGTCAGTTCGCCGGCGGTGGCCGCGAAGACGCTCCGCGCATCGCCGAACTGCTCCAGCAGATGCACGGCGCCTTTCGGACCGATGCCCGGAGTCATTTGAAGGGCAATATCCTCGATGGTCATGGACGCGAATGGAATGACGTTTTTTTCGATGGGTAAAAGTAACGAATTTTGGGAAATAACGAGAATTTCTCCGGGAAATAACGCAAAGTTGGGCGGAAGTTTTGCAGAAATTAGAAATGTTTGTATATTTGCACTCCCGATGCGTCCGGAATTGGGCGTTAGCGTTTTCCGGGCCGGATTTCGAGATTGGCCGAGGAAGGGGGCATATGCGGGAAATAATGGTCTGATGGCCGAGTGGCTAGGCAAAGGTCTGCAAAACCTTGTACAGCGGTTCGAATCCGCTTCAGACCTCTGATTTTTAGGGACTGCCGATTGACGGCGGTCCCCTTTTTCTTTTTTATTTGCAGGCTATTCAAACATTTCTATCGTTGCTCCTGCGAACATCATAAATATAAACACTACGTTTCTATACGCTCTTGGGCAGTATGGCACTTAACCATTTGCGCAGAACCGTTGGGGCTTTCGTTCGTACTCCGGTACCGACACGCCGCAAGGCCAGCCGCAGGCGGTTTCCGCCGTGCAACCTCCCGATTCGTTTTCGTTTCCATCCGCCCGATTAGCAACTGATTGCTGATCAAACTGTTATTTTCTTTGTCGTGCGATGCCGCACGATAAGGACAGCCCTCATTATGTCCAATTTTCAACAATCAATCACATGGAAACGAATCAAAACTCCGTGCAGGAACAGCCTGCCGAACGACTTTACGATCCCGCCGAAGCCGCGCAGATCGTCCGCATCCTCACCGACGGCTATTTCAATCCCGAATATATCCTGCTGTTCGGGAAACTGGTCGGCGGCACGCCGCACAGCGATGCCGCGGCCTACGACCTGCTCGTCGTGGTGCGCGATACGCCGGAATACGACTGGATTCAGGCGAGGCGGTATTCTGCGCTGCAAAATGCCGCCCCGCCTGCAAAAATCGCCTACATTGATCTTTACATCCTGCCGTTGAACTGCGTCGAATCGAACGGCGGTTCTGGCATCCTTCGGCGCAGTTTCTTCCTTACCGGTTCCCGGCGTACAGGCCGCTCATTATGTCGGTGATCTGTTTCCAGGAATTGCCGCCGTCGTTGGCCGCTTTGGCTCCGGGCGTCGATCGGCCATCCTCGATGTACTTCTTCACCCGGGCGGCCATCTCCCTGATCCGGCCGGCGTATTCCGGATTGTTTATCTGGTTGACCTTCTCTTCGGGATCGTTGACCATGTCGTAGAATTGCAGCGGGGGCTGTCCGTCGATCCTGTACTCTTCGCCGGAACTGTTTCCCGCGTTGAATATCAGCTTGTACTGTGGCGTCCGGTAGGTGAAATAGCCGGCTCCCGACGTGGCGATCAGATCGGTCCGGCCGGAGTTGCCCGAGCCGTCGAGTATCGGCCAGAAACTGAAACTGTCTTCGGCCTCGTCGTCGGCTATCCGGTAGCCGAGCATGTCGGCGAATGTGGCGTACAGATCGGTCAGCGAGACGAGCGAATTATCGGTCACGCGTCCGTACCGATCGCCCCACGACAGGATGAAGGGAATGCGGTGGCCGCCTTCCCAGCCGTGCGACTTGTAGCCCCGGTAAATATAGGACGGATAGTGTCCTTTCCGGTTTATCCTGTCCATGTTGATGTAACCGGCGCAGCCGTTGTCGGCGGCGAACATGACGATCGTGTTGTCGTATTTGCCGATCTCCTTCAGCTTTCGATTGACCCTGCCGACGATGTCGTCTATCATCATCACCAGGTCGCCGTAGTCGCCGATCTTGGATTTGCCCTTGAACTCCTTGCTCGGGAAAAGCGGGATGTGGGGAGCCGTCAGTGCCATGTAGAGGAAGAACGGTTTGTCGGAATCCTTGTTTTCGTCGAGGTAGTCGAGCATCTTGTCCGCCAGATGGGGCTGCATGCCGTCGGCGCTCCAGTCGCTGTGGCCGATGCCGCCCTTGATTTTGTACAGACCGCCGCCGGATTCTTCGAATCTCGTGTTCGGCTGTTTCTCCGCCATGTCGTTGACCATGTAGAGGTGCGGAGGCCCGGACGGAGAGGTCAGCCCGTAGAAATAGTCGAATCCCCGATCGGTGGGACCGTTGGCCACGCGCTTCGTAAAGTCGATGTTGTCAACGGTTTTCGCTTTGCCTTCCTTGTATGTCCAGTCCCATCCCAGATGCCATTTGCCGATGGCCGCCGTCGTGTAGTCGCAGGCTCGGAACATGTCGGCGATGGTGTTGCGGCCCGTCGCGATCATCGGGGGCGACATGACGCCGAGCACACCGCCTTTTTTCGTCGAACGCCAGTTGTAGCGGCCGGTGAGGATCGAGTAGCGCGAGGGCGTGGAGAGTGCGGACGAAGCGTGCGCATCGGTGAACGCGATGCCGCGGTTGCACATTTCGTCGAGCCAGGGGGTGTCGATCTGTGAATCGGGATTAAGCCCTCTCACGTCCCCGATTCCCATGTCGTCGGCAAGGATCAGGATGACGTTGGGCCGCGGGTTCTTTCCGAAGGCCCCGTAGCACGAGGCCAGTGCCCCCAGCAGGCACGACGAGGTAATGAACAGGTTGTTTTTTCTCATCGGACAAATGGGTTAATGGTTTGAATACCCAAAGGTAGGCGATGTTTTACGGACCGGCGGACAATATTCGACCTTAAGAGGCCATTTTTCGACCAGGATAGCCGTTGCGGGGCCTCGCTTGGTCCGGTCTTTTATGCTTCGCGGCGCATCGAGAGCGCGATGCGTCCGCGGACGGTGTCGATGCCTGTCACCCGCACTTCGACGTGCTGTCCCAGGTGCACCACGTCGGCCGGGGAGGCGACGTAGCGGTCGGCCAGCTGCGAGATGTGGACCAGTCCGTCCTGCTTGACGCCGATGTCCACGAAAGCCCCGAACGCCGTGATGTTCGTCACGATGCCCGGCAGCTGCATCCCCGGGCGCAGGTCGTCGATCGTGTGCACGTTGGGATCGAACGCGAAGACCTGCAACTGCTCCCGCGGGTCGAGGCCCTGCTTGTCGAGCGCTTCGAGGATGTCCGTTACAGTCGGCAGCCCCACGTCGCCGTCCACGTATCGTTCGGGCCGTATGGATTTGCGCAGGGCCTTGTCCGCGAGCAGCTGCTCCACGGTGACGCCCGCATCGGCGGCCATGCGCCCGGCGATGTGGTACGATTCGGGGTGCACGGCGCTGTTGTCCAGCGGATTCGTGCCGCCCACGACCCGCAGGAATCCGGCCGCCTGTTCGAAAGCCCTGGCTCCCAGCCGCGGCACTTTGAGCAGCTCCCGGCGGCTTTTGAAATCCCCGTTCGCGGCGCGGTAGGCCACGATGTTCTCCGCCAGCGCCGGGCCGAGTCCCGAAATGTAGGTCAGAATATGTTTCGAGGCGGTATTGATGTTCACGCCGACACGGTTGACGCAGCTCTCCACGACCGTGACGAGCCGGGATTTCAGTTTCCCCTGATCGACGCTGTGCTGATACTGCCCGACGCCGATCGACTTGGGGTCGATCTTGACCAGCTCCGAAAGGGGGTCGATCAGGCGGCGTCCGATGCTCACGGCCCCGCGCACCGTCACGTCGTGGTCGGGAAACTCCTCGCGGGCCGCGGCCGATGCCGAGTAGACCGACGCGCCGTCCTCGCTCACCATGAAGATCTCGACGCCTGCAAGCCCCAGTCCGCGGACCAGTTGTTCGGTTTCGCGGCCCGCCGTGCCGTCCCCGACGGCGAACGCTTCGGTCTTGTACTTCGCGGCCAGCGTTTTCAGGGTTTCGGCGGCCTCGGCATAGCGGTTCTGCGGCGCATGGGGATAGACGGTCGTGTTGTGGAGCAGGCCGCCCTGCGAATCGAGCACCACGACCTTGCAGCCCGTGCGGAACCCGGGGTCGAGGGCGATCACGCGCTTCTGTCCCAGCGGCGGCGAAAGCAGCAGTTGCCGCAGGTTCTCGGCGAAGACCCGGATGGCTTCGTCGTCGGCCTTTTCCTTGGCCGCCGCCAGCTGTTCGGTTTCGATCGAGGGGCGCATGAGGCGTTTGAACGAATCCGCGGCTGCGGCCTCCATCCACGTGCGCGTCGCCGAGCCGGGGCGGATGAACTGGCGGCAAAGCCCCTCGATGCAGCGGTCGGCGTCGATGTCGATCGTGATCTTCAGCACGCCTTCGTCGGCTCCGCGGCGCATGGCCAGAAACCGGTGCGACGAGATGCTGCGCAGCGGCGTCGCGGCGTCGAAATAGTCGGAATATTTGGCTCCTTCGGCCTCCTTGCCCTTCACGACCTTCGTGTGCACGACGCCCTCGCGGGCGAAGGTGCGGCGCAGGCCGTTGCGGGCCTGTTCGTTCTCCGAGATGCGTTCGGCGATGATGTCGCACGCCCCGGCGAGGGCGTCTTCGGGGGTCGGTACTTCGGCCGAGACGTAACGCCGGGCCTGCTGTGCCGCGTCGCGGGCCCGCTGTGCCATGACGAGGTCGGCGAGCGGTTCCAGCCCCCGTTCGCGGGCCACGGTGGCGCGGGTGCGGCGTTTGGGCTTGTAGGGCAGGTAGAGGTCCTCCAGCTCCACCGGGTCCCAGCACTCCTCGATGCGCCGGCGGAGCTCCGGAGTCAGTTTCCCCTGCTCTTCGATGGTCGTGAGTATGGTTTGGCGGCGGGATTCGAGTTCGGTGAGGCGTTCCAGCTGCTCCTTGACGGCGCCCACCTGCACTTCGTCGAGCGAGCCGGTCGCCTCCTTGCGGTAGCGGCTGATGAAGGGGATCGTCGCACCGTCGCGCAGCAGGCGCACGGTGCCCTGCACCTGCGGCAGGGCGATTCGGAGTCGTCGGGAGATGATTTGTTCGATCATGTTCGGAAGTCTTTGGATGCAAAGATAGTGCAAGCCGAGAGCAAACGCAAGCTTGCTTGCATTTTGCCGAGGCGCCGCCTGTCTAAGGCGCAGCCAAAGTAGTGCAAGCCGGGAGCAAACGCAATCTTGCCTGCATTTTGCCGGGCGCAGCCTGTCCGGGCGTTGCCGGAGAGATGAAAAACCGGGATTTCCACGGCGGAAATCCCGGTTTCGGCAGAACGGATGTCGGGGTCAGTCCCTCGAAAATTTGATGCCGAGCTCGTAGAGCAGGTAGATCGGCAGGAAGACGACCATCAGCGTGAACGGGTCGCCCGAGGGGGTGATGAGCGCCGACAGCACCAGCAGGATGACCACGGCGTGCTTGCGGTATTGCCGGAAGAAGGACTTGGTCACCAGCCCCATTTTCGAGAGCAGCCACGCCAGCAGCGGCAGTTCGAAGACGATCCCCATGACGAATATCAGCATCAGGAAATTCCCCATGTAGGAGGTCAGCGAGATCTGGTTGACGATCGACGTGCTCAGCTGGTACTCCGTGAGGAAGCGGAACGTGAACGGGAACACGAGCATGTAGCCCACGGCGCACCCGAGGAAGAACATGAACGTGCCTCCGATGAACGCCAGTCCGACGCTCCGGCGCTCTTCGCGGAACAGCGCGGGCTGCACGAACCGCCAGATCTCGAAGATCAGGTAGGGGAACATCAGCACCAGCGCGAACCAGAACGACGTGCTGATGTGGGTCAGGAACTGCGACGCGACGTTGATGTTGATGATCTCCACGGAGTAGTTGTCGTTGCTGAAATCCGGGAGCAGCGGGTTGTTCGAGCCGCTGATCTGCGACAGCCACCGGTAGAGCGGAAAGTCCGAGGTGGTCGGTGCCAGCACGAAGTGGTCGAACAGATAGGGCATGGCGCAAAAACAAACTATCACGAATACGAGCAGCACGGCCACCACGCGGATCAGGCTCCAGCGGAGGTCTTCCAGGTGCGCCCAGAACGTCATTTGTTTTTCTTCCATGACAGCCGCGGTTTATTTCCCGTAAGAGGCTTCGACGAAGGGCGCTTCGAGCAGGTAGTCGATGCACTCGCGGACGCTGCGGACGATGTCGTCGTAGCTCGATCCCTCGATCTCGACGATGATGTTCTCGACGCCGGCGGTCTCCGCGTTGGCGAAGATGGCGTCGAATCCCACCATCCCGCTTTGGCCGATCTCACGGCGGTCCTTGATGTGCAGCAGCTTGAACCGCCCCGGGTACTTCTTGAAATAGTCCACCGGGCTGGCCTTTCCCATCACGGCCCAGTAGACATCCATTTCGAACAGCACCTTGTCGGGATCGGTGTTCTCGATCATGTAGTCGAGCATCACCCGGTCCTCGATCTTCTCGAATTCGCGCGAGTGGTTGTGGTAGCCGAATTTCAGCCCGGCGGCCTTGCAGCGGGCGCCGACTTCGTTGAAATAGCGGCAGTAGGTCGCCAGCTCTTCGAGCGTCGAGACCTTCCGCATCGACGGGACGACGATGTATTCCGCACCGGCGGCCTTGTGCGCCGCGATGCACTCGTCCCACCATGCGAGGGCCTTCGAGAAGTCGCCTGCGGCCAGCTCCTCGTCCGAAAGATTGATCGTGCAGTGTGTGGAGAGCACCTTCATGCCGGCCTCCTCCACGTCCTTGCGGAACTGTTCGGGGGTCTGTCCGTAGATTTTGCCATCCTTGTAGCTGGCCGCCTCCACCGAGGTGTAGCCCATGTCGGCGAGCTGTTTCAGCACGGGTTTGTAGTCCTCCTGATTGTTGCCGAAGGCTCCGATCAGGCTCCGCACGGAGTAGAGCTGGATGCCGACCTCCTTTTTCGGCGTCTTCTCCGCCCCGGCGGAGCATCCGCCGAGGAGCACCGCCAGGGTGAGAAGTGCGCAAACCGTTGTCAGAAAACGGGTCTTCACGGTCGCGGGAGATTAGTCGAGGATCTTGATGCGGATGTTGCGGAACCAAACGTCGTCGCCGTGGTCCTGGAGACCGATGTAGCCTTCGTGGTTCTCGCCGCCGCAGTTGTTGAGCAGTTCGAACGCCAGCGGCCACTTCTTCGGGCTGAACTTGCTGTTCTCCAGCATCTCGGTCCACTGGGGCGTCCAGAGGTGGTACTCCACGACGTTCTGATCGTTCTGTCCGTGTACGACCGTGCCTTTGTAAACCATGATCTTGGCCTTGTTCCATTCGCCGAAGGGCTTCTGGTTCTGCGGAACGGCCGGGATCATGTCGTAGAGCGATGCCGACTGGCGGTTGCCGTCAACGCCCAGTTTGGCGTCGGGGTGGTTCGCATTGTCGAGCACCTGGTACTCGGGGCACGAGATGTAGATCGGCTCGTATTTGGTCTTGCCGTCCTTCTGGGTCGTAACCTCCTGGGCCAGGTAGAAGATGCCCGAGTTGCCGCCCTTCGAGACCTTCCACTCCATCTCCAGTTCGAAGTTCTTGAACTTCTTGGCGAAGATCAGGTCGCCGCCCTCGCCCGTCTGGGCTTCGCCGCCGCCCGAGCCGTTGAACTTGATGGCGCCGTCGTCGATCGTCCAGCGCGAAGGAACGTTCTCCTTGCCGTAGCCGCGCCAGCCGTTGAGCGTCTTGCCGTCGAAGATCACGTAGTAGCCGTCCTTGTCCTGCGGGAACGACGCGAGGTCCACCTGCGCGTTGTCCACGACGGTGTATTCGGGAACTGCGGGCGTTTCGCTTTCCGCCTTGGCCGAAGCGTCGCCGGCCGTCTTCGCTTTGCCGCCGGGGCCTCCGCACGATACGAGTGACGCGGTCAGCGCCACGCAAGCCGAGAATAAAAGGGTCTTTTTCATATTCTTTCTGTTTTTTTAGGTTTTACGAATTTGTTCAGCGCGGCATGTCGGGCAGTTTCCAACCGTCGCGGTAGGTGTGTTTGATGAGTTCCTGCGCGAACTGCTGCGCGTTGACCGGATCGGTCCAGGTCTTGTCGAAGGTCGGGTGTCCGTCCTTGATGTGGAAACCGTCCTTGATGACCGTCTTGATCATGGCGTCGTCGGGAATGTTCGTGAAACGCATGTTTTCACCGTCCCATTCGAGTTCCCGGTTGAGGCTTTGCAGACGCACGGCCAGCACGCCCATGACGACCATCTCGTTGAACGGTCCGGCCTCGCTGAAGTCCGAGGCGCTCGGCGTGCGGTATTCGGGGTCCTCCTTGCAGGCGCGCACCCAGTCCATCTGGTGCGATTCGGTGATCTCGCGCAGTACCTTCGGAGCCTCGGGCACGCGGCCCGAAACCAGGTAGGGGTCCTTGCCGTAGCATCCGCAGATCAGCGTATCCTTCGTGCCGTAGAAGATCGCGCCGCCGCCGCTCATGTTCAGGTCCTTGCCTGCGGGCAGCCCTTCGGGACGCTCCGGCATCAGACCGCCGTCGTACCAGTGCACTTCGACCTCCGGCATGGCCACCTTCGGCATGTTGTCGCGGGCCGGGAAGACGAACTTCACCCGCTGCGCCATGGGGGCGGATTCGTTCAGAAGCAGCGTCGAGCTGCCCTGAACCTTGGTCGGGGAGCCCAGCTTCAGGGCCTTGAACACCGGATGCAGGATGTGGCAGGCCATGTCGCCCAGGGCGCCGGTGCCGAAGTCCCACCATCCGCGGAAGTTCCACGGCGTATAGATCGAGTTGTAGGGCCGGTAGGGGGCCGGACCGATGAAGGCGTCCCAGTTCATCGTCTTCGGAATGCGCTCGTCGTTCTCGGGACGGGCCAGTCCCTGCGGCCAAATCGGACGGTCGGTGAAGGTCTCCACCTTGCGCACCTCGCCGATCTCGCCGTTCCAGATCCATTCGCAGACCTTGCGGACGCCCTCGCCCGAAGCTCCCTGGTTGCCCATCTGGGTGGCTACCTTGTGCTTGTCGGCCAGTTTGGTCAGCAGGCGCGATTCGTAGACGGTGTGGGTCAGCGGCTTCTCGACGTAGACGTGCTTGCCGGCCGTGATGGCGTCGGCGGCGATGATGGCGTGCGTGTGGTCGGCCGTGGCGACCATCACGGCGTCGGCCGATTTGAGCAGTTCGTCGTACATCTTGCGGTAGTCGTTGTACTTCTTGGCTGCCGGGTAGCGCTTGAACACGTGGTCGGCGTATTTCCAGTCCACGTCGCACAGACCGATGATGTTCTGGCTTTCGAGCCCTTTCAGCACCGAGGCGCCGCGGCCTCCGATACCCACGCCCAGGATGTTGAGCTTGTCGCTGGGGGCGGTGTGGCCGAATTTTTTACCTAACACCGTGCTGGGCACGACCGCCAGACCGAGTGCGGCGGCAGCTCCTGTTTTCAGGAACTTTCTTCTCGACATTTCGTTTGACATCGTTTCAGAGATTTTAAGGTTGGATTAGTGATTGGTCTTGTCTTTGGGGTCCGGGTCGGGATTTTCGATATCCTTTTCGATATTGTTCATCCCCTCCTTGAAGCTCCGGACGCCCTTTCCGATTCCCTTCATGAGCTCGGGGATCTTTTTACCGCCGAAAAGCAGCAGGACGATGAGCGCGATGACGATGATCTCGCCGGCACCCAGGTTGCCGAAAAATAGTGGATTGTTCATGGTCGATAGTTTTTTAGAGGTTTAATCAGATCTTGTCGTTTGTCGTTCAGGCATGTTTGCGGAGCAGGCCGTATCCGTTTTTCATCGTGCGGCGGCGTTCGTGGATCTGCCGGAGCGTTTCCAGCTCGCCGATGGCCGGCAGGTCGTGTTTGCGGGCGTCCTGCAGGAACCGCCAGGCGTATTCCGAAGCCTTCGCCGCATCGCGGAACGTGGGGAGCGACGCGCTGCGGCGGCCCGTTTCGATCGACTCGGCGAAGAGTTTGCACAGCACGTCGATGTTTTTGCCGCCGTAGGGCTGTATGAGCCGGTGGGTCTGCGTCACGCCGTGGAGTTCGACGATCGCGGTCTTGAAGTCGTGGGTCATGCGGGCGATGCCCTTCGTGCCGATGATGTCTATGTAGGAGTTGTGCGTCTGGTCCTTGGCCAGCTGTCCGTAGACGTGCCCCTGGGTGATGTCGAACACCACGCCGTTCTCGAACGTGCCGTGGCATTGGAGCCACCACGGCTCCTTGTAGTTCCACATCCGCACGGCCTGGGCGTTCCAGGTCTTGAACTCCGAACCGGCGTACCAGCGCGCGATGTCCACGTAGTGCATGCCGCAGTCGTGGAATGCCGGGCCTTCGAACTCGTGCCCTTCGCCGGGGGCCAGTCCCGGGGTCATGTGGCAGACCCGGATGATGGCCAGTTCGCCGATCTCGCCCTGGGCGATGAAATCCTTGATCGTATTGTGATACCAGGAGTTGCGCAGATAGAGGTTGACCGTGGAGAAGAGCGGCGTGTTTTCAGCCAGTTCCACGGCTTTCCATTCGTTTTCGACGTTGTCGGAGATGGGTTTTTCGGCAATGACGTGTTTTCCGCTGGCGAAAGCCTTTTCGATCTGCGATTTCCGCGAGTCGGCCAGGGCGAACAGTCCCACGGCCTGTATGGTGGGGTCGTCGAAGATTTCCTGTTCGTCGGCGATCACTTTCGCCTCCGGGGCGAGTTCCCGGGCCCGGGCGCGCGATTCGGGCGATATGTCGCAGATGCTGGCGACCTCCCATTTTTCGCTCTTCCGGAGTTCTTCGAGGAAAAATCCTCCCATTCGGCCGAGGCCGATCAAACCGATTCTGATGGGGTTCATTTGTAGTTTGGTAAAGGTTGATTAACTCGGCAGAATCCCCCGAATCCCGAGATCGGCGGTCTGCTTTACAAAAATAGCCTTTATAAATATCGGTTCGGAAAACTATACCTGAAAATGTAGTGTCTGTTTTTATTCATAGTGCTATTTTTCAGCCGTTTGATGTTTCGGAAGGGCCGAAAAAATGTAGTGATTCTGTAACTTTTCACGCGTCGTTTCTGTGTATGCCTCCGATTTTCATGACCTTTTTTTCGAAATCCTCCCGCGAGGCGGCGGCCCGGTTTCTCATCCGGGTCCGGTAATTATAGACCGTGCTCAGCGAACAGCGCAGAAACGATGCGATCCTTACGCTGTCGGTGATGCCCAGCCGGATCAGGGCGTAGATGCGCAGCTCCTTGTTCAGCAGATCCCCGGATTTCGGCGTGATCCGCTCGCTCTCGACCAGCAGTTCGTTGAACTCCTCGATGAAGGTCGGGTAGAGGTTCAGGAAGATTTCGTCGAAATTCCGGAAAAGCTCCTCCTGCTCGTTTTCGAGCATGGAGGTCGATTTCAGCCGGCGGTAGAGTTCGTCGGGCTGCCGCTCCTGCGCCAGTTTTTTCAGCGACTTGCGGTAGTTGTCCATCTTGTCGATGTACATCGAGCAGAGGTCGAAGAAGCGGGCGATGTACTGCACCTTGACGGCGTTGGCGTCGGAGAGCTGTTCGTTGATCTCGTTCAGCTCGATGTTGAGCCGGGCGAGTTCGGCATTGGTCCCCGAGAGCTCTTTCCGCACCCGCGAGAGCTTCCTCACCTGCTTGTAGACGAATACGAACAGCAGGATGAGCACCGCCGAAAGGACGCTGATCAGGATCAGATAGTGTTGCAGTTTGACCTTGGTTTTGGCCTCTTTGTCCTGGTGCGAGGCGATGATGATCGAGGCGAGTTCCGTCATCCGCACGATCCGGAACTGCATGTTGCTGCAAAGGGCGTCTTCGAGGGCCGACTGGGTGTATTTGTAGGCCCGCGAATAATCCTTGTGATCGAAGTAGACTTTCGCCAGGGAGAGTATCGCGTCGTTCTCCTTCGTGGCGTTCTGAATGTCGGCGATCGCCGAGAGGGTGTAATATTTTTTCGCCAGCCAGTCGTCGCCGTTCGCCCGGTAGTGGCTGCCCAGGGAGTTGGCGATCATGGCATAATCGGGGGTTCCGGGCGGTATCTGCGTGAGTTGGTTCAGCAGCCGTTGTTCGGCCTGCTCCCTGGTTTCGGACGTATTGGCCGGGATTCCGAGATGCCGCCGGAGCGAATCCCGGTAAACCGCCCGGTTGTTCGTCGGCCGGCTGGAGCCGGAGAAGACCCCGTAGCAGTCGTAGAAGAAGATGTAGGTCCGGTAATAGAGTTCGAGAAAGCCGGGAGGCAGCTCCCTGCGGATCGAGTCGAGCAGCTGCCGGGCCTCGATGCAGGCGCCGCGGGAGGAGTAGAATCGCGCGAGCCGGATTGCGGCGGAGGCGCAGCGCTCCCGGTCGCCGAGCCGGCGGGCGAGTTCCAGATTGCGTTCTCCGTAGCGGATGGCGGAGTCGAGCCGGTATTTGTAGAAAACTTCGCTGAGACTGTCGTTGATCGCGTACTCCTGTTCCGGGGTCAGTCTGGTCATACACAGCATCCGCCGGAATCCGTCGATGCGCTCCTCCTTCTTTTCGTCGAAAAGCCGCTTGTTCCTGATCATATAGTCCAATTCTCCTTCGAGCGTGGCGGTGTCGTTCCGGCCGCAGGCGGTCAGCACGGCCATGCCGGACAACAGCAGGCTTCGGAGCAGGAATATGGGCTTCCGCAGTTTCATGGACCCGTCACTTGGCTTTCAGGATGAATACGGCGCTGTCGTATATCTTCGACAGATGGGGATTGATGCCGGCGTTCATGAGCAGTTCTCCGCTGAGGGTCTTTCCGTCGAACCAGAAGCGGGGTTTATCGACGTTCAGCTCCCGCACGGTGTATCCCGTCTTGGGGTCGAGTCCGTCGAGGCGGAATTTCGGGATCAGCGAACGCCCCTGGTAACGCAGGCTGTAAGCGAACAGCACGGCCTGCCGCTTGTCCTTGGCGACGTACAGCACGCCGTAGCATCCGCTCTCGTCGTAGGGCGTGCCGATGCGGTAGAGGTCGCCTTGCATCACGATGTCGCGGTACTCCTTGTAGCTGGCGATGGCACGGCGCGCGAACTCCTTCTCGGCGTCGGTCATCTGCTTGGGCTGGAGCTCCATGCCGAGGCGTCCGGCGCAGGCCATGTCGAAGCGGAATTTGATCGGCGTGACGTTGCCCGTTTGGTGGTTGGGCACGGCCGAGACGTGCGAGCCCATGGCCACGGCCGGGTAGAAGAGGCTTGTGCCGTATTGGATGCGGGCCCTTGAAAGCGCTTCGGTGTTGTCGCTGGTCCAGAACTCGTCGAAATATTTGAGCGCCCCGTATTCCACGCGGCCGCCGCCCGAGGCGCAGGCCTGGATCAGCACGTCGGGGTATTTGGCCCGGATGCGCTCCATCACGCGGTAGAATCCCTGCGCATAGTCGATCCAGAAGCGCGACTGCTCGTCGGCGGGCAGATAGGCCGAACCCACGTTGTTGGCGTTGCGGTTGGCGTCCCATTTGATGTAGTCGATCTTGTCCGAGAGCTTCATCGTGTTGTCGAAGACCTCGAAGACGAAGTCCTGCACCGCGGGGTTCGAGAGGTCCAGCAGCCATTGTTTGCGGGTTTCGGGCGCTTCGCGCTTCGGCGGCCGCACGATCCAGTCGGGATGCTTCTCGGCCAGTTCGCTCTTGGGGTTGACCATCTCGGGTTCGATCCAGATGCCGAATTTCAGCCCTTTGCGGTGTGCGTACGAGGCGATGTCGTCGATGCCTGCCGGGAGTTTCTTCCGGTTGACCTGCCAGTCGCCCAGTCCGGCGTTGGCGGCGTTGCGCGGATATTTGTTGCCGAACCATCCGTCGTCGAGCACGAACATTTCGAGCCCCATCGAGGCTGCGTCGTCGATCATCTGTTTCAGCACCTTGGCGTCGAAGTCGAAATAGGCCCCCTCCCAGCTGTTGAGCAGCGTCGGGACCACCCGTTCGGCGTGGTAGACGCCGTAGTTGCGCCCCCAGTCGTGGAGGTTGCGCGAGGCGCCTCCTGCGCCGCGCAGCGAGTGGGTGTAGATCATCTCCGGCGTGGTGAACGATTCGCCCGGGCGCAGCCGGTATTCCGAGCCGTTGGGGTTGGCCCCGGCCAGCACGGTCAGCACGTCGTATTCGTCCACCTCGAAGTTGAGCCGGAAATTCCCGCTCCACGCCAGCGCCCCGGCGATGACCTCGCCGCAGTTCTCGCTGAACGATCCGCTGCCCAGCGTGAGCATGAAGGCGGGATTTTCGGTGTGGGTGGTGCGCACCTCGCGCATCGACTCGATGCTTTTCGACCCGTGGGTCAGCAGCGTGTGATCGACCTGCGCTTCGCGCGCCCAGGCGCCGTAGAGGTGCGTCAGCAGGTATTTGTCGGATTTCAGCGTCACGGCCGAGGAATAGAAGCTGTGGAGCGTGACGGGACCCTCCTCGCGGTTGCGGATCACCGTGTGCGTGGTGATGACGTTCTCCCGGGCGTAGGCCGTGAAGACCAGTTCGACATCCAGCGCCTGACAGCAGTCGGTCATCTTCACGACCGTCTCGGTGACGTTGGGATCGGCCAGCTGCCGTGACGAGTGCGACACGTAGCGCAAATCGGTGTTCATATCCCCGTCGGCGTGGGTGATGCGCAGGGCCGGTTCGCGGAAATTCCGCCCGCCCATCGCGGGGCAGGCCAGGTCGTCGGTTCCGTGGTCGGCACGGCGGGAGCTCTTGTAGCCGGCCAGCGGGGAGGGGTCGTCGATGCGGCTTCCGAAGTGGCGGAAATGAACCTCTCCGTCCGGACGGGCGGCGAGCACGATCGATACGTCGTCGGTGCGGATGTCGATGAGCTGCTGCGGGGCAGCGGCGGACACCGCGCCTGCGGTCAGCGCGGCGGAGAGGATGGTTAGCAGTCGTTTCATCATGGGTTGGGGTCTATAAATGTCGTTACGACTCCAAAGTTACAAAAATATGTGAAAATACCCGAAATAATCCGAAACTCGTTCGCATTTCGGTTCCGTTTCGTTCAGAATGTGTACGCGATGCGCAGATAGCCGTAACGGCCCAGGTAGGAGATCGAGGAGGTGCGCATGTAGTCGGTTTCGAACACCGTCGAAGCATAGTCCGGACGGTTGAGGATGTCGATGACGCCCACCGAGAGCCCCAGCCGGTTCTCCTTGCCGAACTTGCGGCCCGCCGCGGCGTTGAGGATCACGTTGTGGCGCGTGAGCGTATGCGAATTGCTGTTGCAGTAGAATTCGTAGGCGTTCGCCACGGAGGCGAAATACTTTCCGAAGCGCAGGTCCAGCCGGGTGCGGACCGTTTCGCGCAGGTCCTGCGTGGTGCTGTTCTGCGTGGAGTAGGAGCTCATCGAGGTCACGGAGGAGACGGCGATTTTGACCTTGCTCGAAAAGCCCGATTCGAAGCCGGCGCGGAACGAGAGCGCATGGCGGCCCGAGTGGCAGAGCGTCTCGTCGAGGAAATAGGGGGTCTGTTGGAAATCGTAGCCGATGGTGGCGCTGACCGTCGAGCGCAGCGAGGCGATCTGTTGGGAGAAATCGGCCGAACCGCCGAGTTTGTAACACCCTCCGACGTTGGTCTGCGTCGAGAGCTGCGCACCCTTCCGGGCCGTGTAGTCGTACTGGGGGAGGTAGGTCTCTTCGAGGAACAGGATGCGCTGCGAGGCGATGTAGTTGAAGGTGTACCCGCCGTTGAGCCCGATCGAGAAGGTCCGCGCCTTCGGTGCGTTGTTGAAAGAGATTCTTGCCAGCAACGCCATGTCGTTCGGCAGTTTGAGACCGGGGTTTCCGGCCCGCAGCGAGAGGGGGTTCGTGGCGTCGATCGTCGAGCGCAGCGATTCGGTCGGGATCATCTGCGAAAAGGAGCTGATGTTGAGGGTGAACCGCCTTTTGGATTGGCCGGCCATAAGGCTGAACCAGGGATTCAGCTGGTAGAACTGCCTCGGGAAGCGTTCCTTCTCCGGAAAGCGTTCGCTGCGGGCGATCTGATAGACCACTCCCGTGAGGGTGCCTATGATCCAGAGTCCGTCGCGGCTGTAATTCAGGCCGGCTTGCAGGCTGTGCGAATAGCTGTCGTTCGTGTAGTTGTAGGAGTTCACGGGGTCCAGCGTTCCCTGCGGATCGTCGAGAAAATCCACGGACAGCATCTTCGAGCGGTCGTAGCTGCGCTTGAAGGAGTAGGCGGCCGAGAACCGGAGATTCTCCCCGATCTTGTAGCCGTAATCGACCGATGCTTCGAAACCGTACCGGCGGCCGTCGCCGTTGTTGCGCAGTTTGACTTGCAGGCCCTGCACCGAGGCCGCCGTGTCGATCTGCCAGCCGTCCTGGTCCTGCGTGCCGTAATCGCCGTTGACCCAGAACGACAGCGACGATTTTTCGGAGAGGGAAATGTAATAGTTGAGTCGGATGTTGAAACTGAGATTCCGGTTGTCGGAGTCATTGTTGAGGAGTGTGCGGGTCTCGTCGTCGTCGATACGCTGGGAGGTGGAGTTGCGGCTCAGCGACGAATTGTTGTCGAACGAGAAGTCCGTCATGGCGAAAAAAGAATTCTTTCCGCGCCGGACGCTTGTCAGGTTGGAGAGATTCGCCGAGAGGGCTTTGGAGAGGGATTCCCCGGAGTTTTCCTCGGTGCGCAGGGCATAATCGTCGGTCGGGAAATACTCCGTCATCGAGCGGGAGATGCGGCTCTGGCGGCGGCGCTGGAAACCGACCGCGGTCGAAACCGAGGTCGAGTCGCCGCGGCGGTAGGTGTACTCCGCCTGGGCGTCGGTCTGCTTCGTCGGCGTGAGTTTCGAATCGAACGAAGCGCCCTCCGCCCGGGAGTTGTCGTCTTTCAGGTTGGAGGCTTCGATCCGCCAGTTGCCTTTTTCGCTGTTGCGGTAGTAAGTTCCGGCCTCCGAATGGCGGATCTCACGACGCCCGGAGTAGTCCTTTTCGAGGCTCGCGCCGACCGAGGCTTCCAGACTGCCGCCCTGAAGGACGCTGCGTTTCGATTTGGTCTCGACGTTCATCACCTTCTCTTTCCGGGCCGTGGTGTTGCCCAGCCGCTTGGCCTCGGGGCTCAGCTCTTCGTAGACCCGCACGCTCTTGACATCCGAGGCTTCGAGGTCGGTCAGCGCGTACTGGGATTTGTTGCCGAAGAGGTTTTTGCCGTCGATCAGCACCCGTTTGACCTCCTCGCCGCCGGCGAGGATCTTGTTGTCCCGGACCTCGACCCCCGGAAGCTGTTTCAACAGCTCCTCGAAGCGGTCGTCGGCCATCGTTTTGAATGCTCCGGCATTGTAGATCATGGTGTCGCCCTTGAAGACCATGGCGACCCGCTTGCCCACGACCACGACCTGGGCGATCGACTGTTCATCGACCTCCATTCCGACCTCGATGCGGCTCCGGAACTCGGTCGCGGCGAACCGCTTCCTGTATGGTTTGTACCCGAGGTAGGCGACCTCCAGATCGACCGAGTCGCGGAAGATGCGGTCGCACTCGTAGACGGCCAGCGTGCGGTAGAAATCCTTTTTGGAGGTGGTGCCCCGCAGCGTGTCTGCGCCGCTCATGATCGCAATTGTGGCTCCGATCAGCGGGTCTTTCGTCTCCTTGTCCTCGACGGCGATCGTGACCCGTGCAGGGCGGTAGCTGCGGTATACCTGCGGCGTTCCGCTCCGCACGGTGCGTGCGGAGATCGGGCCGGAGAGGCCGGCGATGGCGATAAGCAGCAGGATGAAGCGTGTCAAGTCGGGCGGAAAAGAGCGGTTATGCGATGCAAGATAGCAATTTCTGCTTCAATCGCACAATCCGTCCGCAAAAAAGTGGATTCGGACACCGGGGCGCGGCCTCCTGACTGCGGATTATTTGCCTTGCAGGGCATCCATTACGGCGTTGCTCTGGCGGCGGAAGAGGCGCAGGTTGTAGGTGAACTGGAACGAGACGTAGCGGCCGACGCCGAGGTTCGTCACGTTGCGCAGCGTGGTGCCCGTCACCGTGCGGCGGAAGGTCGTGCCGTTTTGGTCCAGCAGGTCGTTCACCCCGACGCTCACCTCGCCCAGCCGGTTGCGGAAGAGTTTCACGCCCAGCAGGGCGTTGCAGATCAGCCGCTCTTCGAGGAACGTGTCCGTGATGCCCTTGTAGTAGTTGTAGTCGGCGTTGGCGCGCACGACGAGGCGTTTCCACGCCACGAACGTGGCTTCGGCCCGGGCGGTCTGGCTGAAATAGGTGTTGTCCAGCGTGCGGACGTGCGACGTGCTCTTGCTCACGTTGTAGCGCCCCGTGTAGCTGACGCGGAAATCGACGCTTTCCGAGATGTTGCTGCCCAGCACCAGCCCGGCGTTGTAGGAGCTGTTCGACAGTTCGTTGCGCTCGCCGTTGATGATGCTCGGGATGCGCCCCGTCGAGACCCCCGCCCGGAAATTGAGGTTCGAACGCAGCCACCGCACCGGCATGCCGTAGTTGACGCTGGCGCGCAGGCTCCAGTATCCCGGGAGGTTCACCGGCTTGGTGAACTGGTTGCCCTCGCCCAGCAGCGTCCCTTCGTCGTCGATGACGAAATCCGGCGTGTCGATCACCAGCGAGTCGGTGATGGTGTTGGGGCTGATCGCCGCCTCGGCCGAGACGGTGAACGTGCGGCCCCGTTTGGGGCTGGTGCGGATGTACTGCCCCGTCAGCCGGTGGGTGTAGACTGGGTCGAGACGGGGGTTTCCGGCGAAGACGTTCTGGCGGTTGGTGGTGTTGACGATGCCTTGCAGGTCGGTGGCGCGGGGATTCGACGTGCGGCCCACGGCCGTGAATTTCAGGGTGTTGTTGCGCGAAATGCTGATGTTCGACACCACGTTGTAGGTCAGGTTGTCGAACGACGCGCCGGTCTTCTGGCGGTAGGGAAAGGCGTAGTCGCTGTCGAATTCGGCGTGCTGGTAGTAGAGCGTCGCCGCGACTTTCGTCTTCTTGAAATAGTACTGGTAGGTGCTGCCGACGCGGTGGGTCAGGAACGCATAGTCGTACTCCGTGGACTGCTTCGGGCTGCGTTCGTCCGGAAACACGTTCTCCTTGGTGAGCACGAACGTGCTGCGGTCCACGCTGTTGTCGGTGTAGTTGATGCGGTATTCGAGGCTCAGGCGCGACCGCTTCGAGAGCGCCCGGGTGTAGCTCGCGCTGCCGCTCACGTCGTAGCCCGGCTGGTCGCGGTCGGTGCGCGTGACGTTGCGCGAGGAGTAGTCCGCGGTGTCGCACTCGATGTCGTCGGGGTCGCGGAAGGTGTACTGCCGCGGGAAGCTGAACTGCTCGTAGGAGCGGTAGGCGCCCCCGAGGCCGAACGTGAGGTTGTGCGACTTTTTGTCCGGCAGGCGGTAGCGGTAGATCAGCGAGTTCGAAACGTTGAATCCCTTGCTGTCGCTCAGTCCGAAGTTGCGGCGGCGGTTGACGAAGCGGATGTCGTCGTCGGAGAACTTGTTGTCCGTGCGGCTCAGGAGTTCGTTGCGCGAGTCGTTGTCCTGCAAGCTGAACGACGTGCGCATCATCATCGAATGGCGCTCCGAAAACCGGTAGTCGATGCGCGAATTGAAACGGTGGTTGAGGTTGAGCGCCTTCGAACGGTTCTCGTCGGTGTAGAGCACCAGCTTGTCCGATGCGGTGAAGGTCTGCTTGTCGCTCCGGCTGGTGTTGCGGTTGTCGGTGCGGTTGAAGAAGTAGCTGGCCGTGACCTTGCCTTTCTTGCCCCAGTCGTCGCTGTAATTGATTCCGATGGCCTGCACGGTCGAGATGCCGTCCAGCGGGCGCACCATGAAGTTCTTGTTCGAGGTCCGGGAACCCGACTCCTCGGTGGTTCCGAGGATGTCCTCGAACGAGAAGTTCTGGCGGCTGACGTTGTTCACCAGACCGATCACCGAGATCCGGCGGTCGTTGTTGAAGATGTTGACGTTGCCTCCGCCGATGTATTTGTCCGGGATGCCGTAGGCCCCGAACACGCGGCCGAAAGCGCCCCGCCGCTTGTCGGGAAGCGTCACGATGTTCAGCGCCGTGACCCCTTCGCCGGTGTCCACGCCCGTGAATTCCGACTGGTCGCTCTGCGTGTTGTAGATGTCGATGCTCTCGATCATGTCGGCCGGGATGTTGCGCACGGCCGACATCACGTCGTTGCCGAAAAATTCGCGTCCATCGACATAGACGCGCTGCACGTTGCGGCCCTGTGCCTCGATCGCCCCGTCGGCGATCTCCAGTCCGGGCATTTTCGAGATCAGCGAGCCGGCGTCCGACCCGAACGCCACCTTGTAGGCCGAGGCGCGGTAGGAGAGCGTGTCGCCGCGAACCGACGACCGGAGCGCCGGAACCTCGACCACCACGTCGTCGATGGCCTCGGCGCGGGGTGCGAGCCACAGCGAATCGAGCGTCACGGCGGTCGTTTCGACCCGCAGGTCGGTGCGCAGCGAGTCGTAGCCCAGCGAAGTGACGGTCAGGCGGTATTCGCCTCGCGGCACACGGGGGAAGAGTCCCCGGCCGTCGATGTCCGAGGTGGTGTAGAGGGCTGCGGCCGCGGTGTCCGTGCGGCTTCGCAGTTCGGCGACGGCGCCCACCACGGCGTCGCGCGTCGCGCGGTCGGCGACCCGGAAGCGCACGGCGACGGACTGTGCCGCGGCGGTCGCGGCGCAGAGCAGGCAGAACAGCAAGAGCGGCAGTGTCTTTCCCGGGTTCATCGGATTAAGGAGGGGTTCGGTTGCCAAAGATAGCGATTTAGATCTTTCGGTCCCTCTTTTTTCGGATGTTTATGGCATATTGGGACGCCGTTCGATGAATTTTGACCATAAAATGGTCCCGATTGTCCTGCCGTTTCCGTATTTTTATGGAAAATTAGGATGCGGTTCTGCAAATCGCTATATTTGTCGAAATAATTGCGGACCCCGGTCCGTTTCATTCGTAAATTTCGGAACCTTGACATGAAAAACAAGGACATTTTCACCTTCCGCGACGCTGAGAAACAGGCGGGTCCGGTCGCCTTTTCGACGATGCTCAAGCCTGCCGGTTCGGCGTGCAACCTCGACTGCCATTACTGTTACTATCTGGACAAGGCCGTGCAGTACGGCGGCAAACAGGCCGTGATGAGCGACGAGCTGCTGGAACTTTACGTCCGGCAGTATATCGAGGCCAACGATGTCGATACGGTGCAGTTCTGCTGGCACGGCGGCGAGCCGCTGCTGCTGGGGGTGGATTTCTACCGCCGGGCGATGGACTTCCAGCAAAAATACGCCGACGGCAAGCGGATCGAGAACATCCTCCAGACCAACGGCACGTTGGTCGATGAGGCTTGGTGCGACCTTTTCGCCGGGAACAATTTTCTGGTGGGCATTTCGCTCGACGGTCCGCAGGACATTCACGACGCCTTCCGCCTGACGAAGGGCGGCAAACCCACCTTCGAGCGGGTGATGCAGACGATCGGAATGTTCCAGCGCAGCGGCGTGGAGTACAACACGCTGAGCGTGGTGAACCGGTTGTGCGAGGGGCGCGGCGGGGAGATCTACCGCTTCTTCCGCGACACGGTGCATAGCAAATACATGCAGTTCCTGCCCGCCGTGGAGCATGTCATCGACAAACCGGACTTCCACCGTCCGTTGATCGTGTCGCCCGACCGCGAGGGGGCTCGGTTGGCCGAATGGTCCGTCACGCCCGCGGGTTACGGTCAGTTCCTGTGCGACATCTTCGACGAATGGGTCGTGAGCGACGTGGGGCGCTGTTACGTGCAGATGTTCGACGCCACGCTGGCCCAGTGGTGCGGCGTGCAGCCGGGCGTCTGTTCGATGGGCGAGACGTGCGGCGACGCGCTGGTCGTGGAGCACAACGGCGACGTTTATTCGTGCGACCACTTCGTCTACCCCGAATACAAACTGGGCAATATCCGCGAAACTCCGTTGTCGGAGATCTACCGTTCGCGCAAGCGGGTGGATTTCGGCCTTGCCAAGCGCAATGCGCTGCCCGCCGAGTGCCTGCGGTGCAAATATTACTTCGCCTGCCGGGGCGAGTGTCCGAAGCACCGCTTCGAGACGGGGTCCGACGGCTGCCGCAAGAATTCGCTCTGCGAGGGCTTGTACCGTTATTTCCGCCATGCGGAGCCCTATATGGACTACATGCGCGACCTGTTGTCGAAGCAGCAGGCCCCGGCGTGGGTCGTGCCCTTCGCCCGCAAGCGCATGGGGCTGATGTGATTCCCCTGCGCCGAAACGAAAAGGCGCCGCATCGTGCGGCGCCTTTGTGCGTGCAGGCCCTGTAAGCCGGGTTCTGTTCCCGGGGCGAACCCCGGGCCCCTGTCATTTATCTGGGACGGCAGTCTCCTGCCGCCTCGAGCAACCTACCCCCCGGCATCGGGCGAGCAACCCTTGACTGCCGGTATACACGGTCTTGCAACCCACGGGACGTACGGCCGGGCGACATCGCTGCCCCCGCGGTGGGCTCTTACCCCGCCTTTTCACCCTTACCCGCAGTCGCCTGCGGGCGGTCGTTCTCTGTTACGCTCCCACAACCTCACGGCTGTCAGGCCGTTAGCCTGCGTGGCGCTCTGCGTTGCCCGGACTTTCCTCTCCCGGCCTGCGGCCGGCAGCGACAGAGCGGACCTGCCGCGACAAAGGTAAGCAAAAATTTCGCAATATCCGCTTCATCCGGCGTGCGTTCCGCATTTCGCGGGGTTATTTTTCGCGGAAGATGTTCAGGTGCGCCAGCAGCGGGTTGCGGCGGTCGAGCACGGCGAATTCCAGCAACAGCAGCGCCAGGGCCGCGATCAGCAGGTATTGGTACTGCTCGTTGAACTCCTCGAAGCGGACCATCGACAATTCGGTCTGCTCCATCTCGTTGATCGCCTTGACGATCTCGTCGAGGCCGATCGACTGTTTCGACGAACGCACGTAGGCGCCGCCCGTGATGTCGGCGATTCGGGCCAGCATCTCTTCGTTGAGCTTCGAGACGACCATTTCGCCCGTCTCGTCCTTGATGAACTCCCCGCCGATCTGGATCGGGGCGCCTTCGGGGGTGCCGATGCCGATGGTGAAGATCTTGACGCCCATCTGTGCGGCGCGCTCGGCGACGGCGATGGCGTCGTCATCGTGGTTCTCGCCGTCGGTGATAAGGATGATGACCCGTCCGTGGCTCTCCTCCGTGTCGCCCGAGAACGACAGCAGGGCCTGTTCCAGCGCCTTGCCGATGGCCGTTCCCTGTACCGACACCAGCGAAGGGTCGATCCGCCGGGCGAAGGCCCGGGCCATGCGGTAGTCGGAGGTGATCGGCAGCTGGACTTTCGGTTCGCCTGCGAAGACCACCAGTCCCACGCGGTCCTGCTGCAACCCTTCGAAGAGTTTGCCGATGGCGTATTTGGTCCTTTCGAGGCGGTTGGGCTGGAAATCCTCGGCCAGCATCGAGTTCGATACGTCGATGGTGAGCATCATCTCGATTCCCTGCGCCTTCTCCTCGCGGAGTTTCGAGCCGAACTGCGGGCGCGCCGCGGCCAGCACGAGCAGCGCGACGGCGGTGCAGAAGAGGATGAACTTGAAAGCCGTGCGCCCGGTCGAGACCTCGGGCATCAGCTCTTCGAGGATGGCGGGATTTCCGAAGCGTGCGAGCCGTTTGCGGCGGCTGCGCGCGGCGAGCGCGTACAGCGCGACGAGCGCCGGAACGGCCAGCAGCAGCCAGAGATATTGCGGATTTGCGAAACGGAACATGGGAAATGATCTTTTACGGTATTCGTTTCAGGACGAGGTTCGCCAGCAGGAATTCGGCCAGCAGCAGCCCCAGGGCCGCCAGCACCCATGCGAGGTACAGTTCGTGGTAGGAAACGTGCTCGGTCACCTCGACCTTGCTCTTTTCGAGCTGGTTGATCTCGTCGTAAATGGCCTTCAGCTTGGCTTTGTCCGTGGCGCGGAAATACTTGCCTCCGGTCATGTCGGAGATCGCCGTCAGCGTCTTTTCGTCGATCTCGACCTTCTGGTTGACGAAGGTGATGTTGCCGAACATGTCGATGGCCGGGTAGGGGGCCATGCCTTCGGTGCCCACGCCGATCGTGTAGACCCGGATGCCCTGCGCCTTGGCGATCTCCGCGGCCGTGAGCGGCGCGATCTCGCCCCGGTTGTTCACACCGTCGGTCAGCAGGATGATGACCTTCGATTTGGCTTCGCTCTCCCGCAGGCGGTTGATCGCCGTGGCCAGTCCGTTTCCGATGGCCGTGCCGTCCTCGATCAGTCCGCTGCGGATGCGGGCCAGCAGGGTCTGGAGGGTGCTTTGGTCGGTGGTCAGGGGGCTTTGCGTGAAGGCTTCGCCGGCGAACGCCACCAGACCGATGCGGTCGCCGTAGCGGTCGGCGATGAACGACCCGGCCACCTCCTTGGCGGCCGTGATGCGGTCGGGTTTGAAGTCGCGGGCCAGCATCGACCCCGACACGTCGATGGCCAGCATGATGTCGATACCCTCGGTGTTGGTGCGGACGTTCTGTTCGACATCCTGCGGACGCGCCAGCGCCACTACGAGCAGCGCGAAAGCCGCCGCACGCAGCGCGAACGGCAGGTGGCGCAGGTAGTAGCGCACGGTTTTGGGGGCGCGCACGACGCCGGCGACGCTCGAAATGCGGATCGCGGCCCCGCCCTGGAGCGTGCGCCAGACGTAGTAGCCGATCATCGGTACGAGGAGCGTCAGCAACCAGAGGTAATATGGCGAAGCAAAATGCATAAATGCAATTAAAAATTAAGAATGAAAAATTAAAAATTATTTCGTTTCTTTCATTGTTTTCAAGATGCTGGCAAGGATATTCGTCAGTTCCCGGCAATCGGTGAAAATACTTTCAAACTCTTTCTCCGTCAGGTAATCGGTATTGTATAACAATTCCAGCCAATATTCGGTTTCATACACTTCTTTCAGCGCTATGTGCATTTTTGCAATGAAATCCTCTTTGGATTGTCTTCCGATCGCTTCCCGGACGTTTGCTCCGATACTCGTTCCGCTTTTGAGCAGTTGTTTTGAAAGTACGTATTCGCGGCTCGTTTCGGAAATATGCTTATACAGCCGCACGATGCGGATTGCAAAATCGAGACTTTTGTTTTTTATGATGTTGTCCGGCTTCAATTTTTAATTCTTAATTTTTCATTTTTAATTAAGACAAAACTACCAGTTTTTCTTTCCTCGTACCACCACGCCCTGTTTCTCCTTCAGCTTCTCCTGGGTCTTGTCCTCCTGGGCCTGGATGGCGTCGAGCATCTGTTGCTGCTC
The DNA here is from genome assembly GCF_040095975.1 of Alistipes intestinihominis. Classification (NCBI taxonomy): domain Bacteria; kingdom Pseudomonadati; phylum Bacteroidota; class Bacteroidia; order Bacteroidales; family Rikenellaceae; genus Alistipes; species Alistipes intestinihominis. The sequence goes on from NZ_JBBMFL010000001.1 coordinate 49,341, forward strand.
CTGCGGCGAAATGCCCGAAGGCGTCGGCTGACCCTGCTGGTCGCCCTTGTCGCCCTTGTTATCCTGCGGGTCCTGTTTCCCGTCGTCCTGCCGGTCTTTCGGATCGCCTTTCTGATCCTTGTTCTGCTGATCTTTATTCTGCTGATCCTGGTTTTGCTGATTCCGATCTTTGTTCTGCTGGTTCTGGTCCTTGTTCTGATCTTTGTTCTGATCCTTGTCGTCGTTGCCGCCTCCGCCGCCGTCCTTGTTCTCGTCGAGCAGACGCTTTGTGTAGGCGTAGTTGTATTTGGCCTCCATGTCCGAGGGGTTCAGACGCAGCGACTGCTTGTAGCTTTCGAGCGCCTCCTTGTACTTCTGCTGTTTGAACTGGGCGTTTCCGAGGTTGTAGAACGCTTCGGCGCGTTCCGTGTCCGTGCGCAGCGAGTCGGCCGCGGCCTGCTGCATGGTCTGCTCGGCGCGGTCGAACCGCTCGGCCTTGTAGAGAGCGTTCCCGAGGTCGTAAGTCGCCTCGAACTGTCCTGCAACGGCCTGCAAGGCTTGCTCGTAGCGGCTTATCGCCTGCTCGTAGTTGCCCTTGTTGTACTGCCGGGTGCCTTTGCGCACCAGCGAACGCTCGGGCATCTGTTGGGCTTGAGCCCCGGCAGATGTAAGGAGAAACAGGAAAATGTATAGAAGCCTATGCATTTTTAATTTTTCATTTTTCATTTTTAATTGCCGGGGAATCTTCGGTCTCGGCCGGAGATTCTTCGGCTACTTTCGTCTCCTCGACGAAATAGTAGGCTTTCAGGTAGTCGGCTTCGTTCTGCTCGGCCTCGGGCGTCGCCTTGGCGAACTTCACCAGATCGGCGTCCCGCAGAATGGCCGTGAGGTCCATCCGCGCCTTGTCGGGCAGCTCCTCCCGCCGCATGGTTTCGATGATCTCGTCGGAGGTCATCTCCATGGCGCCGAAGCCCCAGCGGGCGGCGATGTAGGTGCGCAGGATGTCCGTTAGCCCCGAATAATACTGTTTGTGACGGTTGTTCTGCCACAGTTTCTGGTGGTGGAGCGCTTCGAGCGCCTGAATGGCCGCCACGTGCGGAGGCAGCGGCGGAGCGGGTTTGAAGAGATCCCCGAAGCCCTTGCCGCGGCTGGCGAGCCAGCGTTGGAGCGCATAGACTCCGGCCAGCAGAATCAGCAGGATCAGGATGCCCCACGTCACGTAGCCCTTGATCTCGCGGAAGCGGAACGGCAGGGTCTTCTGCGGTTTGAGGTCGTAGATCGACTGCGACGTGGAGTCGATCTGGAACGTCGCCACCTCCAGATAGACCGAATCGCGGCTGCGGAGCGTGTCGAGGATGTTCTTGTCGGCATAGAGCACCTGCGCCGCGCCGAGGTTGTACTTGCCTTCGTCGAAGGCCGCCAGCCGGTAGCGCTTGCGCAGTTTCAGCCGGCGTCCGTCGCGTTCGAGCGTGTCCACGGGGCAGTTTTCGACCAGTTCGATCTTGCCGTCGCGGGGGTCGAACTCGGGGAACTCCACCACCTGCACCAGGTCTTTTTCCACGTCGATGATGTAGTCGAAGCGGTCGCCGATCAGGATGCTGTCGGGCTCGACGCGCGCCGTGACGGTGGGCGTGTTCTGCGCCCGGGCGGCGAGGGCCGTGAAAAGAAGCGCTATTGCAAAGAGTCGTTTCATCGCTGTTTGAACAGTTTCATTAGTTCGGCCACATAGTCGCCGTCGGTCGAGATCACGGCCGTGTCGATGCGGTTGTGCTTGAGCGTTGCGCCGATGCGTTCGCTGCGTTCCTGCCACGAGGTGGCGTAGTGGTCGCGCACGGCCCGCGAGGCGGTGTCCACCCATACCTTGCGGCCGCTCTCGGCGTCGCGCAGTTCGACGATGCCCACGTTCGGAAGCTCCGTTTCGCGGGGATCGTAGACGCGGATGCCCACCAGATCGTGTTTGCTCCCGGCGATTTTCAGGGCGTCGTCCAGCGCCGATTCGTCGCCGGACGAATCCATGAAATCCGAGAGGATGAAGGTCGTGCAGCGTTTCTTGTTGACGTTGGTCAGGAAACGCACCGGCTCGGAGAGCTTCGTGCCCGCCGATTCGGGCTGAAATCCGATCAGTTCGCGGATTATCATGAGGATGTGGCTGCGGCCCTTCTTCGGGGGGATGAACTTCTCGACCCGGTCCGAGAAGAAGATGCAGCCGACCTTGTCGTTGTTCTGCGAGGCGGAGAAGGCCAGCACGGCGGCGATCTCGGTGATGATGTTCTTTTTCAGACGGTCGGTCGATCCGAACATGCGCGAGGCCGACACATCGACCAGCAGCATCATCGTCAGCTCGCGTTCCTCCTCGTAGACCTTGATGTGGGGTTTGCGCGAACGGGCCGTGACGTTCCAGTCGATGTCGCGCACGTCGTCGCCGGCCCGGTACTCCCGCACTTCGGAAAACGACATGCCCCGCCCGCGGAAAGCCGTGTGGTACTTTCCGGCGAAGATCTCGTTCGAAAGACCGCGGGTCTTGATCTCGATCTTGCGGACGCGTCTGAGAATATCGTTCTCGGTCTCCTGCATCGTTAGGGTACGATTACGTTGTTGAGGATGTCGGTGATGATCTCTTCGGTGGTGATGTTCTCGGCCTCGGCTTCGTACGTCAGGCCGATGCGGTGGCGCAGCACGTCGTGGCAGACGGCGCGCACGTCCTCGGGGATGACGTAGCCGCGGCGGCGGATGAAGGCGTAGGCGCGGGCGGCCTTGGCCAGCGAGATCGACGCACGGGGCGAACCGCCGTAGGCGATCAGGTTCTGGAGCTTCTGGAGGTTGTACTCCGCGGGTTCGCGCGTGGCGAAGATGATGTCGATGATGTATTTCTCGATTTTCTCGTCCATGTAAACGTCCTCGACCACCTTGCGGGCCTTGACGATGTCGTCGGGCGTGATGACCTTGCCCACCTGGGGCATGCCGGCTCCCGAGAGGTTCATGCGCACGATGTCGCGCTCCTCCTGCTTCTTGGGATAGGAGATTTTGGCCTTGAGCATGAAACGGTCCACCTGCGCCTCGGGCAGCGGGTAGGTTCCCTCCTGCTCCAGGGGGTTCTGCGTGGCCAGCACGAGAAAGGGCTGGGGCAGCGGGTAGGTGTTGTCGCCGATGGTCACCTGACGCTCCTGCATGGCTTCGAGCAGCGCCGACTGCACCTTGGCCGGGGAGCGGTTGATTTCGTCCGCGAGAACGAAGTTGGCGAAGATGGGGCCTTTGCGGACGACGAAATCCTCGTTCTTCTGCGAGTAGATCAGCGTACCGATCAGGTCGGCGGGCAGCAGGTCGGGGGTGAACTGGATGCGCGAGAATCCGGCATCGACGGCTTTGGCGAGCGTGGTGATGGCCAGCGTCTTGGCCAGTCCCGGCACGCCTTCGAGCAGAATGTGGCCGTTGGACAGCAGACCGATCAGCAGGGTGTCCACCAGATGGCTCTGTCCCACGATGACCTTGCCCATTTCGGTACGGAGCGTATCGACGAAGACGCTTTCGCGTTCGATGCGCTCGTTGAGTTCTTTGATGTTGATGACTTCGCTCATTGTTTTATGCTTGTTGTAGTATTGTCGGAGTTAACCTTTTAACGTTCGCAATGCAAAGATATTATTTTCTTTGGAAAATTCTTGCTCATTTCTTATTAACTTTGCGGGCATGGAATCCAACGAATCACCCATATTACGGGGTCTGAACCCCGCCCAGTACGATGCCGTCGTGAACTACGACGCTCCCTCGCTCATCATCGCGGGAGCCGGTTCGGGCAAGACCCGCGTGCTCACCTCGCGCATCGCCTACATGATCGAGCAGGGCGTGGCGCCGTTCAACATCCTGGCCCTGACCTTCACGAACAAGGCCGCCGAGTCGATGCGTGAACGCATCGCGCAGATGCTGCCCGACAACCGCAGCCGCTATATCCGCATGGGCACGTTCCACTCGGTCTTTTCGCGCATCCTGCGGGAGAACGCCGAACGGATCGGCTTCACCGATTCGTTCACGATCTACGAACCCTCGGACTCCAAGAACCTCATCAAGACCATCGTCCGCGAGCTGAACCTTCCGGACGAGAAGTACAAGCCCAACGTGCTGGCTTCGCGCATCTCCTACGCCAAGAACTGCCTCGTGACGCCCGGCGCCTACCTCGCCAACTCGGTCTACGCCACCGAGGACCGGCAGGCGCAGATTCCCGAATTCGGCAACATCTACAACATCTACTGCCAGCGCTGCAAGCGCAACGGCGCGATGGACTTCGATGATTTGCTTTTGCAAACCAATATCCTGCTGCGCGACTGCCCCGACGTGCTGGCCCGCTACCAGGAGCAGTTCCGCTATATTCTGGTGGACGAGTATCAGGACACCAACTATGCGCAGTACACGATCATCCGCCGCCTTTCGCAGACCCATTCGAAGGTCTGCGTCGTGGGCGACGACGCGCAGTCGATCTACTCGTTCCGCGGGGCCAAGATCGAGAACATCCTTTCGTTCAAGAAGGACTACCCCTCGGCGATGGTCTTCAAACTGGAGCAGAACTACCGTTCGACGCGCACGATCGTCGATGCGGCCAATTCGGTGATCGCCCGCAACTCGAAGCGCATGGAGAAGCACTGCTTCTCGGACGGCGACGTGGGCGAGAAGATCCGCATCCTGAAAGCCTACACCGACCGCGAGGAGGCTGAGATGGTCGTCACGGACCTGCGCGACAAGGTCCGCGCCGCGGACGACGACTGGTCGGAGGCGGTGATTCTCTACCGCACCAACAACCAGTCGGCCGTGCTGGAGGACAATCTCCGCCGCCGCGGCATCCCCTACCGCATCTACAAGGGCTCGTCGTTCTACGACCACAAGGAGATCAAGGACCTGATGGCCTACATCCGGCTGGTCATCAATCCCCGCGACGACGAGGCGTTCAAACGCATCGTCAACTATCCGGCCCGCGGCATCGGCGACACCACCGTGCAGCGCATCGCGCAGCTGGCCGCCGAGCGGGGGCAGTCGATGTGGGAGGCGGTCGATGCGCTGGTCGCCGAACCCGCCGCCGACCCCGTGCAGCGGACCATCGCCCGCAAGGTGGCGGATTTCGTCGCCATGATCCGCGCGCTGTCGCTCGCACGCAACGACAAGGGACTCTACGATTTCGGTCTGGAGATCGCTTCGCGGTCGGGCATCATCGCCGCCTACCGGGCCGAGAACACCCCCGAGGCTGCCTCCGCGCTGGACAATATCGAGGAGCTGTTGAACTCGTTGCAGGAGTTCAAGGAGCGGTGCGACGCCGAGATCCGCAACGGCGAACGTCCCGAGGAGGAGACGGCGACCATCGAGGAGTGGTTGCAGAACGCGATGCTGATGACCGACATGGACAAGGACAACCCCGACGACAACAACAAGGTGACGTTGATGACGGTCCATTCGGCCAAGGGCCTCGAATATAAATACGTGTACATCGTGGGACTGGAGGAGAACCTCTTCCCCTCGCAGCGCGCGGCCGAGTCGCCCGACGGCATCGAGGAGGAACGGCGGTTGTTCTACGTGGCTCTGACCCGCGCCAAGGTTTCGGCGACGATCTCCTACGCCGAGATGCGTTTCAAGTGGGGCAACATGGAGTTTTCGCGTCCGAGTTGTTTCCTGCGGGAGATCGACCCCCGATACGTCGAGTCCGACGCCGATTTCGCGGAGGTGCGTCCGCGCCGCCGGGACGACGACGGAGAGGGCCCTTCGGCTCTCGACGAGCTGCGCCGGCGTTATGACTACCGCTATCAGCAGAAGCAGCAGGGCGGCGGCCGCTTCGGCGGCGGTAGCGGGGGCTCCGGAAGCCGCGGCGGCTCTTACAGTGGCGGTTCCGGCGGTCGCAGCGGCGTTTTCGGCCGTCCCGCCGACGGCGAGTCGGGTCCTGCGCGGCACTTCGCGCGGGCCGCACAGCCCCGGCGCTCCGGAGTGCCCGATCCGGCCCTCGTGCAGACCCCGCGGCCTTCGACCGACGGCATGCGCCGCATCGGGGTGCGGCAGGCGATGGACGGCGGGCTCTCCGCCGGAAATGCGGCTCCCGTGAGCGGCGAGTATGCCGTGGGCCAGCGCGTCGAGCATCCGATATTCGGCGTGGGCATCGTGCAGCGCATCGAGACCCTCGCCACGGACCATAAATTAGTGGTGGCCTTCGACAATGCGGGCGAAAAGACCCTGCTGGCCAAATTCGCCAAACTGACCAAACTCTGACCCGATGGAGACGCCGCTCGTATCGGTCTGCATGACCACCTACAACCACGAGGCTTGGCTCGCCCAAGCCATCGAAAGCGTGCTGGCCCAGCGGACTTCGTTCGGTGTGGAGCTGGTCGTGGGCGAGGATTGCAGCACGGACCGCACGGCGGAGATTTGCCGCGAATATGCGGCGAAATACCCGGACCGCATCCGGCTGGTGACTTCGCCGGAGAACGTGGGCTGGCGCGCCAACTACCGCCGGACGTTCGAGGCTTGCCGCGGGAAATACGTCGCCTACCTCGACGGCGACGACTGGTGGTGCGATCCGCTGAAGTTGCAGAAACAGGCCGACCTGATGGAGGCCGACCCGGAGTGCGGCATGTGCTATACGCGCGCTTCGAACTACTGGCAGGCCACCGGCCGCACGGAGCCCGACCATCCGGACCACTACACCGATTTCGCCCGCCTGCTGTGCAGCCTGACCATCGCCAACTGCGCGACGCTGGCCCGCCGCGAACTGATCGCGCGCTATTACGACGAGGTGCGCCCCGAAGAGCATCCCGGGTGGAAGACTGACGACGCCCCGATGTGGCTCTGGTTCTCGGTGTGCAGCCGCATAAGCTATCTGCCCGACATCACCGCCGTCCACCGGCGCCTGCCCGACAGCGTGAGCCACAGTACGGCCTATCGCAAGCGGATCGCCTTCTGCGACTCGCTGATGGACATCAGCTTGTGGTTCGAGGCGCACTACGGCACGGGCGCCAACCGTTTCCGCATCCTCCGGCGGCGGAGTTCCGTGGCCCTGTGGGTGCTTTCGTGGGAGGGGTCCGTGCGGGAGTATCTGGCCCGCTGGCGGCGCGACGTTTGCGGCTGCCCGCGGCTGCTGCTCTGCCCCGAGGGCCCCGGACTGCTGGTGAAAAAGATTCTGTTCAGACGTAAAAAACAACGGATATGACAACGAAAGAGCGTTACGACGGCATTATCGCCTGGTTCTCGGAGCATATGCCCGTGGCCGAGAGCGAACTCCACTACACCGATCCCTATCAACTGCTGGTGGCGGTGATCCTCTCGGCGCAGTGCACCGACAAGCGGGTCAACATGACCACTCCGGCGCTGTTCGAGGCTTTTCCCACGCCGCACCACATGGCCCGCGCCACGGCCGAGGAGATTTATCCCTATATAAAGAGTATCTCCTATCCGAACAACAAGGCCAAGAACCTCGCGGGAATGGCCCGGATGCTCTGTTCGGAGTTCGGCGGGGAGGTGCCTTCCGACCTGGAGCAGATGCAGCGCCTGCCCGGCGTGGGCCGCAAGACGGCCAACGTGCTGGGGGCGGTGCTGTGGCAGAAAGAGGTGATGCCGGTCGATACGCACGTCTTCCGCGTCTCGGAGCGCATCGGACTCACGACCCGTTCGAAAACGCCCCTCCAGACGGAGCTGGCCCTCGAAAAGAACATCCCCGGCCACCTGCTGCCGCTCGCCCACCACTGGCTGATTCTCCACGGCCGCTACGTCTGCATTGCGCGGGCCCCGAAGTGCGGCGAATGCGGCATTGCGACCTGGTGCCGCAAATACGCCGCCGACCATCGTCAACCCAAAACTCCAAAAATATGATCAAGTACGTTTTTCGCCTTTTGCTGATTCTGCTGCCCCTGGGCGGCATGGCCCGGACCCAGCAGGACTCCCTGCGGGTGCTGTGGGTCGGCAACAGTTTCACCTATTTCAACGATCTGCCCGCGATGGTGCAGCAGATCGCTTCGACCCAGAAGATGAAGATCTCCTGCACGCGCTTCCTCAAAGGCGGCGAACGTTTCTCGGGACATCTGCAAAACAAGAAGCTGCTGCAAGCCCTTGCCGACGGCGGCTGGGACTACGTCGTCTTGCAGGAGCAGAGCTCGGCCCCCGCGATGCCGACCGGGCAGGTTGCCCGCGAGGTCTATCCCGCGGCCCGGACGCTCGACAGTCTGGTGCATGCCGCGTCGCCCGACGCCCGGGTGATCTTCTACATGACCTGGGGACACAAGTACGGCAACCGCAAGCCCGTGGCCGAATACCCGCTTTCGAACGGATACGAGGGGATGCAGGAGCGGCTGAAGACCAGCTACCTCGAAATGGCCTACGACAACGGTGCATGGTGCGCTCCGGTGGGTATGGCGTGGCGGACGGTGCGCCGCGAGCGTCCCGACTGCATCCTCTACCGACCGGACTGCTATCACCCCGAAGTTCCGGGCAGCTATCTGGCGGCCAACGTCATTTTCACGACGATTTTCCAGCGTCCCTACCAGACGGCCTTCACCGCGGATCTTCCGGCCGAGCAGGCCGAGTATCTCCAGCAGACGGCCCAGCGGAGCGTCCTCGACAACCTCGTGCTGCTGAATATTCGGTAGGACTGTCGGTGCATCCCGCGGCTTTTGTATCTCGGGTGCCGTAACGACGCTTGTATTAGCCGGTACGTTTTGCCGGACCGCAAGACGGTCCGGTTTTGGAAACGTCCCGGCTTTTTCGTATCTTTGGCTACGCCTTAGATACTCCCGCTCGGCAATGTTCAAATAAAAATTTGACATTGCCCTCGCTTATTCGTATCTTTGCCGAATCCACCAAAGCGGAGGAAAACGAATGAAACTATCGAAAGAACATATCGAACGCCTGCGGGAGATGCTCGCGCGCGCCGGACAGCGGATCGTCATCGTCTCCCACACCAATCCCGACGGCGACGCCGTGGGGTCGTCGCTCGCCTGGGCCGAGATCCTGCGCACGATGGGCCACGAGGTGACGTGCGTCGTTCCCAACAAGTTTCCCTATTTCCTCGACTGGATGCCCGGCATCGACGAGGTCGTGGTCTTCAAGACCGACACCGAGGGGCGTGCGAAGAGGGCGATCGCCGGAGCGGACCTGATTTTCTGCCTCGATTTCAACGCCGTTTCGCGGCTGGAGATCCTCAGCGACACCATCGAGGCCAACACCACGGCCCGCCGCGTGCTGATCGACCATCACCTTTCGCCCGACGAAGGGTTCGACCTCTCGTTCTCGCATCCCGATTCGTCGAGCACGTGCTTTCTGGTGTACAGCATCGTCGAGGCGATGTTCGGCACCGACGCCATCACGCGCAGCATGGCCGAGACGCTTTACGTGGGCATGATGACCGACACGGGCAATTTCGCCTTCTCGTTCCTCACCCCCGAGCTGTTCCGCGCCGTGGCCGTGCTGGTCGAGAAGGGCATTTCGATCCCCGACATCCACAACAACGTCTACAACGCCTATACCGAGGGGCGTGCACGGCTGTTCGGCTATGCCATCAACCGCAAGATGGAGGTGATCCAGGACGGCACGGTGGCTTATATGTCGCTTATGGAGAACGAGATGCGCCGCTTCCAGTTCCAGCAGGGCGACAGCGAGGGATTCGTCAACTACGCCCTCACGATCAAGAAGGTCAAGATGTCGGCCATGTTTCTGGCGCACCGCAAGTTCATCCGCGTTTCGCTGCGTTCGCGGGGCGGCGTCGATGTCAACCTCTTCGCCCGGAAATACTTCGGCGGCGGCGGCCACAGGAATGCCGCGGGCGGCAAGTCGTTCGTTTCGATGCAGGAGACCATCGACCACTACATCCGCTCGGTGAAAGAGTTCGCCGCGGAGGGGCATCTCGGCTGATGTCATGGACGATTTCCGGCTCAAAGTCTTCATCACCGCGGCCCGGACGCTGAGTTTCACCCGGACCGCCGAACAGCTCTATATCTCGCAGCCCGCCGTCAGCAAGCACATCGGCGAGCTGGAATCCCGTTACAAGGTGCAGCTTTTCGCCCGCCGCGGCAGCCGTCTGGAGCTGACCGACGTCGGGCGCACGATGCTCGAAGCCGCCGAACGGCTGGCCGACGACTACCGCCGTCTGGAGTACGAAATGAGCCTCTGCGCAAGCCTCACCGAAGGCGAACTGCGGCTGGGGGCCAGCACGACCATTGCCCAGTATCTCCTGCCGCCCATCCTCGCGCGCTTTACGATGCGGTTTCCCGGTGTGCGGGTTTCGCTGCTCTCGGGCAACAGCTCCGAGGTCGAGCAGGCGCTCGGGGAACACGCCGTCGATCTGGGGATGGTCGAGAGCGTCAGCCGTCGGCAGGGGTTGCACTATACCTTCTTCGCGCCCGACGAACTGGTGCTGGTGACCCGCACGGGCGGCAGGTATGCCCGCACCGAATCGCTGACCTGCGAACAGTTGCTTTCGACGCCCCTCGTGCTGCGCGAGAACGGTTCGGGAACCCTCGAAGTGATCTCCGCGGCGCTCGCCGCCAAGGGCATCCGCCTTTCGCAGCTCGACGTGGTGATGCGCCTCGGCACGACCGAGGGCATCAAGGGTTTCGTTCGCAACAGCGACGTGCTGGCCATCGTGTCGGTGACCTCGGTGGTGGACGAACTGCGCAGCGGTGCGCTGCGGATCATCGACATCGAGGGGCTGACCCTCTCCCGCGATTTCAACTTCGTGCACGCCGAGGCCGAACCCGCGCGGCTGGTCCGGCAGTTCGTCGATTTCGCCCGGGCGAACCGCTGATTCGCGGCATGTTATAACCTCGGGTTATTCCGGATAACGATTTTTTGTTTCATATCCCGGTAAAAGATGCGATCTTTGCCCTGTCGGCAAAAAAAAAGTTATCGTATCACGCATTATAGAATAAAGGATATGTTGGAAAAAGGCAACCGGGCGAATACGCTCCACGGAATTCTTCTGATCGCGCTGTTCTCGTTCGCGGCGTTCTACATCGCCGAACTCCCCGTCGTCAGACGGCTTTCGTTCAGTCCGCTGATCGTCGGCATCGTGCTGGGCATGCTCTATGCCAACAGCCTGCGCAACAAACTGCCCGAAACATGGGTCCCGGGCATCCGGTTCTGCACGAAACAGGTGCTCCGCTGGGGCATCATCCTCTACGGATTCCGCTTGACGCTGACCGAGGTGGCGGCAGTCGGCATTCCGGCCGTCGCCGTCGATCTGATCGTCGTCGTGGTCACCATTCTGGGCGGCGTCCTGCTGGGCCGCCTGCTGAAGATGGACCGCGATACGGCGCTGATGACCTCGACGGGCAGCGCCATCTGCGGAGCCGCCGCCGTGCTGGGCGCCGAGCCGGTCGTCAGGTGCGAGGGCTACAAAACCGCCATCGCCGTCTCCACGGTCGTCATCTTCGGAACCCTCTCGATGTTCCTCTACCCTGTCATGTACCGCACGGGCATGCTCGACGGACTGACCGATACCGGCGTGGCCGTCTATACGGGCAGCACGCTCCACGAGGTGGCCCATGTGGCCGGGGCGGGCAACGCGATGGACCCGACCGATGCGCTGGGAATCGCCGGAACGGCCACCATCACCAAGATGATCCGCGTCATGCTGCTGGCTCCCGTGCTGGTGGTCATGGGGTTCGTGCTGGCGGGCCGCCGGAAGAGCGCCGGGGGCAGGAAGGAAAAGAACAAGATCGCCGTGCCGTGGTTCGCGTTCGGATTCATCGGGGTCATTTGCCTCAATTCGCTGCTGCAATACCTTTTCGGCGTGGAGAGCGTCCGGGAAATTCCGCTGAACGGCGCCATCGAATACGCCGATACCTTCATGCTGACGATGGCCATGACGGCGCTGGGCACCGAGACGAACCTCGCCAAGTTCAAGCAGGCCGGGGCCAAGCCTTTCGTGCTGGCGGGGCTGTTGTACGTCTGGCTGCTCGTGGGCGGTTATTACGTCACGAAATACCTGGTCGGAGTGTTGTAACGGCAGTTTTACGGCAGCCGGGGCAGCGTCGGGGCTTCATGCTCCGAATAGCGCAGCACCCGTTCCCGCACGAAGTCCGCGAAATCGCGGGCTTCTTCGTTCGTGAGGGGCCCGGGACGGCTCATCAGCACGAGCCGGTGGGCGTGGAACGGCTTCCGGAACGAGGGATGGATATACTCCTGGGGATTTTCGACGAATCCGAGCCGTTGGTAGAAATGCAGGCGCCGGACGGATATTTCGTCCTCCGGAGGGTCGATTTCCAGAATGACGCGCCGGCCCTCCGCGAATGCCGCGAGGGCTTTCGAACCCATGTTCTGCCCGCGCAGACGGGGCGATACGGCCAGATGCTCGACATAGTGGAAATCCCCGGCTTTCCAATGGAAGAGGATGCCGATGAACTCTTCGCCGCGCCAGATGCCGTCGGCTTCGAAATGCGGATCGCCGAACGCACGGTCGTAGCCGGCGGCGTTCCAGCGTTCGCAGTCTGGGAAGGAGATTTCATAGAGGGCCCATGCTTCGTCCCAGCCTTTGTCGGCGCGGGATTTGAAAGGTATGAATTGCAGTCGTTCGGTCATAATCTCGAATTTTCGGCAAGATACGGCAAATTTCGCACAAAATCCAGCCCGGAAGAGATGCGGCTTCCGTCTGCGGGTAAGAAAAACGGATACCGGTCAACCGGTATCCGTTCTTTTTATGGATTCAGCAGGGCCACGGCCAGTTTTTCGAGCCACTCCTCGATTCCCGAATCCGGGATGTCGAGCGGGCGGCGTACCGGTTGGCAGGAGGGGTACCCCTCCGCGTCGTCCTGACTGTCGATCACCCGGCCTGTTCCGGCTTTCGTTTCGTCCGTCAGCCGGCGGTCGATGGCGTCGCGCTGCGCGGGGCGCGCTCCGGCATTCGCCAGCACTGCGGCAGCCGTCTCGGCCGACGGAATAGGTCGGTAGACGGGTGCGGATACGGGGTTTTCGGCGAGGACCGTGACCTGATTGTTGACGATGCGCCGTTTGCGTTCGCCTTTGGTGTCGCCGGCGTTCGGAGTGATCATGTTGTCCTGATGGTAGGCTTCTATCTTGCCGAAGATCATCCAGAAATCGGACGGTGTGTCGGGACCGGGAATCAGCACGTTGCCCACTGCGGCGATCTTGGCCGGGCGCAGGCTGTCGGGATATTCTCTGTATTCATCTTCGGGCCACGAAGCGTGAATGGCGCGCCGCTTGGGATTGTATATCACGTTGTTGGCGATGTATGCCCGGGCATTGGGTTTCAGTAGCGGATTCCGTTCGAGGTTGGAGGCGTAGAGGTTGCCTACGACGGCGATGCGCGAACAGTAGTCGTGGATGAGCGTGCCTTTCGAGTGTTCGCCTTTGGAGTGGGTCGAATTGCTCAGGCATTCAGCGATGATGTTGTTGCTGAAAGTGATGTCGTGCGAGGTCTTGTCCCGTCCTTCGTGGCGGGGACCCGATGCCGAGAGCAGTTCGTCCGTGGCCCAGGTCAGCGAACAGTGGTCTACCACGACGTTCCAGGCTTTCCAGGTGCTCATGCCGTCGGCCTCCCAGCCCGAGCCTTTCATCATGCCTCGGTCGCCGGGGCGGACGCTGATGTGACGGATGAGGATGTCGTGGCTCTGGATGCTCACTTCGCCTTTTATCAGCGTGATTCCCGGAGCCGGAGCCGTCTGGCCCGCGATGTAGAGATAGGGCTCCTGGAGTTTCAGGGTCGCTCCCTCCAGATCGATCACTCCGCCCGTTTCGAAGACTACGATGCGGGGGCCTTTTTGCCGGATGGCCCATGCGAGCGATCCTTCGCCCTCTTTGTCGAGGTTCGTGACGCGGATGATCCGGAAATCGCCGTCGCCGAAAGGCGTGTAACGTTCTGTGCCTCCGGCAAGATAGGCCGCTTCCCCGATCAGTGCGGCGAAAGTTTTCTCCGATGCCGGGGCCGGTAGCTGAGCCGCGGCATCCGGGGCCTTGCAACAGATCAGGGCGGCTGCAAGGAGCGGTAAAAGAATGTTTTTACTCTTCATGGATCGTAGGTTTTAGTTTTTTTCGTATCGGCTGCCGCTGCGAGCAGGTTCACGACCGTTTGCACCGCCGTTGCGTCGTAGCGCACGCCGTAAAGCCCGTCGCTGCCGAATCCGGGGCTCAGACGCCCTTCGGTGAGCAGTTGCGAGACCAGCAGGCGGCCGCGTCCTTCGCCGAACCCGATCGCCACGACCGGACTCTTCGTGAGGTCCTTTCCTGCATTGGCAAGAATTTCAAGGTTTTCGACGAGACCCGTTTTGGCGGCCTCGTACCCGCCCGCAAGGTCCGTGACGGTGATCGGAGCATCGGCGTTCATCACGACGGCCAATGCCGGGGCGTCTTCGATCAGAAACCGCACACGCTCTTTCAGCGCCGCCTCGACGGCCGCGTCGTCGGCTTTGTCCGAGAAGGCATAGAAGCCCTGCAACTCGTAGCCGTAATAATTGCTTCCTTGGGTGATCTGTGCACGGTCGGCTCCGCGTGCCGCCCACTGCTCCAAGAACGAGCGGGCGCTCAATCCTGCGATGCTCATGTCGTAGGCCGGAACGGTCAGTCCGCCGCGGTAGCCGTTCCACATGCCCGAATAGCCGGCGGGCATGTTCTGCCACAGTACGTCGTTGTCCGGGGCCGGGAATTGGAAACTTTCCGGTTCTGCGGCCTCGGTGAAGAGCAGCGTCAGCCCCTTGAACAGTTCGTAACGTTTCGTGCCGGGATTCTCGATCTTGACCACGCCTTGCAGGGGGCCCCATACGCCGTCGCCGTTTTTCCGGGGATAACCTTGCCCCAGGGCGATATCCCCGGCGTCGAGCAGAACCGCCGAGGCGCCCCGTTCGAGAGCCTGCCGGATCGTTTCGCCCACGGCGGTGCCGCCTGCGGCGATATGTTCCCAGCTTTTCCGGCCGAAGAGCAGCAGGTCGGCTTGCGCGGATTCCTGCGTAAGCGCCAGTCCGTTGTCCCGGGCGAAAGCCAGCAGTTCGGATTCGTCCGCCGGAATATAGATCCGCTGTGCGGCGACCTCGGCGGGCACCGTGGTCCGGAACGTGCGGATGTCCCACTTCGATACGACCGGATATTTCACCTGCGCCGTCCGTCCGCGGACCAGTTCCGCACGAAGGATATAGTCGCCCGTGCGGTTCGGCAGCAAGACTGTTTGCGGTTGCGATATACGGGAGTAAGGTCCGAGAGTCCGGTTGACGATGTGTTCGTCGTAGATCTTGCCGTCGGCGTCCTCTACCGTGATGCGCGCCGTCAGCGCGGCCTTTTCGTCCGTATCGTTGAAGAGCCAGAGCGGAAAGCTCACGGTTTGCCCGGGCGTGAAGTTGCGGTCCCAGATCTCGGCGCTCACCGACCGGGGCGACCAGGCCGCCGTCAGGGAATTCCAGACCGGCTTGGGGCGGCCTTCGGCCAGCGGGCCGAGGAACCAGTGGTTGCCGTCTTCCCAACTGCTGGCCACGGGGAACGGTGCGGCTCCTGCCGCGCCGATGCGGCGCCAATATTCGGCGATCCTGCCGTGGGAATACTCCTGTAATTTGAGCCGCATCGCAGGGGTGTGGTTGCGCCCGAGGAAGCGCAGCAGGGTTTCGCGGATGGTGACGTATCCTCCGGGTTCGCCGTCGCCGTCGAGATAGTTGCCGCCGAATTCGTCGGTCATGATCGGCAGGTCGAACTGGTCGTAGCTGTCGTAGAACATGCCGACGTTTTCGAAGATGCTCCACCAGTATTTGTGCAGGTGCAGCACGTCGCGTTCCGAGATCACCAGCTGCGGATAATGCGGCAGGAGTTTGTTCAGGGCATTCCAGACCCGCCCGAGTTCGTCGCCTTCGGTTTCGTTGTAAGGATGATAGATGCAGACCGAAGGGTGTGCGACGGCGGCTTCCAGCCAGCGGCCGTACTGCTCGGTGCAGCTCGCTTCGCTGGCCGGCATGCCGTGGAAGAAGGACCATTCGTACTGTACGGCCAGTCCGTATCGGTCGCAGAGGTCCAGCAGGCGGCGCGGCGGCACTCCCAGGTGGAACCGCAGCAGGTTGGCGCCGTGTTCTTTGAGCCGCAGCACGACATTGTCGCGGAACCACGTGGTGTCGTATCCGAGCCGGGCACCCTCTTCCGTGCGGACCCAGCGGTGCCAGACCACCGTGCTGCCGCGCAGCGGACAGGGACGGTCGTTGAGACGGAACTGTTTGTTCTCGGTGCGGAACTCCTTGATGCCGAACGGCATCGTGCGGCTGTCGCGGGTGTCGAGCCGCAGTTCCATGACATAGAGGTTCGGATGTTCGGGCGACCATTCGCCGAGAATGCCGCCGTAGGCGATGTCGATCGAGTTCTCTCCGGGACGGTATTCGAACGGTTGTTCGAGCATTTTATGTCCGTTCCGGTCGGTTATCGTCAGCGTTCCGCGCCCTTCGCGGAGTTTCCTGCCGGGAAGGGGATCGAGGCGGCAGCCGATGCGGAGCGTCTTTGCCCGGATGTCGGGGAAAAGCACGATGCCGCCGATTGTTGCGTCGTAATGGAAATGGAGATTGACGTCGTCCCACAGTCCCGAGGAGTTGTTCGATCTCCATTGGTCGGCGACGGGGATGTAGGAGGCATCCTCCTGCGGCACGTCGGCAAGCGATTCCAGGGCGATTTCGAGCACGATCCTGCGTCCGGGCCGCACGTCGCGGCTCGTCAGCGGATGCAGGGTCGGGGCCATGCCGCCCTCGGCGCGTGAAACGCTGACACCGTTGACGAAGACCTCGGGCCGGAACCGGGCGCCGCAGAGTTCCAGCGTTGCAGCCGTCCAGCGGCCTTCGGGCAGCGTCACTTCGCGGCGGTACCAAAGGCGGCCGTCGTTTTTCCGCGTGGGGTCCGCGGCGATTCCCGGCACCTCGGCGGTGCGGTCGTAGCGGCGGTCGTCGCCCGCCTCCCAGCGGCCGTTGAGGCTGACGGGCGGAGTCTGTGCGTCGAGCGGCAGAATGCCGCAGAGCAGTAAGAGCGATAGGGTCAGTCGTCGCATGGCGTCTGTCGGTTTATGGGAGTGATGATGGCGGCGAAACCCCCTCCGGGGGCCATCTCCACGGTCAGCTGCCGGGATGTCCCGAGGCGGAATGTTTCGCACTTGTAGTCTTGGGCATAGCGGTCGGCATTCACGCCGTCGCGGAACAGCGTCACGGCATGGTCGCCCTCGCCGAGCATCCCCAGGTCGAGCGTCAGCGTCCGGGCGTTCCAGTCGGTGATCCCGCCGAGGTACCACGTACGGCCTTTGCGGCGTGCCGTGGCGACGTATTCGCCGATGCGTCCCGCCAGCGGGCGGGTCTGGTCCCAGACGGTCGGTACGGAGGCGATGAACCGGGCGCACTCTTCGGCGTCGCGGTATTTCGCGGGGCTGTCGCAGAGCATTGCCAGCGGCGATTCGAAGACGATGTATTCGGCGAGCTGGCGGCAGCGCGTGCCAAGGCTCATCGGTTCCTCGGTGCGGGCCCGGAAGTTTTTCCGGTTCGCGTTGAGCATCGCCCCCTGCGTGTAGTCCATCGGACCGGCGAACTGACGGATGAACGGCACGGTTACGTCGTAAAGGACCGGATCGGCCTCTTCGGGGGAAGTCCATTTGACCCGTTCCAATCCGAAGACACCCTCGAAATTGATCAGGTTCGGATAGGTGCGTTGCAGTCCCGTGGGTTTGTACATGCCGTGTAGGTTGAGCACGAGCCGGTACCGGGCGGCAGTCTCCGCGGCGTGGTAGACGAACTCGACGAGTTCCTGATCGTCGCGGTCGAAGAAGTCGATCTTGAAGCCTTTGACACCCATTGCGGCGTAGTGGCGGCAAATTCCCTCGAAATCCCGGTCGATGGCGGCATATCCCGCCCAGAGTAGTACGCCGACGCCCTTTTCGTTGGCATAGGCCACGACCTCCGGCAGGTCGAGTTCCGGAACGACCTGATAGAGGTCGCCCGTGCCGATGCGCGACCACCCTTCGTCGAGCAGAACGTATTCCAGCCCGTATTCGGCCGCGAAGTCGATATAGTGTTTGTAGGTTTCGGTGTTGATGCCGCTTTTGAAATCGACGCCGTAGACGCCCCAGTCGTTCCACCACTCCCAGGCGGTCTGTCCGGGGCGAATCCATGCGGTGTCGTTCAGACGGCAGGGGGCTCCGAGGCGGTAGACCAGATCGCAGTCGAGCAGTCCGGCATCCTCTGCGACGATGGCTGCCGCACGCCACGGAAAGGTTCGCGCACCCCCGATGCGGGCGATGTAGGGTTCGGTTTCGGTCACGAGGCGCTGGATGTTGTTGTGTCCGCCGGTTCGGGTGGCTTTGGGACAGGGCGGGAAGACGCCCCGCAGCGACGTACCCCGGCCGTCGTGGTTGAGGTACATGCCCGGATAGCTTTCCAGATCGGCTTCGGTGATGCAGACAGCGCGTCCCGAGGGGAGGCGTACCGCCAGCGGCAGGAACATCAGCCGCTGCGGGTCCAGTTCCGAAAGCGCGGCGTGGGTGTAGACATTCTCGAACGAGTTGTTGAACTGTTGTGCGAAAGTTTTTTTGGTTCCCTCGCGGTCGAGCACATAGGGGACGACGGCTTCGTGGTCGGCGGCGAAGTTGAACCGGACGAGTTCGTCGGTCACCGTCCGCGGCGTGTCGTCGAGCGAGAAGAAGCGGTAGGCGACGCCGTCGTCATAGGCCCGGAAATCGACGCCGTAACCGCCTCGGAAGGTCAGCGTCAGCTGTTTGTAACGGTCCCGGACGGAGCTTTTGCGGTAGAGCGGGCTCGGAATCTGCGAATCGGATTCCGAGTAGTTTTTTTTCACGACCTTCGGCTGCACGCCCCATACGGTGCCGTCGGTGAAAGTCATCGCCAGCGGCGAAGGGGTGAAGACGATCTCTCCGGCGGCTTCGACGCGGTAGGTGAGGCTGTCGCCGCACACCACCTCGAGGACGATGCCGCCGTCGGGCGAGGTGAGGCGGTAATCGGCCGCCGAAACCGTCAGAGGTAGCAGCGCAATGGATAGGAATAGTTTTCGGATCATCGGGTTTGCAGGTTATTTGCGGTCGTAGAAGTAGATGGCCGTCGATTGGCGGATATCGAAACCGTCGAGCAGGGCGAGCATTTCGCTGCCCGCCATCAGGACGGGGCCGTAGCCGTGGGCGGTGTAGGGATGCACGTGGCGGTTGTAGTAGTAGGCCGGTTCGTAGCTGACTCCCGTACCCACGCAGACGTTCTCGATCTGCCCGATGTTGTTGATCTGCGTTCCCAGCGCGTTCCATCCCAACAGCGCTGCGGGGCCGTAGGCTTTGGCGTCGAGCCATCCCCGGTTGATGCCGCGGGCGAAGCCGTAGACGAACATCGCCGTTGCCGACGATTCGAGGTAGGAGTCGTTGCGGTCGAGCAGCTGGTGCCAGAGCCCTTCGCCCGACTGGCAGGCGAGAAGCCCTGCACAATGGGCGCGGAAGATTTCCAGCACTTCCCTGCGTCCCGGATGTTCTTCGGGCAGTACATCCAGCAGGTCGCACATTGCCAGCGTCGCCCATCCGTTCGCACGGCCCCAGCAGAGTGCCGGATGCGGGGTCATCGACTCCACCCAACTGTGCATGAAAAGTCCCGGTCCGGCGAGTTGCATGCGGCGGGCGAACTGCACGATCTGCCGCACGGCATCGTCGGCGTATTTCTCATCGCCGGTCGTCCGGTAGGCTTCGCACAATGCCGGGACGCTCATGTAGAGGTCGTCGAGCCAGAGGATGTTCTCATAGGGCTGGTTGCGGGCCACGGTGCCATCCGGCAGACGGTAGAGTTCGTCGGTGATGAAATGCAGGATGCGGTCGGTGTAGGGTTTCAGCGTTTCGCTCTGTCCGCTGCGCATCATCGCGGCACACAATGCGCCGCAATGGTCGAGCACCCGGGGGCGGACGATCTCGTTCACGGGCGACTCCCAGGCGGCGTCCTTGCGCAGCCGGGCATCGGCAACGGGCAGCAGCTGTGCGAGCAGTTCCATACGCCGTGCGACGTAATCCGCGAATGCCCCGTTTCCGGTTGCCCGGGCGGCCTGGAGCATTCCCGAATAGGTCACTCCCCATTCGTAGGAGTAGGGCCGGAAATCGCCTTGCGTGAAGACGAAACGCGCGGGGATGCGCCGCATGTCGGTAACCCGTTCGCCCGTCGCGGCGTCGGCGATGCCGTCGGCCGTCGCACCTTCCAGGTAGTCGAGAATGCGCACCAGTTTTTCGGTCACATCCTCCCGGGCCGGGATCACGTAGGGAAAGTCGTAGTCCGAGTGCACGTTGAACAGCGAGACGCTGGCATCGGTCATGCGCTTGGTATTGTCGAGCGTGAACCGCTCCTGGCGCGGCCAGGGCTGTGCCGAAACGCTGCCTGCCGCGGTGCAAAGAATCAGAAACAGGAGTTTTTTCATCGTTGGTCTTATTGGTTGTATTCGTAAGCTCCCAGGTCGGGGGCGGAGCCGTTGTAAGGGATCGGTTCGCGGGCGAATCCGTCGCCCCGGACGGTTTCGGTGGGGGCACCCCGGTCGATGAAGGCGCTGCCGGCCGCGAGGCGTCCGAAATGTTCCGGCAACGATCCGTCGGCCCCGCGCGGAGCTGCGGCGTCTGCGGCCGAAAGCGATACGAAATCGGCGGGTTTGCCCTTGATGCCGAGGTTCCACGAGTTGTGATCGTCGGCCAGAAGGGTCAGCCCCTTGAATTGGTCCTTGCGGGCGCCGTTCATCGAAATGTTGTTGCGCAATACCCAGCCCGTGCCTTCGGTATTCTCCTTCCAGAACTGGAAATTGATCCCGTTGCCGAACGAGAGGCAGTTCTCGATCCACGCTCCCATCGGGTGGTTGTTCTGATCGAATCCCTTCTTGGCGTTGTCGAACGAAATGCAGTTGCGCAGCAGGTGCGTGCCTTTGGAGTAGGCCCGGCATTCGCGGCCGCTGATATCCAGACACCCGCCGCCCATCTTGAAGCCGTTGCCGTCGCCGGCCCAGACCTCTTCGGTCAGGCTTCCGCCCGTGCGGTCGGCGTACATGTCAACGTGGTCTTCACGATGCCCCGTGTGCCATGCCCAGCAGTCGGTCATCTCCACGGCGTGACCGCATTCGTAGAGGTCCCACGCATCGTCGGAGTTGTTCCAGGCGCGGCAGCCGATGAAACGGTTGCCCCGGCCGCTGCCCTGTTTGACGGCGAATCCGTCGGCATTGGTTCCGGCGGCTGGGACGCCCCCGTTGACGGTCCACCAGTCGAAATTGTTGTACGAATCGCAGTTGACGAAGGTGTTCCAGGCGGCTTTCTCCCCGTCGGGGTTCGGAAGCGGTTCGCCCGGTTTCTCGTGGCCGAAACTCATCGAGAAGCCCGAACCGCCGTTGTGGTGCGCCACGCAGCGGTCGAAAGTGTTGTGCGAGCCGTTGACGATCCGGAATCCTTCGTTGTAGGCTCCGGTGACCTCGATGCCTTGCAGATACCAGTAGCAGCCTTCGCGCAGGACGATGCCTTGCCGCGACCAGACCGCTTCGGTCAGCCCCGAGCATTCGAACACGGGCTTTTCCCCGTTGTAGGCCAGCATGCGGATCGGTTTCGCCTCGGTGCCTATGGCATTGAGCTCCAGTCGTTTGACGAGCGTGTATTCTCCGCCGCGCAGGTAGATGGTCCACCCTTTCGCAGCCTTCTCCACAGCCTGATGGACCGTGCAGGGACGTTCGATCGAGCCGTCGCCGGAGGTCTTGGCGTCGGGGGCTGCGAAGATGACTTTGCCCGGGGCCGGCGTCGGATCTCCGTTGCCGCTCTCGGTCGCGGGAGTGCCGGCGCAGGCGAAAAATAAGCTCAGGACCGCCGCTGCAAGGGCTTGGGTTTGTATGCCGGTAAATCGTTTCATGGCAGGTTTCGGTTGAGGTGCGAGGGCCCGAAAGCCCTCGCACCGGGTTGTTTATTGCCAGCGCGGATCGCCGTTTCCGAAGAAGTTGGCGTAGTCCGTCGTAGGCGTGAAATCGTATTCCGCACGTTTCGGGAAGGTCTGTCCCGACGAGAGGTTCGTGGCCGTTGCGGTGAACTTGCTGTCGAAAGCCGTGTCGGTTGATTTGAAGGTCGCTGTGCAGGTCAGCGTGGCGTTGTTGAACGCCGTGGGGCGAATGTTGCTGTTGTTGGTCCGCACCTCGCCCACGATCGTGTGCGAAAGCGTGATCTCCGCCTTGTCGGCATAGCCGAGGAATTCGAACAGGTAGCGCTGTCCGCCTTTCTTGGTCCCTGTCCATACGCCGTCGGCCATGAGGCCCATGTAGTCGAACGTGCAGTTCGTGACCTCGGCGGTGGGGGCGGCGACCTGATCCTTGATGCCCGTCCAGCAGCGGGCTTCAATCAGTCCGTGATAGAGGTGGTGGAAGGTCGAGTTGCGGATGATGAAGTTCGCGCAGTAGATGTCGTTGGCGTCGGTGCGCCCGCAGAGGTGGAGGAACGAGTTGACATTGTCCACGTCGCGCCCGAGGTCATAGACCAGCAGATTGTCGGCCAGGATGGAGTCGAAGCGGATGCGGGCATCGGCGTGGAAGCCGTAGTCGATCGATGCGAGGCAGCCCTTGGCGTAGTTGCGGATGATGCAGTCGGCGATTTCCAGTCGGCCGACGGCGATGTCGCGGGCGGTGTTCTTCACGTCGAACGAGAACATCGCGTCGTTGGGCTGCACGGAGAGGTCCTCCTGTCCGCCTGAGGGGATGAGTCCCGATACTTCCAGCCCCTCGATCCGCACGAGCGGCATCGACGACGATGTTTCGGTGGTGCCGCCGAGGATGAAACTTTTGAGGTAGAGCCTCGGTTTGGCGCCTCCGGGAGCGGCTTTGACGGTGACGGCTTTCGTCAGGTCGATGGTTTCCGACGAATAATCGTAGGTCTGGCCCGCGGTCAGCAGGACGATGGCGCCTTCGGGAGCCTCTTCGATGACGGTTTTCAGGTCATCTTCGTTCGTGACGAGGATCGCGCCCTCGGGCAGCTGGGGCATCGTGAACCAGACATAGCTGGCCAGTTCGCCGTTGACATAGAACGACGCCTTGTATTTTACGCCTGCTTTGAGGTCCGTGACCACGGCCTGCATCTCCCGGATCTCTTCGTCGCTCAGCACGCGGTGAATGTCCGCCTCTCCGGTGGCTGTGAGGAGGATTTCACGGGCTCCGAGGTCTTCGGTCCACGAAAGTGCGGCCGAAGTGTAGGTCATGTCGGCATAGCCCACCTCGTTGAAGACCGAGCGCATCAGTCCCGTCGTACCTTCCGAATAGAGGTATTTCGAGTTGAGAGCTTCGTTGTCGGCCAGCGCACAGAGGCGGATGTAATAGAGAGTCTCTTCTTCGAGACCCGTGAATACGGCTTCGTAATTCTTTCCGTCGGACGCGGGAATGTCCTGCGTGGCGGCGATTTCGGCGAATTCGGCATCTTCGGAGAGATCGACGCGGTATCCCGCGGCGCCGTAGGAGATGCCCCAGCGGACGACGAGCCCGTTGTCCTGTTTGAAATTTACGAGATCGGTGGGCAGGAACAGCCGCGGATCGTTCCACTCCTGCGACTGGTCGTCCTGACAGGCGATGAAGCCTGCGGCCGTCAGCAGCGCTGCGGCCAGCGTCAGCAGTTTTCGGTATGTTGCTTTCATGTCTTTCTTCGGGTTGGGTTAAATGTCTATCGTTTGCCGTAGCGGTTGACGATCATGCCTTTGCTTTCGGCCACGACATCTTTCGGGTAGGGATAGATGTAGACCATCGGGTCGCGGTTGTAGATTTCGGGTCGCCACCACTGATCGACCGCATCGTTGACGATGTATTCGCTGCCGGACTGGCTGACCATCTCTTTGGCCCAGCCCCTCGTGGAGTAACCCGCGGGTGCCGAGGACATGTTCTGGTCGAGGCCCACGATGTCGAGCGTGCCGTCGTCGAGCAGTTTCCAATAGATGTTGGCCGGGATGTCCTTGTATTTGCCGGTGCCGGTGCGGGCGCCTACGGCCATGTCGATGTGTTTTTGCCGCAGGTCGATGAGGCTTTGGCGGAGGCGGTTCCAACGGATGAGGTCGTATTTGCGGATACCTTCGCCGCAGAACTCCCAGGCGCGCTCCTGTGCGACGGCTTCGAAGAAGTCGTCATGTCCCGTGAGGGCCGCGACGTAGTTATCGACCTTCTCCGCATGGAGTCCGGAGGCGAAGGCACGGCGGCGGACCGTTTTCAGCGCCTCGCGGGCCAGATCGGTGGGGCCGTCGTTGAGTTCGTTCTCGGTCTCGGCCAGCATCAGCAGGGCATCGGTGTAGCGCAGGACCGGGAAGTTGATTCCGGTGTTGATCGTGGCGCCTGCGCCCTGCGGGGTCTTCATGTCGAGCTTCGACCATTTGCCGATGTAGATGTTCTTCCAGTCGGAGATCTTTTGCTCGATGCGGCCCTTCGTGTTGTTCCAGACCCACGTGTAAGGTGTGCAGTTGACGCTGCGGCGCAGGTCGGCACTGTCGAAAGAGTGGAAATAGGGCATCGTCACCATGAACCAGGGGTTGCTGTATCCATAGATGATGCTTGGGCTGTTGTCGATGCGCTGGCCGATGTAGTGGCCCACGTAGCTCGAATAGCTCATGGCCATCGCCACTTCGTAGAGCATGTCGTCGTTCGACGGGAAGACCTTCTGGGCTTCGTTGACGAACACCTGTTTGTAGGAGAGTCCCAGCGAGTGCTTGCCCGATTCGTAGAGTTTGCGGGCATAGGTGTTGGCTATGCGGTAGTATTTTTCGTAGTCGTCCGGGCGGACCATTCGTCCGGGGTCCGAAACGTCGTCGGCGTTGGGACGCAGCGCCCAGCCGCCGCGCGTGAGCGACAAGCGGGCGATGAGCGCCTGCACGGCGCCGCGGTTCATGCGTTCGCAGGCTTCGGCGATCTCCGAGGCGTAGAACATGCCCGGTTCGGCGTCGATCAGATCGTCGATCAGGTAGGCGAGTATCTCGTCACGGTCGGTGGGGGCGATGTAGAAATCGTCGTTGTAGCGGGTTTCGCGCGTCAGGAAAGGCACGTCGCCCCAGTTGCGGACCAGTTCCAGATAGAGCAGCGCGCGCAGGGCCTTGGCTTCGCCGTAGAGCTGGCGGATGGCCGAGGGCGTTTCGGGCGAGGTTGCGCCGAGCAGCGGACCGTTCTCGATGCCCGCGATGCACTCGTTGGCGCTGTTGATGCCCATGTAGAGGTCGGCCCACATCGGGAGCGTTTCGGTATTGGCCGAGGTGAGCGTATAGTCCCACAAGCCTCGGCGGCTGTCCTCGGCCGTGGCGTTGGTTTTGGCGTACTCGATGTCGTTGTTGTAGGGGGCGAAGAGGCTTACCCTTTGGCTGTAAAGCGAGTTGCGCGCCAGAACGGCGTAGATGTTCATCACGGCGCGGTAGGTGTCGCCTTCGGTGCTGAATACCTTCGTGTCGGGCATGGTCGAAGGGGACTCCGTGGAGAGGAAGTCCGCGCAGGAGCAGACGGTGAACAGGAGCCCGAGGGCGGTGATATGTCGGATGGTTCGTTTCATGGTTATGGTATTTTAGCGTTGCCGGAAATCAGAAGGTGAGGTTGACGCCGAAGGCGAACGACCGTGTGCGGGGGTAGGCCGAGTAGTCCACGCCCGGGGTGAGGGGCGAACTGCGGCGCGTATCGACCTCGGGATCGAAGCCCGTGTAGGCCGTCCAGCAGAAGAGGTTCGTGGCGGTGACGTAGATGCGGCATTTCGAGAGCCAGACCTTCTTGGTGATGCGCTGCGGCAGGGTGTAGCCCAGCGTGAGGTTGCTCAGACGCAGGAACGAGCCGTCCTCGATGGCCCACGAGTGGAGAATCGGGTACTGGTAGACCGGGCTCCAAATCGAGGCGTTGACATTCAGCGCCCGCAGAGCCTCCTTGTCGTTGCGCAGGTCGTTGCCGGCGTCGTCGAAGACGCGGAAACGGTGTCGTGAATCCATCTCCGAGCGGAGGTTGTGCCACTGATATTTGCCCGTCGATGTGTTGAAGAGCTTCTGGGCGTTGTAGATGCTGTTGCCGTAGACCCAGTTGAACATCGCCGAGAGGTCGAAGCCTTTGAATGCGGCCGTCAGGCTGAAACCTCCGGTGTGCTTGGGGTTGGCGTTGCCGATCACCGTGCGGTCGGCTTCGGTCACGATGCACGACTCGGGGTCGTTCGGGTCGTATGGGGTGGTCTTTTTGAGTTTGAGCGAACCCACGCGCGGATAGTCGCCCGGATTGCCGTTCGAACCGGTGATGTTCTGGCTGTTGGCCACTCCGGGTTTGAGCACCCAGCCGGGACCGTCCTCATAATCGTCTACGGTATAATATCCGTCGGTGACGTAGCCGTACATCAGACCCACGGGTTCGCCCTCTTTGAGCAGGTAGTCGCGCAGGTTGTTGTTGTTCCAGCCGCTGTCGTAGAATTTCTGCTCTGCACCGTAGAGCTTGTCCACCTTGTTGCGGTTGAAGGCGATGTTGAACGAGGCCGAGAGCTGGAAGTCGCGTTTATCGACGATCACGCCCGTAAGCGAGATTTCCAGACCGCGGTTCGAGGTCTGTCCGACGTTGACCTGCTGTTCGTTGTAACCCGTGTGGAGGGGAATCTTGTTTTTGATGAGCAGGTCGCGCGTCGTGTTCCAATAGAGTTCGACACTACCCGAGAGCCGGTTTTTCAACACTCCGAAATCGACGCCGAGGTTGCGGGTCGCGGTGGTTTCCCACACCAGATCTTCGTTGATGAGCACCGACGAGGAGTTGGTGAGGTAGATGTTGGGTTTGCCGCCGATGCCGGCCACCATGTTCTGCTGTCCGGTGAACATCCCCTTGAACGTGCGGCGCCACATGTCGTTGGCGATGCGGTTGTTGCCCGCTTCGCCGTAGCTGACGCGCAGTTTCAGGTCGTCTATCCATTCGGCCTGTTTGAGGAACGGCTCTTCGGAGATGCGCCAGGCGAAAGCCGCCGAGGGGAAACAACCCCATTGGTTGCCGGGTGCGAATTTCGACGATCCGTCGATGCGCACGGTCGCCGTGACGAGGTATTTGTTGCGGTAGGAGTAGTTCACGCGGCCGAAGAACGACGCCATGGCCACGGGGGTATCTTCGAAAGTGTAAGGATACTCCTGCGACCCGAAGGCCATGTTGGCGAAAATATCGTCGATGGCCATGTCCGCAGGCAGCTGGTAGGATTTCATCTCGCGCAGCGTCGAAGTCTCGCGCATGGCCTCGAATCCGGC
The DNA here is from genome assembly GCF_040095975.1 of Alistipes intestinihominis. NCBI lineage: Bacteria > Pseudomonadati > Bacteroidota > Bacteroidia > Bacteroidales > Rikenellaceae > Alistipes > Alistipes intestinihominis. The sequence continues at coordinate 76,478 of NZ_JBBMFL010000001.1, forward strand.
CATGACGTTGATGTTGTGCTTTTTGCGGTAGTTCTTGATGTCGTAGGTCAGCGTGTGCGACGTGCGCCAGCGGGGCATGTTCTGCGTGGTGATCTGGGCCACGGGCTGCGATCCGGCCTGCCGCGAGGTGTAGGTCAGCGGGCCGTAGTAACGCTTGGTTTCGTAGTCGCGCGTCAGCATGCCGAAATCGGAGCGCCAGGTGAAGTGCTTGGCGAATTTCCATGTGACGGCACCGTTGACGTTCAGTTCGTTGCGCCGCTGCCGTTTGTAGTCCTGCTTGATGAGCTCCACGGGGTCGTAGAGCTGGCTCTGGGCCTCGATGTTCTCGTCCACCCACGAAATGTCCTGATCCGAGGCGCCGTGTCCGCGTTCGGCTTTGCCGATGGTCGGGCGGTAGCTCACGGCGTTCTTGATCTCGGTCGAGGAGTTGACCGTCGTGCCGGCTCCGTCGATCACCGTATTGGTATAGTAGGCCGACAGGTCGAGCCGCACGTTCTTGAACAGATCGTGGTTCATCTTGAAGTTGAGGTTCGTGCGCCGGTAACCCGATTCGAGCAGCACGCCGTCCTCGTCGAGGTGCGTGGCGCTCAGCGTGAAACGGGTCTTGTTCGTGCCGCCCGCTATCGAGAGGTTATGCGATTGTCCCCAGGCCGTACGGCCGTACATCTCCGACTGGGTGTCGCGGCCGGGCATCCGGCGGTAGATGTCGAAATCGGCCGGTGTGCCGAAGTGGCTGGCGAAGGACTCGGCGTCCTGGCCGCCTTTGAGCGAGGTCAGCTCGTACTGCATCTGTACGAATTCATAGGGTTTCATAACGTCGATCATCTTCGGCACGTATTTCATCTGCGCGAAGGCATTGTAGGAGACCGTCGTTTTGCCGGCTTTGGCCGATTTGGTGGTGATGATGATGACGCCGTTGGCGCCGCGTGCGCCGTAGATGGCTGCCGAGGAGGCGTCCTTCAACACGTCGATCGATTGGATGTCGTTGACCGAAATGTCGGAGATGCGCTCCACGGGGAATCCATCGACGATATAGAGCGGCGAATTGTCCTGCGTGATGGACCCTCCTCCGCGCACGCGTATTTTTACATCTGCGTCGGGCGATCCGTCGGTCGTGGTGATCTGTACGCCGGGCATGCGTCCGGTGAGGGCCTGGGCCATGTTCGAAACGGGAGAATCCGCGAGGACCCGGCCCGAAACGGAGGCTACGGCGCCCGTGAGATCGCGTTTGGCCACCGAGCCGTAGCCGATGACCACGACCTCATCCATCGAAACGACATCCTCTTCGAGGATGATGGTGTAGACGGTTTTTTTCTCCGAAAGGGGCACTTCACGCGGAGCGTATCCGATGAAGGAGACGCTCAGTGCCTTGGCGTCGGCCGGGATTTTCAGATTGAAGACGCCGTTGGCGCCCGTGGTGGTGCCGGTGGTCGTTCCCTTGACCATGACGGTGACGCCGGCCATCGCCTCCCCGGACACGGATTTCACGCTTCCGGTGATGTCGCGCTGCGGCGCTGCGGCCTGCGCATGGACACCTGCCGAAAGAAGGAGCGTCAGCGCCAGGCTTCGCAGTATCCGGCGGACATGCTGGGTAAAGTTTCTTTGCATAGGTTAGCGGGTTTAATGTTTGGTTCGGTTGCGTTTTGCACGGGCGGTTCGGACCCGTAATGCAAAGGTAGCGGACCCTGTCGGGGAAATTTATTCAAATTGTAACATTAAACTGTTCTTTTGTTGCATCGCCGCCGCAGGACGAATCCCGGCCGGGGTCGGAGCTGTTTTCTTCGAAATAAAGATAGTCGTTTTCCCGATATGTTTGTTATTTTTGTCTTGTAAGCCTCGCCTGTAAATATGAAAAACATCTTCTTCGCGGCCCTTTTTGCGGCCTTTCTGACTTCCGCGCCGCTCGCAGCCGGCGAGCTGGCTCCCGATACCGACACCCGGCTCGCGTTCAAGTACCTGAGCGTGAACGACGGTCTGTCGCAGAACTCTGTGACCTCGATTTTGCAGTCCTCCGACGGACGGATGCTCATCGGCACTTACGACGGGCTCAACTTTTTCGACGGCTACGCCATCCGGCCCGTGCGCCATTCGGCCAAACGCCGCGGAGGGTTGGCCAACAACCGTATCGTATGTCTCAGCGAAGCTGCCGACAGCACGATCTGGATCGGGCTCGACGGAGGTGTGATGCGTTACGATCCCGGCACCGACAGCTATACCGATTATGCGGAAAGGCTCCGGGGCGTCGATTTGCGGAAGGTCCGTGCCATCTGCGAAGATTCGGCGGGCGATGTCTGGATCGGCCATGAGAAAGGGGTGGTCGTCGCAAGCCCCGACGGAAAAGGCGATTACTCTTTTGTGGCGGCTGGCGGACTGGAGGCTCTCGATGTCAGCGACATCACCGAAGACGGCCGGGGAAACGTCTGGATCGGCACCTCGCAGGGATTGTACCTTTGCGGCCGCGACGGTCGCAAAAGCCGGGCGGTGCGGCTGATCGGCGGTATTCCGGGCGGTGCGGTGCGTTTCGTGGAGTGCGACCGGTGGGGCGTGCTTTGGGTGAGCCATGACCGGGGTATTTCGGTGAGTACGGACGGTGAACGCTTCACCGACCTCCGGCTGCCGTCGGGCGTCCGTTTCCAGGCGGTCTGCACCGTCCGCGACCGGGAGGATCATCTTTGGGTGGGCTGCGATACGGAGGGCGTTTACTCCCTCGGGTTCGATGCCCAGTATCGGGTGGTTTCGGCGGAACACTATGCCAAGTCCGATTTTTTCGGGCGCATCAGCGATAACGATGTTTCCTGCCTCTGCATCGACCGTTCGGGGGTGCTTTGGGTCGGGACGCGCCGCGGGGTGAACTATGCGCCGACCGCAGCCCCGGAGTTCTATACTTTCAAACCGCTCGTCGGGCGCCGCTACACCGAACTGGGGTATGACGGGAGTCATGTCAACACGCTGTTCATTGATGACCGGGGACGGCTGTGGGCCAATACTTTCAAAGGTTCGACCTACCGTTACGATTTCCGTACGGGCCGTTTGGAGGATCTTGCCGCGGCGGTCACGCGCAATTCCGTGTCGCGCATTCTGCAAACTGCCGGAGGAACTCTCTGGGTAGCCGCCCAGGAGGGGGTCTATCGGTTGGATGAACTGCCCGGAGGCGGTTTCCGGAAACGTCTGCTGCACTTGCCGGGAATTCCCGAAGACGTTTCCCGCCGTTATCGTTATTTCCTCGATCTGTGCGAGGACGGTTGCGGCGACATCTGGATCGCCACGATGGACGGACTGATTCGTTACGATGTCCGCAGCGGGCGCACCGTTACCTATACGGCTGCGCACGGGCTGGCATCGAATTCCGTCTATTCGCTGCTGGCCGATGCGAAAAACGGACTGGTCTGGGCCGGGTCCGCGGAAAGCGGACTTTCGAAAATTCGCTATACGGACTCCGGCTCCGGTATCGAGGTCGAGGTCGTGCGGCAGGATTCCGCGCCGTTCGCCCTGAGCGACAACCATGTCTGGTGTCTGCGTATGACCCGTGACGGAACGCTTTGGGTGGGAACCGACGCCGGACTGAACCGGATGACGGTGGACGGCGGAGAGATCCGTGCGGTGGAGCATATCCACTCGCCGGAGCTCGAAGACGCCAAGATACTGGCCATCACGGAAGACCTCGCCGGCGACCTGTGGCTCAACGGCAGTCAGGGGCTCTATCGCTACCAGCCCGCTACGGGGCGCGTAAAGCGTTATGTGAGCGATGACGGTTTGCAAAGCAATACCTGGACCGAGGGGGCTGCCGTGTCGGACAACGGCTGGCTGTTCGTGGGCGGCATCAACGGCATCAACTATTTCAATCCGTCCGATTTCCGGACCGATCCCTATCCCGGGGAACCGATGTTCACCGGATTGAAGGTGTTCGGGCAGCGGGTCGTACCCGGCGGGGAGTACGACGGACGCGTCCTGCTCCGGGAACCCCTGAACCGGACCCGGAGGCTGGAACTGGGGTATCGGCAGAGTAACTTCACGCTCGAATTCACCTCCGACCAGTATGTCAATCCTGCCAAGAACCTCTTCCGTTATCGGCTGGAAGGATACGACCCCGATTGGACGGTGGTCGGGGCCGGGCAGCGTTTCGCTGCCTACACACGGCTTCCGGCGGGACATTACCGCTTCCGGCTCGCCTCGTCGAACAGCGACGAGGTTTGGAGCGACCGGGAGCGTTCGTTGGAGATCGTCGTGCATCCGGCGCCTTGGGCGACCTGGTGGGCCTATCTGCTCTATGTCTTTGCTGCGGCTGCGGTGGTTTTTGCCGGGATATTCTATCTGGTGTCGCGTCAGCGCTGGCGCCGCAAACTCTTCATGCAGCAGATCGAGCAGGAGAAGACCCGTGAACTTTCCGAAATGAAGCTCAGCTTCTACACGAATATCACCCACGAACTCCGCACGCCGCTGGCGCTCATCACTGCACCGCTCAAAGACCTGGAGGAGCGTACGGACCTCGGCGAATACGTCGGTTTCCGGCTGGGGCTGATTCGCCGGAACGTCAACAAACTGCTGAAACTGATCAACCAGCTGCTTGAAATCCGCAAGGTTTCGGCCCAGAACCTGCCGCTGAAAGTGTCGCGCTACGATCTGGCCTACACTGTCCGTGAGGTGGTGCACTCGTTCGGGAGCATGAGCGAACAGACCGGGATCATGATGCACTTTGAGGCGCCCAAGGAAATTCCGGATGCGTGGTTCGACCGCGATAAGATAGAAAAGGTGCTTCAGAATCTGATCTCCAACGCCTATAAATTCACACCCGAGCAGGGCGATATCCATGTCCGGCTGGCTGTCGAGCAGCACGACCGGGTTCATTATGCCGTGATTGCGGTACAGGATTCCGGGGTCGGCATTCCGGCTGCGGACATGCACCGGATCTTCGACCTTTTTTTTCACGGGACGCCTCTGAACGGTGTGAGCAGCGGCGTGGGACTGTCGTTTTCAAAGGCGCTGATCGAACTCCATGCGGGCGAGATCACGGTCGGCAGCGAGGAGGGCAAGGGCTCTGTTTTCACGGTTCGCTTTCCCATCGACCGCAGTTGTTATTCTGATGAACAGGTTTCCGAGCTCGGCGAATCTCCGCAGTCCCGGACCGGAGAGGAGCCGGCGGAATCCGGGACTGATGGGAGGAAATATCTGGTGCTGATCGTCGAAGACAATGCCGACATGAGCGCTTACATCGAGAGCTGCCTGAAAGAGCATTTCCGGATAGCCGTGGCTCCCGACGGCGGGGCGGGGCTGGCGCTGGCGCAGAAACTGAAACCCGACGTGGTCATCAGCGACCTGATGATGCCCGTGATGGACGGCATCGAGTTCACCCGCCGGATGAAGGAGAATCCCCGCACCAATTTCATCCCGATCATCGTCCACAGCGTCAAGGAGGATCAGCAGTCGATCCGCGAAGCCCTGACCGCCGGGGCTCAGGAGTATATCATCAAGCCGTTCGAAGCCGAGAACCTGATTTTCCGCATCCGCAATCTGCTCAGTTCGCGCGAACACTTCGCCCGTAAGCTCAGAACCGAGACCATTACCGAGCCCACGGCCGTCGAACTGCCTTCGGACGACGAACAGCTGCTGCGCCGTCTGAGCGCCGTAGTGGAGGCCAATATTCAGAACCCGCTTTTCGACATCGAGTATCTGGCGGGCGAACTGCATATGAGCCGTATGCAGCTTTACCGCCGTATGCAGCGCATTGCGGGCGGGCGCACCGTCTCGGAGATCATCCGCGACATCCGCATCAAGCGTGCGGCCCAGCTGCTTGCTTCGGGAGGCATGCGTGTCAGCGAAGTGATGGTCGAGGTGGGGATGAATAACCAGTACCGGTTCACAAAGTATTTTCAGGAGGCTTACGGCATGACCCCGAAGGAATACAGCCAGCTGCATGCTCCGCAGCAGAAGTCCTGACCGGCGGGGCAGATGGACCCGGGGCGTGTCGTGAAGAAGCCGGAGGCGAAAGATTCCGGCCGACCGATTCGGGACTTTGGGGTTCTCGGGATTCCCGGAGAGTGCCGCATTGTCGGGTGACAGGGGCGGTGCATGGCCCGCTTTCGGGTGATTCGTCGCCTCCGTAGCTGGCTGTCGGTGAATCGCCGGCCATTCCGCCGAATATATTCCGTCAGAGGCCGATATGCTGGATCTTCCTTTCGAAATCGCTGCGCGAGCCGAGCGCCGAATTGCGGAGTTTGGTGCGATAAGTATAAACCGTTGCAGAAGCGCAGTTCAGAAAACTGGCGATGCAACCGCTGTCGGTGATCCCCAGCCGCATGACGGCCAGGATGCGCAGTTCGGTCGAAAGAGCCCCGTCCGAACGCACCGGAAAACGTGCCGGCTCTTCGAGCAGCTCGTTGACCCGCTCTACGAAGTCGGGGAAGATGCCGAGGAACGTTTCGTCGAAGATGCGGTAGAAGTCGCGGTAATTGCGGTCCACATCCGAAGGCGACCGCAGTTTGCGCATCAGGGCCTCCGTACCGTCGGTTTTGGCGGTTTTTCGCAATTCCATCCGGTATTCGTCAACCCGGCCGATGTAATGCGAGGCGAGCTGCATGTAGCGGAACACATAACTGTCCTTGATCTTGTTGGCGTCGCGCAGACGGTCGTTCACGATCCGGAACTGTTCGTTGCGTTCGTGAAGCCGCCTGTTGACTTCGTAAATCAGGGAGGTGTTGCGCCTCAGCCGCAGGTGCTGGCGCTGCGTGTGGAACAGCAGCAGGGCTATGATCACCAGCAGAAGCAGGAAAACGCTGACCATGACCGTCAGGATGCGGCTGCGGGAGTTGATGCTGTAAACCACGGCCTGATTGATGATCATCTCGGCCTGGCTCGAATGGAAGATGCGCGTGTTGTAGTTGCACGAAAGCATATCGGCGACCGTGCACTGAATATAGCGGGCCGCACGCTCCATGTCCTTCTCCTCGAACATCATCAGCGCCAGTTCGTACAGGGAGAGGTACTCCCTGACGGGGGTTCGCAGGTCGTTTACCGCGGCGCGGGCGAGCCAGTATTTGCGCTGCTCGCGGTCGCCGAGGGTTTCGTATACGTTGGCTATGTTGTACGCCACGCGGGCCAGTGTCCGCGAACTCTGCCGGGGATTGTAAAGCGGCAGCAGCACATCGAGCGCCTCGTCGCAACGCTGCTGCGACAGCAGGTCGATGGCCCGCAGCCGTTGGCGTGTGACGTACGAGTGTCCGTCGAAGCCGATGCGCACGCGCCGTATCCGGGCGAGCGTGTCGGCATAGGCCCTGCTGCGGGATTCGGAGGTGTTCTGCGAGGCGAGACGCCCGTAGACGACCATCTGCTGAGTGTAGTAGCTCGCACGCATCCGCTTGGTGATGCCTGCGGTGTCGAGCGACCGAATCCGGTCGTAGGCGTCTTCGATGTTGTTGCGGCCGATCAGGACGGATATGTCGCAGGTGGTGGACAGAAACTTCATGTCCCGGCGGCCCGTGTGCTCGGCAAGGTCGTACATCAGGGCGACGTAACGGGCGGCCGTGTCGATATTGTAGGTGATGTAGGCGTCGAAAAGCCGGTTCGCGGTCTGCCAGCGCCGCGTGTCGTCGCCGGCGTCCCGCAGCGCCCGGCGCAGCGAATCGGCGCGGAGGTTGAAACGCTCGGTGTAAACGGCCTTGTTTTCGATGGTACGGTCCAGTTCGGCCAGCAACAATTCCGTTTCGCTCTGGCGGCAGGCGACGAGTCCGGCAAGGCAGAGAGCGCAGGCGATATATGGCGGAAAAGTCTTCATCGGTTCGGGTTTATAGACAAATTTATAAAAAAAGACGAATCCCGCACCGTTTCCCGGCGGAGATTCGTCGCACGTTTCGCTCTCCGGGGTCGGATCAAACGATGATTTCGATCTTCACCTCCCGGCGGATGTCGGTCGCGGGGACCTCTATCACACGGCATTTCAGCTTTTCATCGAACACGGGCTTCACGCTGCGGCCCCCGACCTTCGCTTTTTCGATCTTCCCGGCGGCGGGGAGCTGAAGCCGGTAGGCGCGTTTGACGACCTGACCTTCGTAAGAGCCTGCGGTGGGACGGACCGTTACGGTCGTCACCCGCCCCGTCCGGCGGTAATTGAGCTGCGTGGTCGCATACGCACCCCGTTCGTAATCGCGGGTCACTCCGTCGTCCTCGTAGAGCGTATAGGTGTTGTCGGCATCGCCGGCCGAGGGGTAGACGCGCATGACGAGCGTCGTGAGCGGCGTCGAGGCCGGCCGCGGCGTATAGGGCTGCATGGGCAGTACCCAGCCTCCCCGGACGTAGAGCGGAAACTCTTCGAGCGGCTTGGATATTTCGCACTCCCGGCCGCCGTCGAAGCGTTCGTGGGTGAAGAAGTCGTACCAGACATCCTCTCCGGGGAACCACACCCGCTGCGACGCGACCTTGTCGGGGCCCGTGCCGGGCGAGGCGATGGGGGCGGCGAGCAGCAGGTCCCCGAAAAGGAACTCCTGCTCGTTGCAGTATGCGCGTTCGTCGCCGCCGTATTCGATATACATCGGGCGGTTCAGCGGCACCATCGTCGAATGGGTCTGCCAGACGCTGCTGTAAACGTAGGGCATCAGCTCCGAGCGCATGTGGTACATGCGGCGCATGGCGGCGGTTTCGCGTTCGCCGCTGATCCACGGACGGCGGTCGAGCCGCGCATCCTTGGTCGAGTGCACGCGCAGGGCGGCCGACAAGGCTCCGAACTGCGTCCAGCGCACGGTAAGTTCGGGATTGGGGTCGCCGCGGAATCCGCCGATGTCGTGCGCCCAGTAGTAGCAGCCTGCATTGCCGCTGGCGGCCGTGAGCTTGACCTCGAAAGCCAGCATCTCCCAGTTGGCCTGCGCGTCGCCCGAGAACTGGATGGGATGGCGGTGGTCGCCCCACCCGGCCCAACGGCTGTAACCCGCGCCGCGCAGCCCTTTCCGCTCCGTTTCGCGGTAGTAAAGTTCGTTGATCCACTGCAACGAGGTGGAACGGTATCCCCGCACCTCGGGATAGAGGTAGTTCTGCTGCCAGTCGAGCCACCAGAAATCAACGCCCATATCCTCGGTAGTGTGATGGGCGTGTTTGAAGAAGGTCTCCATGTATTTGCGGTCGCCCAGGTCGAAAAGGAGCGGTTTGGCCGGATCGGCCCCCATATCCTTCATAAAGGCGCCGTACATCTCCTCGTGGGGACGGATGCCGTCGTGCGGATGGTCGTTGAGCGATACGGTCACGCCGCGGCGGTGCACCTCGGCGATCAGCGCTTCGGGATCGGGAATGCGTTCGCGCTCCCAGGTATAGCCCGTCCAGCTGCGGCTGCCGGCATGACCGGTGCCGGTTCGGGCCGTGTAGGTGTGCCAGCCCATGTCGAAGACGAGGTTGTCGAGCGGAAAGTCGTTCTGCTCGTAGCCGTCGATGATCGAGAGGAACTCCTCGGAGGTGTAGTCCCAGTAGCGGCAGTACCAGACGCCGTGGATGTATTTGCGGGTCATCGGAACCCGTCCGCCGATGGCTCCCAGGTCGGCCAGCGCGGCCTTGTAGTCGTTGCCGTAGACGAAGCAGTACTGGTCCTGCACATGGCTGCGGGTGTCGCGCGGCCGGAGCCATCCATCGACCAGCAGGTCGGAGCGCTCGTCGTCGATCACGTACCAGCCGTCGCGGCTCAGCAACCCGTCCTGCATGGGGATTTCACCGGTGACGCGGTCGAGGGTTTCGACCGGGCCGCCGAGGTTGTTGCGGAAGATGCAGCGGTTGGTGAACTTCTTTTCCTTGCCGTTGAGCTTGTAGTAGGCCGCGAAGTTGTGCAGTCCGAACGGGAAGCCGTCGTGCTCGTAGACGATACGCAGGGCCTCGGTCGTGATCTCGTAGCGGTCGCCGCCCAGCGCCCGCACCTCGAACCGGTCCGCGGGAAGCAGGTTCGAACGGTCGTAGGCGAAGATCGTGGGATCGTCGATGAATTTACCGTCGCGGGCGAATTCCAAGCGGAAGAGCGTCGGCGTGATGAGCGTCAGGCGGTTCTCTCCGAAGACGAGCGGATTCCCTGATGGCTGTGCAACGGCCGAAAGTCCGCAGCACAGCAAGAGCAGAAGTGTCGGGAAAAATTTTTTCATGGATTGAAAAACAGTTGAAAAATTCTCCGCACCGTTCATTCCGACGATGCGGAGAGGGAATTCGATTCTTCGTAATGGGTTCTATTCGTTCCGGATACTCTCGGTATAGACGTTTCCGTAGGGGTCGGACGCCTTTACCGTGACTTCGCTCCACGTCGCGGACGACGGTTCGTAATAGAACATGTGATCGTTGTTCGTCTCCGGTTCGGCCGTCGGGCGGTGCTCGGGTTTGGTGTCGCCGTACATGAAGTCGTAGGCCCGGCGGTCCATCTCGTATTTCAGGTTCGATCCGGAGGGCAGGGTCGTCCAGGCGGCATCGTCCTCCCGGACCTCGACCGTCCAGGTGGAGTGCCAGTTAAAGATGTTGAAGATCAGCCCGCCGCGGTATTGCTCGGACACCGCCTGCCCGGGACCGTAGAGGTACATCTGGTACTCCTTGGGATAGGCCGTACCCTTATAATACCAGTTTGCGATCCGGTTGCCCTCGATCTCGTAGACCGCATAGCCGCGGGGGCTGCCGTCGTTGCACAGCTCCTCGCCGTTCCAGTAGGCGCCCATCACGGCGCCGAGCGTGTTCTCCTCGATGGTTTCGGAGATCGTCGTGGTGTAGTTGTTGTGCGAGTGTCCCGAAAGGATGCGGACATTGTATCCGTCGAGCAGGGCGTAGAGCTCCCGGTAGTTGGCGATGTGGCTCGTGGGGCGGTTGCGGCGCGAGGTGGCGATATGCACTCCTATGATGATGAGTTTGTCTTTGGGCACGTGTTTCAGGTCCTGTTCCAGCCATGCCATCTGCGCCTCGGTGATTTCGGCGGTGTAGTTGGAAGAGCCGGTGTAGAGCACGTCGTCGAGCACGACGAAGTGGCAGTCGCCGATGTTGTACGAATAATAGGTGGGGCCGAACGCCGCACGGAAACTGTGGTCGGCCTCCGTGTCCATGCCGATGGCCTTGTCGTGGTCGTGGTTGCCGATCACCTGGAAGACGGGTACGCCGATCTTCCGGATCTGCTCCTTGTAGACGCTGTGGAAGGGCATGTTGTCCCACACCAGGTCGCCCAGCGAAATGCCGTAGACCGGTTTGTCCAGCTGCTGTACGTAGGGCACCAGCAGGGGCAGCACCTCTTTTTCGAGCATCACGACCTCGTCGTCGCGGCCGATCTGCACGTCGGCCAGCGCCAGCAGGGTGAACCGCTCCTTTTTGCCGGTGCGTTCGAGCGTGAAACTGCGCTGCACAACGTCGTTGTCGCCCAAGGCGATCTTCTTATAGATCTTCGGCATGCCGTTCTCCACCGGGATCTCGCAGTCGGCGGGCACCGAGACGAACACGAACGGAGTGCTCTTCTTCACGCGCATCTGGTAGACCCCCTGCGCATCGGTGGTCGTTACGGTGAAGCCGTCGCTCACGACCGCGCCTTCGATCGGATTCTTGCCGTCGGTCACGCGGCCCACGAGGTTCATGCCGGGTTCGGGGGCGATGTCAACCTTTTCGTAAAGGCCGCCGAGTATTTGGGCGCCTTCGTCTTCGGAGCAGGCCGTGAACCCTCCGGCGAGCAGGACTATCAGCAGGTATTTGAACAGGTGTTTGATCATTGTTCGGTTTTTTTGTTTGGTTTATGAAAAGGCCGGATTTCTCCCCGGACACCCTCGGGCATCCGGGGAAAAGCGGCGTTCTACTCTTCGGTCGTACCTCCGTATCCCGGATTCTGCTTGATCAGGTTGTTGGCTGATATGGCCGAGTTGGGAATCGGGAAGCGGTTCATGTTCTTGTCATTCGAGGGGGTGTGGTCCCACCACGACTCGGAGGTGAACGCGCCCCAGCGGATCAGATCGGTGCGGCGGCGTCCCTCTCCGAGGAACTCGATCATCCATTCGTCGAGCATGCGGTATTCGTCGAGGTTGTCCACGGTCACGGGATCGGGATCGTTGCGGTTCTCGAAGTTACGCGCACGCACCTGATTGATCAGTTCGGCGGCCTCCTTCTTGTGTCCGGCGCGCAATTCGCATTCGGCCAGCATGTAATAAATCTCCGAAAGGCGGATGACCGGGCAGTCGGGATTCCAGCGCAGCTGCTTGTCCGCAAGGTTGGGCTGCGGGGATTTCACCAGACGGATGCCCGAGTTCTCCTCGCCGTCGGCCATCGTCGAAGGCAATTCGGCCACCGAGCCGTATTTGCTGCCCACCTCCGAGAAGCGGGCTACCTGATCCACCATATTGATAACTTTGCCGCTGTACTCTTTCTGCCCCAGGCACTCCTTGGTCGGATCGTCGAAATTGACCTGCTTGCCGACGAGAAACATACCCTCGTATTGCTTGTTGCCGAGATAGCGGTAAGGCTTCTTGCGCAAGTCCTTGTCGTTGAACTTGCGGTAGGGGCTGCCCAGTTTCCACTGGGTATAGTAGCTCCCCTGCGGATTGAGCGAAGGCGCCAGGATGAATCCGTTGTAACCGGCGGTTTCGATGTCGAAATAGACATAGGACGAATAGTGGTAGAAATACTTGAAATACCAGTTCCACTCGACCTTCGAGTTCTCCGACGGAACGTTCCAGATCGCCTCGCGCGAAGAGTCGTTGTCGAAGGTGTGGGGGCCGTACCACGTATCGTCCAGTTCGTAAACGCCGTAAAGACCGCCGATGATGTCGCGGCAGATCTGCGCGCATTCGTCGAAATGCTTTTCTCCGATGTACGCTTCGGCGTTAAAATAGAGCTGGGCCAGCATCGCCGCAGCGGCAGCCTGCTTGATGTAACCGTCCTCCGAGGCTCCGAGCGAAGATTTCTTCGCCAGGGAGGGAATGGCGTTTTTGAGCAGCGTTTCGACGTGCCGGAAGGTTTCGAGCGCCGTATTGCGGGGACGCAGGCCGTCGTTCACCGAATGGTAAATCGGCATTCCTCCGAAATAGTCGAGCCCTTTCATGTAAAAATAGGCCGTGATGGCGTTCAGCTGGTTGATGTGGTCGGCCTTGACGGCGTCGCTGAGCCCGATGGCGTTGTAATCGACGCCTTCCAGATCGGCTTTGGCCTCCAGAGCCCGCGAAATGCCGCCCGTCGTGCCGTCGTAGGTGTTCACGACGAAACGGTCGTCGGGCGACCAGGTGTGGTAGTGCAGGCGGTAGTACTCTCCGCCGTTGTACCAGTCCGCGCCGCGTTTGGGACAGGTCATTTCGTCGGTCGTCAGTTCCTGGAGGTACCAGCGGTCGGCGCCGATGTACCACTTCCAATGGGTGAAGGGGCGGCACAGCACGGCATAGGTGCTCTCGGGCGAGGTGAAGAACGTGTCGGGGGTCACCTCCGAATAGAACTTCTCGTTGAGATCGCAGGAAGGCGCGGAGAGTGCGGCCGCTCCGGCCAATACGGCTGCTATATGTTTGAATTTCATATTCATCTCTGATTTTGTTTAGAACGTTAATTGCACGCCGAGCGTGAAACGGGTCGTCTGCGGATACATCGACGCCGTGTTTTTCACATACTCGAAACCGGGGTTCAGGCCGTTGATGTCTACCTCGGGGTTGATGCCGTTGTAATCGGTGAATACGGCCACGTCGCGGATCGTCAGGTAGATTTTGGCCGACTGGATGTAGCGCGTCCACCTTTTCAGGTCGAGCGTGTAGCCGAGGTTGATGGCGTCGATTTTGAGGAAGGAGGCGTCGTCGATCCAGTAGTCGCAGAGGATCTTTTCGTCCTTGATGTTGCGGTTGCGCGTATAGGCCGACTTGAGGACGTTGAGCTGCGAATCGTTGGCCAGTCCGTAGTACATGTTGACCTGGCTGAACACGTCGTAGTCGAGCCAGCTGCGCAGGAAGACCGACAGGTCCCAGCTCTTGTAGCGGAACGTGTGGTCCCACGAAAGGATCACTTTCGGAATGGCGTTGCCCACGAAGTGCTTGTTTTCGGCGACGAGATTCGACTTGGTGCCGTCCACGGCAGGCACGATCTCGTTGTTCTTGTCGTAGATCATCCACTTGCCGTCCTCGTCGAGCCCGGCATACTTGTAGACGAAGAACTGGCCGATCTCGACGCCGTTTTGCAGGCGCACGGCCGTGCCCGGGTTGCCCGGCGAGGGGAAGGTCACCTGGTCGAGGAAGTAGCCGTCGTCGCCCAGACGCTTGATTTTGCTCTTGTTATGCGACAGGCGCAGGCTGGACGTATAGCGGAAATTCTTGCTGCGGACGATGTCGCCGCCCAATTCGAATTCCCAGCCCTTGTTTTCCAGACTGCCGATGTTCTTCATCACCGTATCGTGCACCATCGGGGGCATCGGGGCGTTGACTTCGTAGAGCATGTCATCGACCTTGCGGTGGTAGATGTCGAACTTGCCCCACAGCCGGTCGTCGAACAGCGAGAAGTCCAGACCGAAGTTCAGCTCCGATTTCTCCTCCCATTTGAGGTCGGGGTTGACGTTGCGGACCGAACCGTAGCCGGGCTGCCAGATGCCGTTGGTCGGCCACATGTCGTTGGCCTTGTACATGCGGGTCGTGTAACCGTTTCCGAAGCCGTTGTTGCCCGTGACGCCGTAGCCCAGGCGGACTTTGAGGTCGTTGACCCACCTCACGTCGCGCAGGAACGCTTCGTTCGAGATGCGCCAGCCTCCGGAAAGGGCCCAGAAGTTGCCCCAGCGGTTGTTCGCGCCGAATTTCGAGGAACCCTCGCGGCGGAAGCTCGCGCTCACCATGTAGCGGTCCCTGTACGAATAGTTGGCGCGGCCGAACAGCGAGAGCAGCCGTTCGCGCGGGTCTTTGCCCGAGTCCATCGAGGCGCGCCCTTCCGAGAGGTACGAACCCACGCCCATATCCCACGGACCGACGCCATCGACCGGGAAGTCGTAGTTCGACATGCTGAAATCCTCGCCGCCGGCCTGCCAGAAGCTGTAACCGGCAACCGCGTCGAGCGTATGGTCCTCGCGGAAAACCTTGTGGTAGTTGGCATAGGCTTCGATCGAGACCCGGTTGTCCTTACTGAACTTATGCGACGCTTCGCCGCGGCGGCTGTTGTCGATCGACTCCTTGTGGTCGTGCGAAACGTAGGTGTACTGCTGGTACTGGCGTTTGTCGATACCCACGGTACCCTGCAACGAAAGACCTTTCATCAGGTTGATTTTCACGGTCGCATCGGCCAGCAGCCACTGGTCCTTGCCGTTGTTCGTGCGCAGCATGATGTCGGCCACGGGGTTGAAGCTCGTTCCCGAGATGCCGTTGCCGACGATGTTGTAGTTCGACGGATTGGCGGGGTCGTGGAGCGGAATGGTCGGGTTGAGCCCGAAAGCCATCTTGAAGATGTCCGACGAGTTGCGGTTGTCGCGCTCGGCCTCGCGGAACTGGGCGTTGGTGCGGATCTCGACCACTCCGTCGAAAAGGTTGAACTTGGCGTTGACGCGGCCCGAGTAGTCCTTGCGGTTGTCGCCGATGACGATGCCTTTCTGGTTCTGCGCCATGAAGGAGGTGTAGACCTGCGCCACGTTCGATCCGCCCGAAATGCTCACCGAATGGCGCTGCGAAAACGGAAGCTCGTTGGTAAGCTCCTTGTACCAGTCGGTGTCGTGGCCGTAGTCCTCGCCGAGTCCGTACTCGACGTACTCGCTTGATGAGAGCAGGTCGGGGGTCTTGCGGATGGCCTCGACCGAGAATTCGCCCGTATAACGCGCCGTTACGCGGCCCTGCCGGGCCTGTTTGGTCGTGACGAGGATCACACCGCCGGCGGCGCGCGTGCCGTAGATGGCGCCTGCCGAGGCGTCTTTGAGCACGTCTACCGACTCGATGTCCTCCTGATTGAGCGCGCGCATGTCGCCGCCGGGGATGCCGTCGATGATCACGAGCGGACCTTTGCTGGCGTTGACCGAAGCCACGCCGCGCAGCTGGAAGTCGTTGCTGCTGTTGGGGCTGGCGCTGCCCGAAATGGTCAGGCCGGGAATCTTGCCCTGAAGCGCCGTGGCGATGGTCGAGCCGCCCATGCCGGCCACCAGATCGTCGCCCTTGATCGAGGAGATGGACGAAGTCACCGACTTCTTCTCCATCGTGCCGTAGCCGATCACGACGACATCTTTCAGCATCTGGCTGTCTTCCTCCAGAACGATGTCGAGCACCGACTGCGCGCCGACCTTGACGGTCTGCTCCACATAGCCGATGTAGGAGATTTTCAGTTCGCCTCCGGCGGGAACCCCGATCGTGAAACGACCGTCGGCCCCCGTCGTCGCACCTGTCGTCGTGCCGACCACCACGACCGTGGCGCCGATGAGCGGTTCTCCGGCCTTATCGGTCACCTTGCCGCTCACCTGATTGCGGTTCTGGGCCTGCGCCAGCGACGCGGCCGCCGTCAGCACCAGGCAGAATACGAAACGCAAGAAATACCCTGCATGGGATTTTCCCCTGTCTGCAAATCTGTTTTTCATATCTGTGTTCTTGTTTTTCATTGATTAGTCTCCGCAGGGTCATTCGGCTGCGATCTTCGTCATTTTGATGTCGTCGAGGAACCAGCGGAAGTAGCCGGATACTTTCTGCTGGGTGGAGCGGATGGCAATCCGGGTTTCGCCCGTAATGCGGTAAAGTTTCATGCTCACGGGCGTCCACACATACCGGCCTTCGGGAGTTATCGGGTCGCTCAGTTTCGCTTCGCCTTCACCGATGGTGCCCGGACCCGAAACGATCTCGACGGAAACGGTGACTTCATCGGGTATCTTGCTGCCACCGATATTGGGACAAATTTCGAACGTAAGTTCCACGTCTGTGCAATAGCCCTCTGCCACGGCATCGAGAGGCGGCAGGATCACTCCGGTCTGGTTGTTTTTCTTTCCCATTTTCAGGTAATCGGAGGCCAGGTACATACATTCTCCATCCGGATTATAATCCTTAAGTCCCGATTTCACGAACGCAACGTTGCCCTCTCTCTGATCCTCGGCCGTGCCGTAGATGGGCAGGGTGCTGGTTTTGGCTCCGTCGCTGCCTACCTGGTCGTCCTTGTTGAACGGCTTGCACCATTCGAACGTTTCATCGTAATAGACATGCCCGATCTCCTTTCCGTCGTCCTCGAACAGATTGTCCTTGGCGTTCTGGCTGACATGTACGGTCTCTTCGAGTCCGGTCAGCGCGGTGACGATCTTCACTTCGCCGCTGCGGGGAGCGCCTGTGGCGTTCTCGCCGACGGTGAGCGTCACCTCGGTTTCGCCCGCGTCGCCCGAAGCGGGGCTGAGCGTCAGCCAGCCGTCGGCCGTCGAGGTCCATGCTTCGGCGGCGGTAATCGTGAAGGTCAGCGGCGTGCGATCCTCGTCGGCGAAGCCGAACTTGTTGACCTTGAACGAGGCGGCGGAGACTTTCAGCCCTTCGAGGTTCTGGGTCACGGTGACGGTCGCCTTCTTCGACCCGGCGGTCACGACGAAAGCTCCGGTACGCACGGCGCCGGTCGTATTCGGGGCGATCGTCAGCTCTACGTCCTCTTCGCCGGCTTTGCCCGAGGTTTTCGAGGGAGTGATCCAACCGCTGTCCCCGGAGGGCTCGATCGTCCAGTCGCTGTTCGCGGAGATATAGACCGAGGCTTTCTCGCCCGTTTCCAGCAGGCCGGACCTGACGACGGTGAGTTTGCCCGGGGAGACCATCAGGGCGTCGATTTTGAGTTTCTGGGTGACAGCGACCGTTCGCCGCGAACCGCCGCCCTCGAATATGACATAGCCTTCGCGGTCTTTGCCCGTGTCGTTTTCGTCGATCGCAAGGAAGATGCGCGTACGGCCGCGGTCTCCCTCCGTGTGGGTCGGATGTATCCACTCCTCGACGTAGGTCGCCTGCCACGCATGGTTCGACCCGAGGTCGAAATTGACCGTTTCGCCGTTGGCCGTCAAACCGTTGTATTCCACTTCGATCTCCTGTTTGGAAACCGTGATGAACGCATCGGGATCGTCGTCGTCGCAGGCCGTGAAGAGGGGGCCCGACAGCAGCAACAGGGCGGACGACGCCCGGATTATCATGTATTTGAAATCCATTGTCATTCTGATTTTGAGTTGATTGCGGTTAGTTGCGCGGAGCTTTCACGATCTTCACGTTGTCGAGATACCAGCGGAAATAGCCTTTTTCGCCGGCGGTCATGCCGGGATTTCCCTGCTGCGTCGAGCGGATGGCGATACGGGTCGCAGCGGTCACGCCGTAGAGTTTCACGCTCATCGGCGTCCATTTCCAGGTCTGGTCGGGTTTCATGGCCTCGCTTTCGCGGTCGGAATTGCCGTTGACCGTGCCCGGCCCCTCGACGATCTCGACCGTGACGGTCACCGCGTCGGCTTTGCCGGAGCCGCCGATATTCGGGCAGGTCTCGAACGTGAGTTCGACGTTGGAGGCTTTCTTGCGGCCGATTTTCAGGGCCGGCAGAATGATTCCGGTCTGTTTGTCGGTCGCTCCCATTTTGAAGTATCCGGCGCAGGCGTACATCGTTTTGCCCACGGGGTTGTAATCTTGGAGTCCGGCTTCGCCGAATTTTTGCAGCGCGTCGCCGGTGCTATAAATGTTTTTCGCACCGTCCTGCGAACCGAGCCCTACGCAGTCGGCGCCGCCATACACGGCAATCCAGTCGAAATTCTCCGAATAATAGGTGTATCCCACGGGATTTCCGTCGTCGGGATCGGGATCGAGCGTCTGCGTGACGGTGACCCGCTCGGAGAGTTTTCCGCTCGTGACGGTGAGATGCCCGGTGCGTTCGCTGTCGGTTTCATTGGGCTTCGCTTCGAGCGTTACGGAAACGCGTCCTTTTCCGGTCGGTTTATCGACATCGAGCCATTCGGCGTCGGACGTGATGACATACCCCCGGTTTGCAAGTACGTCGAGCGAGGCTTTCGAACCGGTGTTCAGCATTCCGGTCTGAATCAACTCCACATCGACCTTGCTTACGACGAGCCGGTGTGCGGCGTCTTCCGCTTTGTCCTCGATGCAGGAGGGAAGCAGACACACGCAGCCCGATAGGAGCAGCAGGTGTAAAAAGGTTCTCTTCATAGGAATAGGGTTTAGGTATATATTAAAAAAATTACGAATCGAAATCTCCGTATGGGGATGAGACAAAATTACCTATTTCCTTGGGGGGGGGAAATACCCTGTTCCGAAAATATAGAGCCGAGTTATTTACAAATATTTGATAATAAATATTTTGTATATGAACAGTTCCGGATGTTATATAGATTCTCAGGGCCTTCGGACGGCTGGAAAATACCTTTTCCCTGGTTTTTGCAGACCCGGAATTTTCCGGTTCTCCGGAATTTTTCGGGTTTTATGGATTTCGCATCGAAATATTCGGGGTTCGAATGACAGGGCGTTTTCCGGCTTGCGGATCGTTCGCGTATCGGGCGGACGACAACTGAACAAGGGGCGGCACGTATGCGCACGGATTTGAAAACGGTCGCGGGCGACCGCATATACCCCCCCCCTCCTTCGACAAATTTGTCGAATGCGCTTGTTGCGGTCGCATGCGGATACTCGCTTGCCTGCCATAGGGGAGGGCGATGCTGTCGCAGCACAATGGCAAATGAAAAATCGCAGCCGATTATCAATCAGCTGCGATTTTATTTCCGTGTGCCCAGGACAAGACTCGAACTTGCACGAACGTAATTGTTCACTACCCCCTCAAAGTAGCGTGTCTACCAATTTCACCACCTGGGCATTGCATCCCCGAAGCAACTTTCGGGAGTGCAAATATAGACACTATTTTGCGATTCGCAAAATTTTTGCGCGAAAAACGTCAAAATTTACGAAACGCCTGCGGCGGCGCTCCTGCACGGCCTCCGGAACGCCCCCCCCCTTTATTTGAGTTTCATCTCTTTGAGCAGGTAGCCCGCGCCGCCGATGCGGTCCACGACGAACAACACGTAGCGGATGTCCACGGCGATATTGCGGCAGATCGAGGGGTCGAACGCCACGTCGCTCATCGTCGAACGCCACGTACGGTCGAAATTGATGCCGACCAGTTCGCCCGAAGCGTTCAGCACCGGCGATCCGGAGTTGCCGCCCGTGGTGTGGTTCGTGGCCAGGAAGCACACCGGCACGGTCTTGCGGCCGTCGATCGTCGTCGCCCAGCGGCCGTACTCTTTCGAAGCGTAGAGGTCGCGCAGGGCCTGCGGGATGTCGTAGTCGTAGATTTCGGGATTGTCCTTGGCGATGATGCCGTCGAGGGTCGTCTGCGGCTTGTGGTACTCGCCGTCGGCATACTCGTATCCGGCCACCGTGCCGTAGGCCACGCGGAGCGTGAGGTTGGCGTCGGGGTAGAAGGCGCGCCGGGCGTCCCATTCGCGCAGCCCTTTAATATAAGAGGTGTAGAGTTCGTTGAGCCGTTTGCTGTTGAGGTTGCGCAGCGATTTGGTGCCCGTGAGCCATGCGATGTGGTCGAGCATGCGCTTTGTTCCCGAACGCAGGGCGGTCGCCGCCGTGGTGTCGCCCTCGTTCCAGACCTGCGTGAAAACCTCCTCGGCAAAGGCTTCGGGCGAGCCGCAGCGGGCCACGCCGTCGAGGAATTCCGGAATCTGATACTGCGCCGGACAGCGGCGGGCGTACTCCCCGAATTGCAGATCGTACAGGGCGCGTTCGGTCGCTTCGCGGCGGGCGAAGACCGCTTCGGCGCGCTCTTTGGCGGAGTATCTGATCGGAAGTGCGCCGAGCGTTTCGAGCGTGATCTCGCGGGCGAAATAGGGGTCTGCGATGCGGGCGTACTCGGCTTTGAGCTGCGCCACGACGTTGCGGTATTCGGGTTTGTCCTGCGCCCAGGCGTCGAACGCCTCTTCATAGGCGCGTTTCGAGGCTACGGTGCCGCGGCGTTCGATGCCCAGCACCTCGCCCTGCCACTTCTTCCAGGCGTTGGCGATCGAGGCGTGGCGGGCGGCGTAGAAGATGCGCAGCGCGGGATCGGACTCCTGCGCCTTGGAGATGATGTCGAGACGGCCCGTGCGGACGGCGATCTTCGCCGGGTCGGAACGCTCGGCGATGTAGGCCACGGCGTCCGAGAGGATATACTCCTGGGTGTTGCCCGGGAAGCCGTAGATCATCGTGAAATCCCCCTCTTTCACGCCTTTCGTCGAGATGGTGAAGTGCTTCTTGGGGCGGTAGGGGACGTTCTGGGGCGAGTAGGGCGCCGGCTTGTTCTCCTTCGAGGCGTAGACGCGGAACATCGAGAAGTCGCCCGTGTGGCGGGGCCATATCCAGTTGTCGGTGTCGCCGCCGAACTTGCCGATCGACGAGGGCGGCGCGGCTACCAGACGCACGTCGTCGAACTGCTCGTAGACGAACAGGAACTGTTGGTTGCCGTAGTACATCTGCTCCACGGCGGCCTTGTAGCCGGGGGCTTCGGCCTCGGCCTTCTTGACGATCTCGTCCGCGGTCTCTCCCGCGGCGATGCGGTCGGTCACCTCCTCCATCCGGACGAGGAAGCGCACCCAGAGTTTTTCGTTGGGCAGCTCCTCGGCGCGCGACATGGCCCAGAATCCGTCGGTGAGGTAGTCGTGTTCGACGGTCGAGTGCCGTTGGATGGCGCCGTAGCCGCAGTGGTGGTTGGTCAGCAGCAGTCCTTCGGGCGAGATCAGTTCGCCCGTGCAGCCGCCGTTGAACAGCACCACGGCGTCTTTCATCGAGGCTTGGTTGACGGAATAGATGTCTTCGGCGGTGAGCCGGAATCCCTTGGCACGCATGTCGTCGATGCGCGAGGAGATCAGGCTCGGGAGCCACATGCCCTCGTCGGCCAGCGCAGGCAGCATGAAGAGGGCGGTCAGCAGGGTCAGCAGGGTTCGTTTCATCGGTCTAAGAATTTATCCAGTTCTACATATACTTTCTGAATGGGAAGGCCCATGACGTTGTAGAACGAGCCTTCGATGCGTTCGATGGCGGCGTAGCCGATCCACTCCTGAATGCCGTACGACCCCGCCTTGTCGAACGGGCGGCAGGTGTCGATGTAGTGTTCGGTCTCCTCGGCCGTGAGCGTGCGGAACCAGACGTTCGTCCGCGCCCCGAAGCTGTGCATCCGCTCCGCCGTGCGCAGCGTGACGCCCGAAACCACCGTGTGGCGGCGTCCCGACAGCCGCCCGAGCATCCTGACGGCCTCGTCGCGTCCGCGGGGTTTGCCGAGGACCTCGCCGTCGAGCACCACCACCGTGTCGGCGGTCAGCAGGATCACGTCCGGCGCGAGCGGCCCGGGCCAGGCCCGGCTTTTGAGCTGCGAGAGGTAGAGCGGCACCTCTTCGGCCGGGAGGTCGGCGGGGTAGACCTCCTCGCAGTCGTATTTCGGGGCGAGTTCGTAGGGAAGCCCGCATCCGGTCATCAGTTCCCGCCTCCGCGGCGACTGCGACGCCAGCAGCAGGCGGTAGGGTTTGAGTTTGTCGTTGAGCAGCATGTTACCGTATGTCGAAATTCAACAGTTCGCGTCCTTCGAGCGCCGCGCGCAGGTTGTCGCCGGGCACGACGGGTCCCACGCCTGCGGGCGTTCCCGTGTAGAGCAGATCGCCCATACGCAGCGTTACGTACCGCGACACCGAGGCGATGATCCGGTCCACCGTGAAGAGCATCTCCGCCGTGTCGCCCGTCTGGCGG
Source organism: Alistipes intestinihominis (assembly GCF_040095975.1). Lineage (NCBI taxonomy): Bacteria > Pseudomonadati > Bacteroidota > Bacteroidia > Bacteroidales > Rikenellaceae > Alistipes > Alistipes intestinihominis. The sequence continues at coordinate 99,106 of NZ_JBBMFL010000001.1, forward strand.
CGTTGGCCGTTCACGTCGAGCGTGAAATGCAGCCGCTGCACGTCTCCGCCCAGCTCCGCGAGCGGCACGAATGCCGGAGAGATCGCCGCCGAACGGTCGAAAGCCTTGCAGCTCTCCCACGGAAGTCCCTCGGCGATGGCCCGCCGCTGGAGGTCGCGGGCCGTGAAGTCGATGCCCAGTCCCACTTCGTCGTAGTAGCGGTGTGCGAACCGCTCGGAGATGGCTTTGCCCACGCGGTTGATCCGCACGACCAGTTCGCATTCGTAATGCACCTCCTGCGAGAACGACGGGATGTAGAACGGGTCGTTGTTTCGGAGCAGCGCCGTGTCGGGTTTTAGGAAGAACATCGGTTCTTCGGGGAGCTTCCCGCTGTCGTTCAGCTGTTCGTGCAGTTCCGCCGCGTGTTCGACGTAGTTGCGGCCTATGCAGATGATTTTCATCGGTTTTCCTTCTTTAACTCCTCCACCATGCGCTCTGCGAAGCGGTCGCTGGCGCCGGGGCCGCCGATGACGGTGCGCAGTTCGTCGAAATCGGCAAGCATCTTCTCGCGTTTCGATCCTCCTGCGACGATCGCCCGCAGCTCCTGTTCGGCGCGCTCCACCGAGAGGTCCGACTGGATCAGTTCGGCCACGCACTCGCGCCCGAGGTTGAGATTCACCAGCGACACCCACGGCACCTTCAGCACATAGGGGCGCAGCCACACCTGCCACCACACCGTGCGGTAGACGACCGCCTCGGGAATCCCCAGCAGAGCCGTTTCGAGCGTCGCCGTGCCCGATGTCACCACGGCCGCTTCGGCCGCCGCCAGCGTTTCGTAGGTCTGGTCGCAGACGTAGCGGATGTCGCTGCCGGCCATATGTTGTTCGTACAGCGCGCGGTCGATCCACGCCACGCCCGCCACCACGAACTGGTGTTCGGGGAAGCGTTTCGACAACAGGGCCATCAGCGGCAGGTTCGCGCGGATTTCGCCCCGGCGGCTGCCAGCCAGCAGGGCGATGATCGGACGTTCGTCCAGTCCGTTCCGGCGGCGGAACTCGTCGGGCGTCGGAAGCGATGCGCGGCGGGCTTCGATGGCGTCCGCCAGCGGGTTGCCCTCGAAAACGGGTTCGATGCCGTGCTTCGGGAAATAGGTGCGCTCGAAGGGGAAGATGATGAAGAGCCGATCGACGTATCTGCGGATCGCCTTCACCCGCCATTCGCGCCACGCCCAGACTTTCGGGGCGATGTAGTAGAAGGTGCGGATGCCGTGTTCTTTGGCCCAGCGGGCCATCTTCATGTTGAAGCCGGGGTAGTCCACCAGGATCAGCACGTCGGGGGCGAATTCCGCCACGTCGGCCTGACACTCCCGCATCTGCCGCCGGATGGTCCCGAGGTTTTTCAGCACCTGCACGATGCCGAAGAACGAGGTTTCGCGGTAGTGCTTCCGCAGGTTGTCCCTGCCTCCTGCGGCCGCCATAAGGTCTCCGCCCCAGAAACGGAATTCCGCTTCGGGATCGGCTTTCAGCAGTCCTTTGATCAGGTTCGCGCCGTGCAGGTCGCCCGACGGCTCCCCGGCGAGGAGGTAATACTTCATCTTTCGGTCGTTGAGGGGTTCGTGAATTTGATTTCGAAATAGAGATAGTCTTTCAGGCGGAACCGTTCGTGCCATTTCGAGGGGTGGAGATGCCCGTCGCGCACGCTGCAATAGTGCAATCCCCGGAATACGCTTCCGTCAGGCAGCGGAACTTCGATGGGTTCGCCCTGGCAGAATGCCGCCACGGGAATGGCGTCGTCCGTGGTCGGCGTTTGTTCCGGAAAGGTTTCCATCAGCATGCAGCGGTCGGTGCCGCTGACTCCCAGGGCGCAGAGCCGCGTGACCGGGGAGCGGAAAGCGATATGGACCGAGTCGGTGCCGACGGAACGCGCTGCGAGGAAAAATTCCAGCGTATCGGATGCGCATACCGATTCGTTCATCGGTGTGCGGAGAAGTTCCTTGCCGTCGGCGACGTGAACGAGGTCGAGCCGGTAGTGTTTTCCGGCGATTTTTCCGGTGACGAGGGTTTTGAGGGCGCAGATTCCCTGCAAGTCGGCCGAAGCCTGTATGAATGTGCTCTCTTGCTGCACCGGATTGGAAAAGGTGACTGTGACGGGCCCTTGTGCGGCCGCGGTCCGGATGCGGCAGATGCCGAGCGCAACCAGCAGGATGGAGTGTGTTCTCATAGGCTATTCATCGAGTAAATCGGGGCGCAGGCGCCGGGTGCGTTCGTAGGCTTGTTCGTCCTGCCATTTTTCGATCTCGGCGAAATTCCCCGACAGCAGCACGTCGGGAACCCGCCAGCCGCGGAACTCCGCGGGCCGCGTGTAGACCGGGGGCGCCAGCAGGTTGTCCTGGAACGAGTCCGTGAGGGCCGACGCCTCGTCGCCGATGGCCCCGGGGATGATCCGCACGACCGAGTCGGCGATGATGCAGGCCGCCAGCTCGCCGCCCGTCAGCACGTAGTCGCCGATCGAGATCTCGCGCGTCACGAGGTGTTCGCGGATGCGGTGGTCGATGCCTTTGTAGTGGCCGCAGAGGATGATGATGTTTTCGAGCGTTGACAGCCGGTTGGCTTCGTGCTGGTCGTACCGGATGCCGTCCGGCGAGGTGTAGATGATCTCGTCGTACGGCCGCTCCGCCTGGAGCTTCTCGACCAGCTCGAACACCGGTTCGCACTTCATGACCATGCCCGCCTCGCCGCCGAACGGATAGTCGTCGGTGGTCTTGCGTTTGTCGTGGGCGTAGTCGTGCAGGTTGTGTACGACGATCTCCACCAGTCCTTTTTCCTGCGCCCGTTTCAGGATGGATTCGTGAAGCGGCGAGGTCAGCAGTTCGGGGACGACCGTCAGGATGTCAATGCGCATGGCAATTCAAAATTCACAATTCATAATTCACAATTATTCTCCGATCCGGAAAATAATGTCTTTCGTGGAATCTTCCGTCAGGGGGACCTCCTGCCCCCGGTCGAGCGTGCAGCCCCGGTAGCCTAACTCCGTGAAGAGCGCGACGATCTGCGGACGGTTCGCGCCGCCCGTTTCGATCAGCACCGTGGGGCGGAACTTTTCGAGCAGCGGCCGCATCTCGTTCATCACCACCACCTCGTACCCCTCGATGTCGCACTTCACGAAATCGAGGCGTTCCAGTTTGCCGAACAGCTCGCTGCCGCGGCGCATCTGCGCCGTGAACTCCGCGGCGGCTTTTTGGCCGCCGTCGTTGACGAAATTCTGTCCCGTGCCGAAGTAGCCCGTTTCGCGCGCCGAGTCGTTGGCCATCGTGATCGGTTTGTTCTCGGTCCCGAGGGCATAGGGGACTATCTCGGCGTTCGCGCAGCGGCGGAGGTTGCGGCTCAGGACCTTGCGGATCGGAGCCACGGGCTCCACGGCATAGACGCACCCCGCAGGGCCCGCCAGCCGCGAGATCGTGCGGGTGTAGTAGCCCAGGTTGGCGCCGATGTCGATGGCGGTGTCGCCCGGGCGCACCAGCTGCGGCAGGTGGTAGACGTACTCCGTGGCCGGGGCGTAGCGTCCGATGCCGAGCCGCTGCCAGAGAAAGAACATCCGGCTCACGACCCGCAGGTAGCCTTCGAGCGGAAGCGTCCGGTAGAGAATCTTATGAATCAGGGCCTTCATCGCTCCTTGTAGTTCACTTCCTCGTTCAGCACCTCGACGATGAAGGGGTTGTAGAGCGTCTCGTGGCCGATCGTCGATTCGGGGCCGTGGCCGGGGTAGACGTGGACCTCGTCGCCCAGCGGGACCAGTTCGTCGAGGATCGAGCGCATGATCCACGAGTAGTCGCCGCCCGGCAGGTCGGTGCGGCCGATCGACTCACGGAAGAGCGTGTCGCCCGTGAAGAGCGATTTCGACGCGGGTTCGTAGAGCGCCACATGGCCCGGGGTGTGGCCCGGGGTGCGGATCACGCGCAGCGAGGTTTTCCCGAAGCGGACTTCGGAGAGCGTGTCGAGGTCGATCTCCGCCGCCGGCATCTGTCCGACCTTCACCCCGAACACCGAACCGCTCGTCGCGGCGTTGTCCAGCAGGAACCGGTCCTTCGACGACAGCGCGAACGGGATGCCGTAACGCTGTTTGAGGTGTTCGACGCCCAGCGTGTGGTCGAAATGGCCGTGAGTGTTGACCGCCAGGACGGGTTTCAGGCCGTGTTCGGCGATGAAGTTGTCCAGCGCGGCGTCCTCGCGGGGGTTGCTGTTCCCGGCGTCGATGACGGCGCACTCTTTCGTGTCGTCCCAGACGACGTAGGTGTTTTCCTGTATCGGGTTGAATTGCAGGCAGGCTATTTTCATAATTTACGGCTGTTTTGGTGCAGTCTGTTTCGCAAAGATAGTGTTTTTGCGGGATTTTACCTACCTTTATGACCCGAAACCGCGATCTCTTATGAAACGATTTTTTACGCTTGTCTTTGCCTTGACGCTGTTCTGTGCGGGGCTTTCGGCCCAGACGGCCGCTTACCGGACCGACCGGAATATCGCCTACCGCGACGCCGCGGGCGACGGCTATGCCGATTCGCTCTGCCGGCTCGACATCTGTTACCCGACGGACGCGAAAGGGTTTCCGACCGTCGTGTGGTTCCACGGCGGCGGCCTGACGGGAGGCCGTCGTGAAATCCCGAAGGCCTTGTGCGACAAAGGTTTCGCCGTCGTGGGCGTGGATTACCGCCTCGCCCCGCGCGTGAAGGTCGCCGATTGCGTGGAAGACGCCGCGGCCGCGGCTGCGTGGGTGGTGCGGAACATCGCCTCCTACGGCGGCGATCCGGGGCTGATCTTCATCGCCGGCCATTCGGCGGGCGGCTACCTGACCTCGATGATCGGCATGGACAAACGCTGGATGGCGCCCTACGGCATCGACCCCGACACGGCTTTCGCGGCGCTGATCCCTTACAGCGGGCAGGTCGTGACCCACTTCGCGCGCCGCCGCGAGATGGGCGTTCCCGACACGCAGGTGGTCGTGGACGACATGGCGCCGCTGAACCACGTGCGGCCCGACTGTCCGCCCGTACTGATTCTCTCGGGCGACCGCGAGCTGGAGATGCTGGGGCGCTACGAGGAGAACGCCTATTTCTGGCGCATGATGCGCGTGGCGGGGCACCCCGACGTGCGGATTTGCGAATTCGACGGCTTCGACCACGGGAACATGCCCCAGGCGGGACATTACGTCGCGGTGCGCTACATCCGCGACAGGGTGAAAAAACTGGAAAGGTAATTGCGTGCCGGAAAGATAAACGGAATCGTATGAACGGATGGATGAAACTGGCCGCAGCGTTTTTCGCCGCGGCGTCGCTGACGGGATGTTCGCTGCTGAAGGTGGCCGTGGCCACGGGCGACCCCCTGTCGAAGGAGGAGATGAACGTGCGGACCATGACGCGCGGTTTTTACTACGACATGGCGGGCGAGGTGGCCCGGGCGGCCGATTCGATCGCGTCGCTGTCGCCGGACGTGAATACGCGGGTGGCCGCCGTGCGGTGGAAGATCCGCGCCACGCGCGCCGGGGTGAACGCCGCGATGCAGGGCATTCCCGACGTGGCGCTGGCCGACATGTGGATTCTGTGCCGTCGCATGAACGACGCCTTTTCCGCGGCGCCCGATTCGTTGCTGTTCGGTCCCCGGAGCGGTATCGCCCGCGACGCCGTGCGGCGGCTCGATCTTCGGGCCGGGAGGCTGGCCCGGCAGGTGCTTCCGGCCGACCGCTACGACCTGATGGCCTCTTTCGTCGAGGAGTATGTCCGGAAGAATCCCGCTTCGGAGGGCGACGAGACCGACAATACGACCCTCGCGTGGCTGGAATACCTCCGGGACAACGGCGTGGAGCACGCCTACGCCACGGGGTCGATCGCCGAGGTGCTGGCTGACGTCAACGACCGTCTGAGCGGCCAGACCCGGCAGATGTCGAACAGCATCGGGTGGTCGAAGGACATCTTCGAGATGCGCCTCGAACAGGACAGCCTGCGCTTGCAGGTCGGGGCGCAGCTGGATTCGCTCGAACGCAGTTTCAACCGCATCGTCGTGGTCGCCGAGCATGTGCCCGAGATTTCGGACCGGGTGCTGGAGGAGCTGAACCGACAGGTCACGCAGCTGATCGGAACGATGAACGCCTCGATAGACAACGCCTTCGCCGGGTTCGACCGCCAGCGCGACGAGTTGCAGCGATACGTCACCCGGGAACGCGAAGCCCTTGTCGAACAACTGCGGCAGACGGGCGACGACCTGGTGAGGACGACGCTCGACGCCGTGCCGGGGCTCGTCGGCAAGGTCCTGCTCTATCTGGTTCTGGCTCTCGCGGTGCTGATCGGAGGGCCTTTCGCGCTGGGATTCTGGCTCGGAGGCGTGCGCCAGCGGGCGAAGTCCCGAATTAAAGATGAAGAGTTAAAAATGAAGAATTAAGAGTTGACTATTCCGTATTATGGTTCCGATGCGTTTTGCGGGAAAATAATTCTTCATTTTTCATTTTTAATTTTTAATTGTTTCTAACTTTGCGGGCAAAGTTAGAAACCGATGGCAAGGAAAAAAGCGAATTATCCCCTCGTCGAGGGGCTCGAAATAACGACGCTCGCGGCCGAGGGCAAGGCTATGGGGCTCTGGAACGACGTGGTGGTCTTCGTCCCGATGACCGTGCCGGGCGACGTGGTCGATGTGCAGATCCGCTCCAAGCGCCGCCGCTTCATGGAGGGCTTCGTGGTCAACTATGTCAAAAAATCGCCGCTGCGCTCGGAGCCGTTCTGCGAGCATTTCGGCGTCTGCGGAGGCTGCAAGTGGCAGAATCTCCCCTACGACGAGCAGCTGCGCTTCAAGACCGAACAGGTCCGCGACCAGTTGACGCGCATCGGCAAGGTCGAACTGCCCGAAATCGCGCCCTGCCTCGGCTCTGCGCAGACGCAGTTCTACCGCAACAAGCTCGAATTCACCTTCGCCGACCGCCGCTGGCTGACGCGCGAGGAGATCGCATCGGCGGGCGACATCGGCGACGCCCCGGCCGTGGGATTCCATATTCCCTCGATGTTCGACAAGGTGCTGGACATCCGCAAGTGCTGGTTGCAGCCCGATCCGTCGAACGGCATCCGCAACGAGGCCCGGCGCTTCTGCATCGAGAACGGCTACACGTTCCACAACGCCCGTTCGCACGAGGGGCTGATGCGCAACATGATCGTCCGCACGGCCTCGACGGGCGAGGTGATGGTGATCGTGGTCTTCAACAGCGACGACCGGCCCCGGATCACGGCTCTCATGGACCATCTGGCGGCGGCGTTTCCCGAAATCACGTCGTTATTCTATATAGTCAACACCAAATTCAACGACTCGGTCGGCGATCTCGATCCGGTCTGCTACCGCGGCAAGGACCATATCATCGAGGAGATGGAGGGGCTGCGCTTCAAAGTCGGGCCCAAGTCGTTCTATCAGACCAATTCCGCGCAGGCTTACGAACTCTACAAGGTGGCCCGCGATTTCGCGGACCTGAAACCCGGCGACGTGCTCTACGACCTCTACACCGGCACGGGCACCATCGCCAACTTCTGCGCCGCGCGCTGCGACCGGGTGGTGGGCATCGAGTATGTCCCCGAGGCCATCGCCGATGCGAAGATCAACTCCGAGCTGAACGGCATCGGCAATACGCGCTTCTACGCCGGGGACATGAAGGCGGTGCTCGACGATGCGTTCGTCGCCGCGAACGGCCGTCCCGATGTCGTGATTCTCGATCCGCCGCGTGCGGGCGTCGATGAACCGGTGATCGAAGTCCTCCTGCGCGCCGCGCCCCGGCGGATCGTCTACGTGAGCTGCAACCCCGCCACGCAGGCCCGCGACCTGGCGCTGCTCGATGCCGACTACCGCGTCGAAGCGGTGCAGCCCGTCGATATGTTCCCCCACACGCACCACGTGGAAAACGTCGTGAAACTCGTGCGGCGATGACCCTCCCCGTGCAGTATTTTCGATTTCCGGCGTTTTATTTGCAAAGGACAACCTTAAAAAGGAAAATTATGAAACGATTCATTTTGGCGGCGGCGGTCGCGCTTCTGGCCCTCCCCGCGGCAGCTCAGGTTCAGGAGGCGTTCCCCAGCTACATCCAGGTCAACGGACGTGCCGAGCGGGAGATCGCGCCCGACGAATTTTATCTCCAGATCGTCATCAACGAACGCGACTCGAAAGGCAAGGTCTCGGTCGAGAGCCAGCAGCGCGACATGATCGCGGCGCTGAAGCGGCTGGGCGTCAACGTCGAGAAACAGCTCAAAGTGGCCAATCTGTCGAGCGAGTTCTTCAAGAAGAACACCTCGGTGGCTACGGCCAAGTATCAGTTGCAGCTGGGTTCGTCGGCCGAAGTGGGCAAGGTGTGGCAGGCGCTGGACGGACTGGGCATTTCGAACGTCTCGATCCTGAAAGTGTCGCACTCGCAGCTCGAACGCTATAAGTCCGAGGTGCGCGTCGAGGCGATGCGGAACGCCAAGCAGAACGCTGCGACGCTGGCCGAGGCCATCGGACAGACCATCGGCAAGTGTTTCTACGTCTACGATTCGAACAACGACGTGATGCCCGTTTTCTACAACAATATGGCCGTGATGCGCAGCGCCAAGGCATTCGATGCCGCCGAGGCCGCCGCCGAGGAGGAGCCGCTCGATTTCAAGACCATCAAGTTGCAGTACAGCGTGCAGGCGAAATTCGTTCTCGAATAAGTTTCGATTCTCACGGGTGCCTTTCATCGCGCCTTATTCGGGTCGAACGGGAAATACTCCGGTATGTCCCGTCCGGCCCGTGTTTCACGATGTACGGAACCCGCCTGCCTGAGTTGCGGACTGCGACGGAAAAAACGGTTAATAAACCGAAACGGAAGCGGCGAAAACCGCGGACTTTCATTATCTTTGGCTCTGCCGAAGATACTCTGCCTCGGAAAAAATGCAAGCGAGCTTGCATTTTCTCTCGGCTTATTCGTACTTTGGCTTCGCCGAAGATACTTTCGCTCGGCAAAATGCAAGTAAACTTGCTTTTGCCCTCGCTTATTCGTATCTTTGTAATTCACCCCTGTAAAAAAGGAGGAGTTTATGGAAAAGCAGTTTTGTTTCGACTATGAACACTATGCGGCGCTCGCGGAACTTCCCGAAGCCGACCGCAAACTGGTCGCCGAGGCCGAGCGGGCCACCGCCAATGCGCATGCGCCCTACTCGAAATTCCGCGTGGGGGCCGCCGCACGGCTGCGCAGCGGGAAGATTCTCTACGGCAGCAATTTCGAAAGCGAAGTCTATCCCGCGGGCCTCTGCGCCGAACGGACGCTGCTGTTTTACGCTCAGGCCAACTATGCCGACGACCCGATCGAGACGCTGGCCATCGCGTCGAACCCCTCGGAGCGCGAGTGCTATCCCTGCGGCCAGTGCCGGCAGGTGATGGTCGATGTCGAACGCCGCCAGGGCTCCCCGATGCGGGTCATCATGAGCGGCCGCGGCACGGCTACGGTGCTCGATTCGGCGGCGCGGCTGCTGCCTTTCACCTTTATTCTGTAATGCGTGCGATGTTCACTCCCGACGATATTCTCTACGAAGACAACCATTTGCTGATCGTCAACAAACGCTGCGGCGACCTGGTGCAGCCCGACCCTTCGGGCGAGAGCGCATTGGAGGACCAGATCAAGGGCTTCATCAAAAAACGCGACGCCAAGCCCGGCGAGGTGTTCCTCGGCGTGGTGCACCGTATCGACCGCCCGGTGAGCGGGGCCGTCATTTTCGCCAAAACGTCGAAAGCTCTCGCGCGGCTCAACGAGATGATCCGCGAAGGCCGCATCCACAAGGTCTACTGGGCGCTGACCGAGGCCACGCCCGACCCCGAGAGCGGCGAGCTGTGCCACTACATCCTGCGCGACGGCAAGACCAACCGTTCGCGGGCCTGTGACGCTCCGAAGGGCGACGCCAAGCAGGCGCGCCTGCGCTATGCGACGCTCGGGGCGGGTACGAACTATACGCTCGTGGAGGTCGAACTGCTGACGGGCCGCCACCACCAGATCCGGGCCCAGCTCTCGAAGATCGGGTGCCCGATCCGCGGCGATCTGAAATACGGAGCCCGGCGCTCCCTGCCCGGAGGCGGCATTTCGCTCCATTCGCGCCGCGTCGAGTTCGAGCATCCCGTGCGCCGCGAACCCCTTTCGGTCACGGCTCCCGTGCCCGCGGGCGACAACTTGTGGGCCTATTTCGAAAACCTGTAAACCGACCGTGCCATGCGACTGCTGATCCAGCGTGTGAAACACGCATCCGTCACCATCGACGGCAAGGTCCGCTCCCGGATCGGCGCCGGACTGCTGGCGCTGGTCGGCGTCGGGAACGACGACGGCGCGGAGGACATCGAATACCTCGCGGGAAAGCTCGTCCGGCTGCGCATCTTCGACGACGAGGCCGGGGTGATGAATCTCGACGTGGTGCAGACCGGCGGCGAGGTGCTCGTCGTGAGCCAGTTCACGCTTCAGGCTTCTACGCGCAAGGGCAACCGCCCGAGTTATATCCATGCGGCTCCCGAAGCCGTTTCGCGCCCTCTTTATGAGCGTTTTGCGGCCCGTGTCGCGGAGCTGCTGGGACGGGAGGTCGCCACGGGCCAGTTCGGGGCCGACATGCAGGTCGAGCTGCTCAACGACGGCCCGGTGACGATCTGGATGGATTCGAAACACAAAGAATAAACGCAACGTTGATGAAAAAGATTTTTGCGCTTCTGTTTGCGGCCCTTTCCGTGGCCTTCTTCGCCTGCGGGGATGAAAAGACGGATAACGGGAACGACTGGTTCCTGACGCCCGCCGCTTCGGCCGACGGCACGACCGTCGAGCTGACTTGCCTCACGCGCTTCGGCGACGGGGTGCTGGAGGAGCTCGGCGCGGGATTCGCCTGCGCGGAGCTGACCGGCGGATCGCTCGGCGAATTCGTCGATTACAAGGACATCGCGGTCGATGGCAGCCGCCTGTCGGCCCGGGTGAGCGGTCTCCGGCCCCGGACGACCTATATTTTCTACGCCTTTGCCGAGCTGCCGACCGGACGTATCCGGAGTGCTTCGGCTGCGTTCGTGACCGGCGAGGAAAGCGATCCCGATCCCGACCCCGATCCTGATCCTGATCCTGATCCTGATCCTGACCCTGACCCGGACCCCGATCCGGATTCCGGGTTGAAGAGATATACGGGATGGGCCGAACTTCCTGCCATCCAGGACCGTCCGGACGACTATTACTATGCCGCCCATTACTGCGACGGTGCGCCGGGCGGCCGCAACTATTCGGTCTGTTACAGTAAGGATATGCGCGGTCCGATTTGGGTGGCCTATCCGATGCATGAGAGCTATACGAAGGGTACTGCCGACGGGCAGAATAAGGATTGGAAATTCGATCCCGTCATTCCGTCTTTTGTTCAGCCCGATCTGAGTTCTTCATACAAGCCCAGCAATAGTTTCTCGCGCGGCCATATGCTCGCGTCGAATGACCGGCAGTCGGACAAGGCGACCAACAGACAGACATTCTACTATACGAACATGTCGCCGCAGATTCAGACCGGATTCAATGGCGGCATCTGGGCGACGTTCGAACAGAAGTGTCACAACATGATCTGCTCCGATACGCTCTATATGGTGACGGGCGCCTATTTCGCCAATGAAAACACGACCTGTCTGGACAATGCCAACCCCCAGAATAAGGTCATCGTGCCGACGCATTTCTATAAGGTGCTGATTCGTTCGAAGAGCGGCAATACGGGCAAGCCGCTCTGGGAACTTCCGGCCGATCAGATCGAATGCGCGGGTTATTGGTTCGAGCATAAAGCCTATTCGGGAGCGAGCCCGTCGCAGTTCATCAAGTCGGTGGCATGGATCGAGGAGCAGACGAAGCAGTCGTTCTTTACCAACGTTCCCAATGCGCCGAAGGAGAAACTCGACGTTGCTTTCTGGAATAAGATATAGCGATGACCTATCCCTGGGGCGACGAGCGGCGGTTCAACTCCTATGCGGGCTATTTCCGCCGGCTGTTCGGCGGCCGGGTTCAGAAACTCTCGGTCGATGCGGGCTTTTCCTGCCCCAACCGCGACGGAACCATTGGAAAAGGAGGGTGTACGTTCTGTGACAACGGAGCGTTTACACCCTCTTACTGCATGCCGTCGAAGAGCATCCGGCAGCAGATCGACGAGGGCATCGAATTCCACCGCAACCGCTACCGCACGGCGCGTCGGTATCTGGTCTATTTCCAGTCGTTTTCCAACACCTACGCTCCGCTGGAACGTCTGAAGGAGCTCTACGGCGAGGCGCTGGCGCATCCCGACGTGGCGGGCATCGTCGTCGGCACGCGCCCCGACTGCGTGGACGAGGAGAAACTCGACTGGTTCGCCGAACTGGCCCGCGACCGCTATGTGGCCCTCGAATACGGCATCGAATCGACTTACGACGCCTCGCTGCGGGCCGTCAACCGCGGCCACGATTTCGACTGCGCCCGCCGGGCCGTGGAGATGACGGCCGGGAGGGGGTTGCCCGTCGGGGCGCATTTCATCCTGGGGCTTCCGGGCGAGACGGACGAAATGCTGCTGGCGCAGACGGAGCGGATCAACGCCCTGCCGCTCACGACCGTGAAATTCCATCAGTTGCAGGTCTTCCGCTCGACGCCGATGGCCGCCGAGTACGACGCCGATCCCGGACGCTTCCGCTTCTGGGAGGCGGACGAGTACATCGACCTGTTCGTCGAGATCCTCCGCCGCCTGCGTCCCGATCTGGTCGTCGAGCGTTTCGCCTCGGAGGCTCCCCCGCGTTATCATTACGGCCGAAACTGGGGGCTGATACGCAACGAACAGCTGCTCGCCCGGCTCGAAAAAAGATTGGAGGAACGCAATGCATACCAAGGCGAATTTTTTACTATCTTCGCCGAAAATAACGTTGAATAAAAATCCGTCGCTATGAAATCCATTTCCCCGGATATCGTGCTGAAACCCGTCAAGGAGTATATCCTGATGGCTGTCGGCATGCTGATGTATTCTTTCGGCTGGATCGGCTGCATCCTCCCGGCGGGCGGTGTCGGCGGCGGTGCGGCCGGTCTGTCGCTCGTGCTGTGCAACGCCCTTTCGGTGCTGGGGCTGAATTTCCAGATCGGTACGATGGTCTTCATCATCAACGCCGTCCTGCTGCTCGTCGCCGGATTTATCGTGGGGTGGAACTTCGGCGTCAAGACCATCTATTGCGTGGTGGTCATCTCCCTCGGCATGAACTTCTGGCAGGAGGTGCTTCCCGAGGGCAATTTCCTCGGCGTCGATAACCTGCTGGCGATCGTCATGGGCGGCATTTTGGCCGGTGCCGGCATCGCGCTCTGCTTCTCGCAGGGCGGATCGACGGGCGGCACGGACATCGTGGCCATGATCATCAACAAATACCGCACGGTCAGCTACGGCAAGATACTCATCTACTCCGATTTCGTCATCATCGCCTCGGCCATGCTGGTGGGCATGGGCATCAGCGCCGTGATCTACGGCTACGTGATGACGGCGGTCGTGGGCTATACGGTCGATATGATCATGGCCGGGAGCCAGCAGTCGAGCCAGGTCTTCATCGTCACGCACGACTACGAGAAGATGGCCCAGGCGATCGTCGATAACGTCCACCGCGGGGTCACGCTCATCGACTCGCAAGGGTGGTATTCGAAAAAGGAGTCCAAGATCGTCATGGTGGTCTGCCGCAAGCGCGAGACCTCGATGATCCTCAAATTCGTCAAGACCATCGACCCCGACGCCTTCATGACCGTCGGTTCGGTCATGGGCGTCTACGGCAAGGGATTCCAGGCAATCGGCAAGGGCTGATGCTCCGCTATGCCGACATAGTCCTGCCGCTGGCGCAGCCCGCCTATACGTTCGCCGTTCCCGAGGGGACGGAGGTCGCGGCGGGACAGGCCGTGGCGGTGCAGTTCGGACCCCGCAAGTTCTATACGGGCATCGTGTGGCGGGTCCACGACCGGAAGCCCGATTTCAAGCGGATCAAATCCATTCACCGCGTCCTCTACGACGCACCCCTGCTCTCGGCGCAGCAGATGGCGCTTTGGGAGTGGGTCGCCTCGTACTACATGTGTTCGGTGGGCGAGGTGATGCGCGTGGCGCTGCCGGCGCTGATGAAGCCTTCGGGCGACACGGAGGAGGAGTTTTCCGACGACGAGTTCCGGCCCCGGACGGAGTGTTACGTCGCTTTGGCGCGGGAGCTCCACGACGAGACGGCCTTCCACGAAGCGTGCGAAAAACTCGAACGGCGCGCCCCGAAGCAGTACGAAGCGTTGCTGGAGCTGGCCACGGCCGGCGACGAGACGCGCATTTCGACGGGCGAGGTGGCCCGCCGTCTGCTCCGGGCCGACTACGCCGTGCTGCACGCTCTGGAACGTAAGAAACTGATCGTCTGCACCGAGCGGGAGCGTACCGTCGAGCGCGGCGGCTCGGCATTCCGGCTTCCGGAGCTGACCCCGCACCAACAGAAGGCGCTGGACGAGCTGCGCGGGCAGTTCGCCGCCGGAAAGAGTACGGCCCTGCTGCAAGGGATCACCGGTTCGGGCAAGACCGAAATTTACATCCACCTGATCGCCGAGGTGCTGGCACGCGGCGGCGACGTGCTGCTGCTGGTCCCCGAAATCGCCCTCACGGCGCAGCTCATCGCGCGCATGGAGCGCATTTTCGGCAGCCGAGTCACGCCCTACCATTCGAAACTCACCAATCGCCGCCGCACGGAAACCTATCTGCGGCTGAACCGCTCCGAGGGGGGCGAGTTCGTCGTCGGGGTCCGTTCGTCGATCTTTCTGCCGCTGAAACGGTTGCAGCTGATCGTCGTTGACGAGGAGCACGACGCCAGCTACAAGCAGACGGAGCCTGCGCCGCGCTACAACGCCCGCGACTGCGCCGTGGTGATGGCCCGTTTCACGGGGGGCCGCACGCTGCTGGGGAGCGCCACGCCGTCGCTCGAAACGTGGCTCAACGCCGCGTCGGGCAAATACGGCCGGGCCGAGCTCACGGAGCGTTACGGCGATGCCCGGCCGCCCGAGATCCTCGTTTCCGACACCCTGCGGGCCGCCAAGCGCGGCGAGCGCAAGGCCCATTTCAACAAACTCCTGCTGGACAGGATCGGCGAGGCCCTCGACCGGGGCGAGCAGGTGATGCTGTTCCAGAACCGCCGCGGTTTCTCGCCCTATGTCGAGTGCTCCGAGTGCGGCTGGACGGCCCGCTGTCCCCACTGCAACGTCACGCTGACCTACCATAAGAGCGGGCGGAAACTCGTCTGCCACTATTGCGGCTACACGGCTGAGGTCCCGGCGAAATGCCCCTCGTGCAAGGTTACGGACGTGATTCCGATGGGCTTCGGGACGGAGAAGGTCGAGGAGGAGATTTCCCGGATTTTCCCCGAAGCGCGGGTGGCCCGTCTGGACCGCGACAGCGTGACTTCCGAAAAGGCTTTCAACGCCATCATTGCCGATTTCGAGGCGCGCAAGACCGACATTCTGGTCGGAACGCAGATGATCACCAAGGGGTTCGATTTCGGGGGCGTCTCGCTGGTGGGCATCCTCAACGCCGACAATCTGGTGAACAATCCCGACTTCCGGGCCGCCGAGCGGGCCTTCCAGCTGATGATGCAGGTGGCGGGACGCGCCGGACGCCGTGCCGAAGGGGGCGAGGTGGTGATCCAGACCTCCGAGCCGGGGCATCCCGTCATCCGGCAGGTCGTGGCGGGCGATTTCGGGGCGATGGCCCGCGCCCAGCTCGCCGAACGCGAAGCCTTCTTCTATCCGCCCTATGCGCGGCTCACGTCGCTCACGCTGCGCCACCGCGATCCCGCGGTGCTGCGTCAGGGGATCATGGAGCTGGCCGCACGCCTGCGCGTCCGCTTCGGCCGCCGCGTGCTGGGACCCATGACCCCGCCCGTCGATCGCATCCGCGGCGAGTACCTCGCGGGGCTGCTCCTGAAGATTGAGAGCGGCGCCTCGTCGGCCCGGGCCCGCGAACTGCTCGCCGCCGAACTGAAAACCTTCTCCGAAAATCCGGCTTTCAAAGCCATCGCCGTCATCGTCAATGTCGATCCTCAGTGACCTTTTGCGCGACGTTGCGTCGCTGCTGTTCCCGGCCCGCTGCGCGGTCTGCGGGGAGCCGCTCGCACGCGGCGAACGGACGGTCTGCACCTTCTGCCGCGCCACGGCGCCCCTGACCGGCTACTGGAACGAGGCCGACAATCCCGTCGCGCGCAAATGCTGGGGGCTGGTGCCCGTCGAACGGGCCTCGGGATTCCTTTTCTTCGTCCACGGAAGCGGCTGGCGGCGGCTGATCCACGGCTTCAAGTACCGCGGGGCGTGGCGCACGGCCCGGGAGATGGGCGCGTGGTACGGGCGGCATCTCCGGGAGAGCGGGCTTTACGACGATGTGGAAGTCGTGGTCCCGCTGCCCCTGCACCCTTTCCGGAGGTGCCGGAGGGGCTACAACCAGTCGGAGTACCTCGCCGAGGGAATCGCCTCGCAGCTGGGTGTCGGGGTTGACCGCCGCAGCGTCCGCCGCAGGCGCAATACGCCCAGCCAGACCCTCCGATCCCGCCGCGACCGGGCCCGCAACGTCGAAGGCGCCTTTGCGGTCCGGCATCCCGAGCGGCTCGCCGGACGGCATGTCCTGCTGGTCGATGACGTGATGACCACGGGCAACACGCTGCTCGCCTGCGCCGCCGAGATTCTCCGCGCCGCGCCCGGCTGCCGCGTCAGCATCGCCGCTTTCGCCGTCTCCCGGCGTGAAATGGGCGTGAAGGAGTAATTGAAAATGAAAAATTAGAAAATCTTTTTCAACAGACCGTTTTTCGGATGCAGCGGGAGTTGTTTGCGGATGAACCGTGTTATCGACACGGTTTTCGACAATAACTTTGCCGCGGCCGTTTTGTTTTCTCCGGCCGAATCGCTACTTTTGGAGTCTGAAAGATTCCGATACTAAATGGCGAAAGATTTTACCCCCTCCTCCCGCAACCGGGAGGCGTTCGAAGCGATGACCGACACCGTCGGCAACGTACCCCCGCAGGCGGTCGAACTGGAGGAGGCCGTGCTCGGCGCGCTGATGCTCGAAAAGGACAGCATCATCTCCGTACAGGAGTACGTGACCCCCGAAGCGTTCTACACCGAGGAACACCGCCTGATCTACAAGGCGATCAACGAACTGTCGATGGAGCTCAAACCCATCGACCTCTACACCGTGACCGAGCGGCTGAAGGTCAAGAAGGAGCTCAAGAAGGTGGGCGGCGCCTCGTATCTCGCGCAGCTGACCCAGAAGGTCGGTTCGGCGGCCAACGTCGAGTTCCACGCCAAGATCATCGCCCAGAAATACGTCCAGCGCGAGCTGATCCGTTCGGCCACGGAGATTCAGAAACGATCCTACGACGAATCGACCGACGTTACGGAGCTGATCGGCTACGCCGAGGGCGAGATCTTCAAGGTCGCCGAGGGGCACGTCAAGCGTTCGGTGCAGTCGTCGAAGGACATCCTGGCCCGTGCGCTGATGCAGATCGAGGAGGCTTCGAAGAACACCAGCGCCTTCAGCGGCGTGCCGTCGGGATTCATGGCGCTGGACCGCGTGACGCTGGGCTGGCAGTTGTCCGACCTCATCATCGTCGCCGCGCGTCCTTCGATGGGTAAGACGGCCTTCGTGCTTTCGATGGCCCGCAACATGGCCGTCGATCACGAACAGGGCGTGGCGTTCTTCTCGCTCGAAATGTCCTCCGTGCAGCTGATGATGCGTCTGATCATCGCCGAGACGGGACTTTCGGGCAACGATGTCAAGTCGGGCCGCCTGACGCCCGAACAGTGGCGCCATCTCGAATCGGCGACCAAGCCGCTGGGCTCGGCCCCGCTGTTCATCGACGACACTCCGGCCCTTTCGGTCTTCGAGTTCCGTTCGAAGGCCCGGCGCCTGAAGATACACAACGACATCAAGATCATCATCATCGACTACCTCCAGCTGATGACCGGCAACCAGGATACGAAAGGCAACCGCGAGCAGGAGGTGGCCTTCATCTCGCGTACGCTGAAGGCGATCGCCAAGGAGCTGAACGTGCCGGTGATCGCCCTTTCGCAGCTGAGCCGTGCCACGGAGATGCGCGGCGGCTCGAAGCGTCCCCAGCTCTCGGACCTCCGCGAGTCGGGCGCCATCGAGCAGGACGCCGACATCGTGGCCTTCATCCACCGCCCGGAGTACTACGGCATCAATCAGGACGAGAACGGCATGCCCACGGCGGGCATGGCCGAGATCATCCTTGCCAAGCACCGTAACGGCGCCGTGTGCGACGTGAACCTGCGCTTTCTCAAGGAGCAGGCGCGTTTCGCCGACATGGAGGATTCGATGCTGCCGCCCGCGCAGGCGGCGGACAGCCAGCAGGCTTACGACGACTATGCCAGCGGTTCGAACGGCATGCCCGCGGCCGGGCTGGGTGCGGCGATGGGCGGCGAGTTCGACGTGAACCGCTCGGCGAACCTCAACGACGAAGCGCCCTTCTGACCCGCTTAAGAAGCGGGATTTGTGGGCGAGGGCAGAGCAGAACGGATCATGTCCGGATTTTGCGCCCGCCTGGGAAGCGGGATTTATGGGCGGCGGCAGGTCGTGATTCAACGGGTCCGGGTCTGCGCAGCCGCGTGATATTTAATAGATACGTTTATGTTCGTTCGCACTTATGCAGGCGCCCTTGCCGGGATCGACGCCGTGGCGGTGACCGTCGAGGTCAACATCACGGGCGGCGGGCTGGGGCTGTACCTCGTGGGACTGCCGGACAACGCCGTGAAAGAGAGCGAACAGCGCATCCGCGCGGCGTTCGAGAACTCCGGCGAACGGATGTCGGGCAAAAAAGTGGTCGTCAATCTGGCTCCCGCCGACCTCCGCAAGGAGGGTTCGGGCTTCGACCTGCCGATCGCCGTGGGCATTCTTGCGGCGATGGGCCGCATCGACGCCGAGGCGGTGGACGGCACGATGTTCATCGGCGAACTGTCGCTCGACGGATCGGTGAAACCCGTGCGGGGCGTGCTGCCCCTGGCGGTCCGGGCGCGTGCCGAAGGGTTGCGGCGGCTGGTGCTGCCGGCCGGGAATGCCGCCGAGGCAGCGGTCGTGGAGGGGATCGACGCGATCGGCGTCACGACGCTCCGGGAGGTCGTCGCCTGCCTGAACGGCGAGGCGGAGATCGTTCCGGCGAAGCCGGCCGCCGGAGAGTCGTTCGGCGCAGAGGCGCTGCGGTATGCCGAGGACTTCGCCGACGTGAAAGGGCAGGCGCACGTGAAACGGGCGCTGGAGATCGCCGCGGCGGGCGGACACAACGTCATTATGATCGGCTCCCCGGGCTCGGGCAAGACGATGCTGGCGCGGCGTCTGCCGACCATCCTGCCGCCGCTGACGCGTGAAGAGGCGCTGGAGACGACCAAGATACACTCCGTGGCGGGCGGCACGGGGCTGGCGGGAGGACTGATGACCCGGCGGCCGTTCCGGGCTCCGCACCACCTCGCTTCGCAGGTCGCCCTGATCGGCGGCGGGCAGTCGCCGCGTCCGGGCGAGGTGTCGCTGGCGCACAACGGGGTGCTGTTTCTCGACGAACTGCCCGAATTCGGACGCAGCGTGCTCGAAGTGCTGCGGCAGCCGTTGGAGGAGAAGCGGGTGGTGGTGTCGCGGGCCAAATACAGCGTCGAATATCCGGCGAATTTCACGCTCGTCGCGGCGATGAACCCGTGTCCGTGCGGTTACTACAACCATCCGACGCGCGAGTGCACCTGCTCGCCGGGGTCGGTGCACCGCTACATGGGCCGCATTTCGGGCCCGCTGATGGACCGTATCGACCTGCATGTCGAGGTGACGCCCGTGGCTCCGCAGGAGCTTTCGGCGATGGCTCCGGGCGAGCCGAGCGCGGCGATCCGGGAACGGGTCGTCCGGGCGCGGGAGGTGCAGGCGGAGCGGTTCCGCAATACGGAGGGCGTGCATACGAACTCGATGATGAACAGCGCTGCGCTGCGCGAATACTGCCGCCTCGATGCGGCTTCGGCGGCCTTGCTGGAGCGGGCGATGGAGCGGCTGTCGCTTTCGGCGCGGGCTTACGACCGCATTCTGAAAGTGGCGCGCACGATCGCCGACCTGGCGGGACGCGCCGACATCGTTCAGGCGGACATCGCCGAGGCGATCAACTACCGGTCGCTGGACCGGGGCAACTGGGGGCGATGAGTTTGCGGTTGTCGGCCGTAAACTCAATGAAAAATGAAGAACTAAGAATTAAAAAAATTATACCATGAAACGCATCATTCTTTCCGGAGGTGGAACCGGAGGCCATATCTATCCGGCCGTGGCTGTCGCCGAGGCCCTGAAACGGCGTTTCGGCGACGAGGTGGAGATTCTCTTCGTCGGCGCCGAGGGCAAGATGGAGATGGAAAAAGTTCCCGCGCTGGGCTACCGCATCGCGGGGCTGCCGATCGCGGGATTGCAGCGGCGGCTGGACTGGCACAACCTCGCCGTGCCGTTCAAGGCGGTGAAGAGCATCCGGATGGCGAAGCGGATCATCCGCGAGTTCGGGGCCGATGCGGTCGTCGGGTTCGGCGGTTATGCCAGCGCCCCGGTGCTGTGGGCCGCGCAGCGGATGGGCGTGCCGACGGTCATTCAGGAGCAGAACTCCTATGCGGGGGTCACGAACAAAATCCTGTCGAAGGGTGCGAAGCGCATCTGCACGGCCTACGAGGGGATGGAGCGCTTCTTCCCGGCGGCCAAGATCGTGCTGACGGGCAATCCCCTGCGGGGCCGCTTCTCGAAGGAGGGCGCCGACCGCGCCGAGGCGCTGAAATACTACGGCCTGACGCCCGACCTGCCGGTGATTCTGGTGGTCGGCGGGTCGCTGGGCACGCGGTCGCTGAACGAGATGATGAAGGCGTGGATCGTCGAAACGGGCGGCGAAGCCCCCGTGCAGGTGATTTGGCAGACGGGTAAGTACTACGAGCGCGAGATGCAGGCTTTTCTGGCCGCACATCCGGCCCGGCACGTCTGGCAGGGGGCTTTCATCGACCGCATGGATTACGCCTACGCCGCGGCCGACCTGGTCGTGTCGCGCAGCGGCGCCGGGACGGTCTCGGAGTTGTGCCTCGTGGCGAAACCGGTGCTGTTCGTGCCTTCGCCCAACGTGGCCGAGGACCATCAGACCAAGAACGCCCGGGCGTTGGAGACGAAGGGCGCCGCGGTGGTGGTCGCCGACGCCGAGAGCCGCACGAAGGCGATGCCGCGGGCCCTGGAGCTGCTGGCCGACCGGGAGGCGCTGGCGGCGATGAGCCGCAATCTTGAGGCGCTGGCCCGGCCGAACGCCGCGGAAGATATTGTGAATGAGATTGTAAAGGTGATGAAGTGATGGAATACAAGAACGTCTATTTTCTGGGTATCGGCGGTATCGGCATGAGCGCCCTGGCCCGTTATTTTCTGCACGAAGGCCGCCGGGTCGCCGGATACGACCGCACCCGCTCGCACCTCACCGGAGAACTCGAAGCCGAGGGCGCTGCGGTCCATTACGAGGACGACGTGCGGCTGATTCCCGAAGAGTTTCTCGATCCGGAGCGGACGATGGTGGTCTACACCCCCGCTGTGCCGCAGGACCACAGCGAGTACCGCTACTTCGCGGAGCACGGATTCCGGATCGAAAAGCGGTCGCAGATGCTGGGACACCTGGCCGAGGGTAAATACGTGATGGCCGTGGCGGGCACCCACGGCAAGACCACCACTTCGACGCTGGTGGCGTGGCTCAACCGCGCTCTGACGGACGGCGGTTCGGCGTTTTTGGGCGGCATCTCCAAGAATTTCGGCGGCAACCTCGTGCTGGACGGCAAAGGGGTGCAGGAGATCCGTTCGGCCGCGGGAGGGGTTTCGGATGTCTCCGGCTCCCGTCCTTTGGGCGGGCGGCTGGCCGTCGAGGCCGACGAGTTCGACCGTTCGTTCCTGCGGCTCTATCCCGACGTGGCGGTGGTGACCTCGGCCGATGCCGACCACCTCGACATCTACGGCACGCACGAAGCGGTGAAGGAGGCTTTCGCGCAGTTCGTGCGGCAGATCCGCCCCGACGGATACCTTATCATCAAGCAGGGGCTCGACATCGTGATCGACAATCCGGAGATCACCGTCTACCGGTATGCCTACGACACGCCGTGCGACTTCTACGCCCGCAACGTGCAGCTGCTCGAAGGCGGACATTACCGCTACGACATCGTGACGCCCGGCGGCGTGATCGAAGGGTGTACGCTCGGCATCCCGGGGTGGATCAATATCGAAAATTCGGTGGCCGCGGTGGCCGCGGTGTGGTGCGCCGCGCGGGCCGAGGGGACGGAACCGGATGCGGAGAGGCTGCGCGAGGCTCTGGCGTCGTTCTCGGGCGTCAAGCGGCGTTTCGAGTTCTATGTGAACACCCCGAAACAGGTCTATATGGACGACTACGCCCACCATCCGCGCGAATTGGCAGCGACGCTGACCTCCGTGCGCGGGATGTTCCCCGGACGGCGGATCACGGCGCTCTTCCAGCCCCACCTCTACACCCGCACCCGCGACCTCTGTGCGGAGTTCGCCGAGGCGCTGTCGCACGCCGACGAGGTGGTGTTGCTGCCGATCTACCCGGCGCGCGAGGAGCCGATCCCGGGCGTCGCGTCGGAGATCATCGCCGACCGGGTGACGGTCCCCTGCCGGATCGTCGGGCGCGAACGGCTGGCCGACGAGGTCGCCGCGATGGATACGGACGTGGTGATCAGCTTCGGGGCGGGCAATATCGACGCCTGTTGCGAAGCCATCGCCGAAAAACTCCGTGCGAAAAGTTAGACGATGAACCGTTATCTCCGATCCGCGCTTCTGGGCCTCATGTGGGCCGCCGTCGCCGCCTATGTCATCTGGGCGGGGGCTTCGGCGCGCCGTGTGCGCATGGCGAAGCGGGTCGGAGGCTTGGAGATCGAAGTCGTGGACAGCTCCTCGCAGGGGCATCTGGTCTCGGCGGCGATGGTCCGCGGATGGATTTCCCAAAGCGGAATCGAGACGATCGGCACGGCTGTTGATGCGGTGGATCTTACGGGGATCGAACGCCTGATCGCCCGCAACGGTTTCGTGGACGAAGTGGCCGCCTACGTCTCCTACGACGGGGTTCTGCATGTCGCCATCAGCCAGCGCAAGCCCCTTTTGCGGCTGCTGACCGACGGACTGAACGCCTATGTGACGCCCGAAGGGTATGTTTTCGCCGCTCCGCGCGCCTCGTCGCTCTACGTTCCGGTGGTCACGGGTTCGTACCGGCCGCCTTTTCCGGCGTCGTATGCGGGGAGTGTCCGGGAGCATGTCGATCGGCGTTCGCAGGAGATCGAAAACCGGATCGCCGAACTCGAACGGGAGAAGTATCCCCTCTACCGCCGCGAGTTGGAGAACGACCGCAATGTCTCGGCCCTGCGCCGCATGCGCATCAAGCGGCAGTGGTGGCGTCTGGAGGGCTCCAGGGAGTTCGACGAGCGGGTCGATGCGCTGCGCGAAAAGAAGGCCGCGCTGCGCCGGACCTACCGCTATCGGGCGCGCGTGATCCGCGAGGAGATCGAACGGATCGACGGGCGGCAGGAGGCCGAGCGGGCGAAACAAAAAAAGTTGGAGAAAAGCTACGAAGATTTCATGAAACTCCTTACCTTTGTGGAGAGTGTCGAAAACGACGATTTTTGGAGGTCGGAAGTGGTGCAGATCGCAGCGCACACGACCCCCAGCGGAGCATTGGAAGTGGAGCTGACGCCCCGCAGCGGCCGTTTTACGATCCTTTTCGGCCGGTTGGAGGAGGTCGAACGCAAGTTCGGGAAGTTGGAGCGCTTCTACCGCCGCGGACTTCCGTCGATCGGCTGGAACGAATACCGCACTATTGACATCAGATATAACGACCAGGTGGTCTGCAAGAAGTAAAAGGATTATACCGTGGAAAGAAAGAATTATACCGTTGCCGTCGATCTGGGCTGCTCGTCGGTCGTGGTGGCCGTCGGCGAAAAGACGCCCGAAGGCGCCGTTGACGTTGCTTGCATCGTCTCGAAACCCGTCGAGGGGGTCAATGCGGGCCGGATCGAGAACATCGAGTTGGTGAGCCATGCCATCCGCGAAGCCGTGTCGGAAGCCGAGGAGCAGCTCGGAATCCGCATTACGGAGGCTTATGCCGGTATTTCGGGCGATTTCGTGCGCTGCGCGCGCCACACCGACCATGTCTTCGTCTACGATCCCCAGAACGGCGTCAACCAGAAGGATGTCGATGCGCTGTTCGACCGCATGCGCAACGTGCAGGCTCCCGACGACGAAACCATCATGGAGCGCGTGCCCCAGAACTATATGGTCGATGACAGCCAGGAGGTCCGCAATCCGGTGGGTTCGTTCGGTAAGAAACTTTCATCGACGTTCAATTTCATCCTCTGCCTCAAAACCCCTATGCAGCGCCTCGACATGGCGTTGAAACGCCTCGGGATCAAGATGTTGGGCGTCGTGTCCGACGCGCTGGCGGCGCCCGAGTCGGTGTTGCTGCCCGACGAGAAGGAGGAGGGCGTGGCCGTGGTCGATGTCGGCGGCGGCGTCACCGACGTGACGGTCTATTACCGCAACGTGGTGCGCTACATCGCCTCGATTCCGATCGGGGCTTCGGCCATCAACCGCGACATCCGCACGATGAGCGTTCCCGAGAAACACGTCGAGAGCCTCAAACAGAAATACGGCTCGGCGGTTGCCGAACTGGCCCCCGAGGACAAGTTGATCCGCGTCAACGGCCGCACGGCCCGCGAGGCGAAGGATATTTTGCTGCGCAATCTGGCGACGGTGATCGAGGCCCGGGCCACGGACATCGCCGAGTTCGTGCAGCAGGAGATCAAGGATTCGGGCTTCGCCGGGAAATTGGCCTACGGCATCGTGCTGACGGGCGGTTCGGCGAAACTGAAGGATCTCGACGAACTGTTCCGCCGGGTGACGGGCATGGACGTGCGCGTCGCCGTTCCCGAGGCGGGCATCACCGAGGAGTCGAAGGAGAAGATCGCCGATCCGGCCTATTCGACGGCCGTGGGCATCCTGCTGAAAGGCGCCGAGCAGGGCGGATGCGCCGTCGTCGAACGGCCTGCGGCTCCGCGGCCCGAGATGCGTCAGCCTGCGCCGCAGCCTCCGGTCGGAGGTTATAAAGCGCCTCAGCCCCGTGTCGCCCAGCCCTATGCTGCGCCTGCGAAACCTGTTCCGCAGCCCGTTCCGCAGCCGGAGGCCGAGCCTGCCGAAGAGCAGGACGCGCCGCGGGAGGACGAGCGGCCGCCGGTTGTCGAGCCCAAGCGCAAGCGCGGTTTCGGGTCGATCGTCATGAGCGCCATCGACAAGATTAACAAAGGCTTCTCGGCCGCCGAAGACGAAGAGATTTAGGGAAGCTGAAAGGTGATTTTAGGTTTGCCGGGAAGGGGACTATAGAGTGGAATAAGGATTCCCGACCCGATGCCGTCGCAGGCGGAGACATCCGTCGGAGAGTTTTTGGTACTTTTTGCGGTCAAAAAGTACATGACCCCGCGGGCAGAGGCCGCGAATGACGGACATTCCCCGGCGGAAGGTGGATAATTTATGTTACTTGGATAATAAGGAGAGTTAACGATATGACAGACGAATTGATGTCGGAAATCAAGGCTCCGCGCATGAGCGGCTCGATCATTACGGTCGTAGGCGTCGGCGGCGCCGGGGGCAATGCCGTGAACCACATGTGGAATCTCGGTATCCGGGGGGTTACGTTCATGGTCTGCAATACCGACCAGCAGGCGCTCGACAAGAGCCCTGTCGAGTTGAAGATACGCCTCGGAGCCGAGGGGCTCGGAGCCGGCAACGATCCCGAGAACGGGCGTCGTGCGGCTGTCGAGTCGCTGCCCGAAATCCGGCAGACGCTCGAAGAGTCCGGCACGAAGATGATCTTTATCACGGCCGGCATGGGCGGCGGAACCGGTACGGGCGCTTCGCCCGTCATCGCCAAGCTGGCCCGCGAGATGGGATTGCTGACGGTGGCCATCGTCACTTCGCCGCTGGCCGTCGAGGGAAAGATCCGTTACGAACAGGCGTTCCGGGGAATCGAGGAGCTGCGTCAGAACGCCGATTCGCTGCTGATCATCAACAACGAGAACATTTTGGAGATTTACGGTCGCCTCTCGCTCAAGCAGGCTTTCGGAAAGGCCGACGACATTCTGGCCTCGGCGGCCAAGGGCATCGCCGAGATCATCACCGTCGAAAGCGACTTGGT
Organism: Alistipes intestinihominis; assembly: GCF_040095975.1. Classification (NCBI taxonomy): domain Bacteria; kingdom Pseudomonadati; phylum Bacteroidota; class Bacteroidia; order Bacteroidales; family Rikenellaceae; genus Alistipes; species Alistipes intestinihominis. The sequence goes on from NZ_JBBMFL010000001.1 coordinate 125,343, forward strand.
GAACGTCGATTTCGCCGATGTGTCGAAGGTGATGCGCGACAGCGGCCGGGCCCACATGGCCGTGGCCACGGCCGAGGGCGACAACCGCGCCGAAGCGGTCGCCGAAGCGTCGCTGCGCTCGCCGCTGCTGGACCATAACCTCATTTCGGGGGCCAAGAATATCCTGCTGAACATCTCGGTGTCGGACGCCGACGCTCTGATGTACGAGGAGGTGGTGCAGATTCTGGAGTATATCCAGGCCCACGCCAGCGTGCAGGACGACCACGGCGTGATCCACAATGCCAACATCATCTGGGGTACGAGCGAAAAGCCGCAGCTGGGCAATTCCATCGAACTGGTGGTGGTCGCCACGGGCTTCGAGGGCGAGTCCCAGCCCGGTGCGATGAGGCCGATCATCCCTGCGCCCCACATCGTCGAGCCGGTCGCCAAGGAGTCGGCCGCGGCCCCCGTGCTGGAGCCGATCAAGCCCCTGACGCCCAAGGTCGCGCAGCGCCAGCCCGAGCAAGTGATGCTCGGGGCCAAGCCGACCCGTTACAGCAATATCGAGAGCCTGCTGGCCAAGCCCGCCTACCAGTCGCGCAACTCGAAGTTCGTCGTGCAGATGCCCGGCGGCCGCAAAGAGGTACTGAAAGACGATACGGCGGAGGCGTCGGCTCCGAAAGAGGGGACGCAGGGCGGCTCGCTGTTCGATTAACAAATTGACTGTCGGTTTGGAAGAAGCTCATCCCTGGATCGCTTACAACGGGTTTTCGCCCCAGATCGCCGTGCTGTGCGCGGTGACGTTCTGTCTGCTGTGTGTTTCGGCGCTCGTATCGGGTGCCGAGACTTCGTTTTTCTCCCTTTCGCACAACGATGTCCGCCGTTTGCAGAACAGCAAGAGCATGTCGGCCGCTGCCGTGCTGCGCCTGCTGACCGATGTCGATCTGCTGTTGGCCACGATCCTGGTGGTCAACAATCTGGTGAATATCTGCATCGTCATTCTCACGGCCAATATCATCGACTCGCTTTTCACGTTCCTGCGTTTCGAATTCCTGTTCAAGACCGTGTTGGTGACCTTCCTGCTGCTGCTCTTCGGCGAGATTCTGCCCAAGGTGCTGGCGCAGACCATCCCCGTGAGGTTCGCCTCGATGGTGGCCCGGCCCCTCGTGCTGCTGCGGTGGATTTTCTACCCGCTGTCGTACATCCTCGTCCGCACGAGCAGCCGCATCAGCGAAAAGGCCGCCCACAGGAGCGAAATATCGTTGGACGAACTGGCCGACGCTGTGGACATGACCCAAAGCACGAGCCCCGAGGAGCACGTGATGCTGTCGGGGATCGTCAACTTCGTCAATACCGAGGTGCAGGAGATCATGAAACCCCGCGTGGACATCACGGCGCTCGATGCCACGGACGACTACGAAACGGTCAAGAAGACGATCATCGAATCGGGATTCTCGCGCATCCCGGTCTACGAGGAGGATATCGACAACATCCGCGGCACGCTCTACGTCAAGGACCTGCTGCCCTACATCAACAACGGCAGCGATTTCGCCTGGCAGCAGCTGGTCCGCAAACCCTACTTCGTGCCCGAGCACAAGAAGATCAACGACCTGCTGGCTGATTTCCAGTCGAACAAGGTCCACATGGCCATCGTCGTCGATGAGTACGGTTCGACGCTGGGGCTGGTTTCGCTGGAGGACATCATCGAGGAGATCGTGGGCGAGATCTCCGACGAGAGCGACAACGACGAGTCGTTCTATACGTGCCTCGGTCCCAAGTGCTATCTCTTCGAGGGCAAGACCCACCTCGGGGATTTCGAACGCATCCTCGGCATCGACGAGGACACCTTCGCCGACGTGCAGGGCGAGGCCGAGACCCTCGCGGGGCTGATGCTCGAACTCAAACGCGACTTTCCGCGCAAAGGCGACGCCTTCACGGCGCACGACATCCGTTTCACGGTGCAGGAGATGGACGGGCACCGTATCGACAAAATCCGCGTGGACATCCCATGATCCCGAGACTACTGGTCGAGCCGCCGATGGGGGCCGATGAGGCGGCCCGGTGGACGACGCCCGGGGAGCGCGCCGAGGCGGCGGCATTCGGCTCGGAGCGCCGCCGTGCGGAGTTCCTCGGTTGGCGGGCCATCGTGCGGCGCGAACTGGGGATGCAGGTGCGGATCGGCTACGACGCTGCGGGGGCTCCCGTGCTGACGGGTTCGGACTGCTGCATCTCGGTCGCGCATTGTGCGGACCGCATCGCCGTCTGCATCTCTCCGAAGCGCTGCGCCGTGGACATCGAACCGGCGTCGCGCGATTTCAGCCGGGCCGAAAGCCGCTATACGACCCCTTCCGAACGGGCTCTTTCCGACGACCCGCTGTGGCCGGGAATCGTCTGGTGCGCCAAGGAGGCGCTCTATAAGTACTCCGGACGCCGGGAGCTGGATTTCCGGAAGGATCTCCGCATCGGGAGCGCGGACCTCGCGGCGGGCAGGCTGACCGGGCGGATCGAAAACGGAGAGCCCGTGGAGCTCTCCGTGCGCCGTGAAGACGGCTTTATCCTTGTCTGTATTCTTTAGAACGCCTCCGAGGCGGTGAACAGGAATGCCGAGGAGCGTTTGCGGTCCCACGGCAGGTTCCGGTTGCCGAAATTGCCCCATCCGTAGTCGAGGCGGATATTCATTTTGTTCTTGAACTCGAAGCGGTAGCCGCATCCGAAGCTGCACAGCGTGTTGCCCCAGCGGAATCGGTCCGTGCCCCAGACCTGCCCGCCGCCGATCCATCCCACGATGCCGTGGCGGCGGTAGATCTTCTGCCGCAGTTCGAACTGCGTCTCGATAAGTCGTTTGTCGCGGTAGCGGCCCTCGTAGTAGCCGCGCATGCGCTCCATGCCGCCCATCTTGGCATACATGTGCCACGAGGGCGTGCCGGCCGTGGCGTCGGCGTAGAGGTCGTAGGCCAGCACGGCTCCTTTCCAGAGTTTCAGGTAGTAATCCAGGGTCAGCGTGAAGCGTCCGAACGTGCGGCGGGTGTTGCCCAGCCATTCGGGATACCACTTGGCTTCGAACTTGACGAAGACGCCTTTCGAGGCGTTGAACGTCACGTCGCGCGTGTCGTACTGGGCGAAGAGTCCGATATTGGTGTTGAAGGCGTTGGGTTTGTCGCCCGTCGCGGCGATGAAGTTCGAGAAGGGGTCCTGCTTCTCGGGGTCGTAGCGTTTGCCGTCTTTCCAGAGGTCGTACATCTCGCCGATCTGTCCGCCCGGTTTCGCTATCTCGTTGTTGTCGATCTTTTGCATGTATTCCACCATGCCGGAGTTCTTGTATTTGGCCCCGGTGTAGTCGATGCCGCCGCTGACGCCGACATAGAAGCGCCCCACGAGCGACGTGCAGTAGGAGATGCGGAAGATGCCCATCGTCGTGGTGAGGTCCTGCGCGTAACCCTCCTTGCCGGCTTGGTAGCCCACGCCGTAGAAGGCTCCGGGGAAGTAGACGAACGCTCCCGAGTAGCTCAGCCGCTGTTTGTTCTTGTTGTAGATGTTGTCGCCCGAGAAGCGCAGCAAGACGAATTTCTTGGTCGTGAAGTTGCCGTAGATCGAGATGTTCGACGGGGCGGTGACCGAGTCGGTGCGGTCGAGCCGGTAGAGGCCCGCCAGCAGGAATCCGATGCCGAATCCCACGTCCGACGAGTAGTTGGGGCCGGGAGCGATGCTCCAGTCGATCTTCTTTTCGAAGGTCCGATCGACGTTCGAGCGGCTGTAATAGTCGATGATGCGGCGGACGAGCCCGGGGCGTTTCACCGGGGCGGCGAGGGCCGAGGTGTCGGCCGTCCGGGAGTGTTTGGCGTTCGGATGCGCCTCGGCCTGACCGATCTGCGAGAGCGTCGTTTCGGTCGAGGGAAAATTCTCTTTCGAGGGCTCCGTGCTCTGAGCGGATGCCGGGCGTGCGGCCGTCAGCAGGAGAGCGGCGGAAAGAAGGAGTGCAATGGTCTTTTTCATAGCGTGTGGGGTGGGGTCGAATGCAAAGATAACCCTTATTTTCCGGTTGTGCAAAATGAACAATCGGAACCCCTGCGGGAGGCGACCGATCCCGGAAAAATTCCTACCTTTGTAGCAATTCAAACAATATTCGTTTATGGAAATCGCCCGCCCGCAGCTGCCGCCCGAATCCGAAACCTCTGCCGATCCGGCCCGGATGCTCCTCGACGAGGAGGTTGTCGGCGCTGCTTTCCGCGGTGTCGGGTTCGGCGCCCTCGTCCGCGAGCACCTCTCTGTGCAGGGGTGCCGCTTTACCGGTTGTAGCTTCGCCGGGAGCGTGCTCGGGCACTCGCAGTTCTCGGATGTCCTCTTCCGCAACTGCGATTTCTCGAACGCCGATCTGCAAGGGTGCAGCTTTCACCGCGTGGAGTTCGCCGACTGCAAGCTGACGGGGACTGGCCTCGCCGAGACGACCCTGAACCATCTGCTGTTCGACCGCTGCAAGGGCGAATTCGCCAATTTCGCCTTTTCGAGGCTGCGCACGGTGCGCTTCGCCGGGTGCCGGATGCGCAGCGCGGCGTTCGGCGACTGCCGTTTCGAGCGCGTGGAGTTCGCGCAGTGCGAACTGGCGGCGGCCGAGTTTTTCGGAACCCGCCTGCGGGGCGTGTCGTTCGCCGATTCGGACATCCGCGGGATACGGGTCCGCGAGATCGACTCCTTCGAACTGAAAGGCGTGAAGATAAACGTTCTGCAAGCCGCCGAACTGGCCCGTCTGCTGGGCGTCGAGATCGAGGAGTGAACCGCAGTTCCGCAAAATGCGCAGCCCGGACTTCGATGGAAGCCCGGGCTGTCGTTTCGTGCGGCGCGTGCGCTTATTTGAGGCCGATCTTTTTGAGGATCTCCTTGGGCACGCCGTTCTTGTTGACCAGCACCGTCATCGTCTTGTAGGCGACGAACGGACGCGAGAAATACCAGTAGCCGTCGTAGGGGCCGACCTGAGCCCACGAGTTCTTGACCTTGTAGTAGGGCGTGCCGTTCTGATCGACGGCCGTGCCCACGATCTGCATGCCGTGGTCGTCGGTGGTCTCGTAGTTGTCGTATCCCTCCTGACGGAGTTCCTGCGTGATGGTGCGCTCCTTGCCGGGCTTTTCGAAGTTGTAGAGCGCGGCTTCCTTCTCCTTCTGGGTGAGCTTGCCCCACTTCTCGGCTTCGGTGCCCTCCATGCCTTCGAGGTCGGCCTCGGGGATGATGCCCAGCCCCTTGGTGCGGCTGAATCCCTTTTCGCTGACATCGGTGCCCCAGGCGATGGTGTAGCCCTTTTCCAGCGAGCTGTCGATGATCCGCATGAACTCGTCCAGAGGCACGTTCCACACCTTGTCCCAGTTCCAGTTGTCGGGAACCTCCATAGCGAACTCCGTGTAGAAGGGGTGGTGGGTGAACGACGAGAATTCGATGTAGTCGTTCATGTCGATCGGCAGCGACGCGGCGAACGATGCGGGGGTGTACTCCTTGCCCTCATAGGTGAATTTCTCGGGCATGGCGCCGAAATAGGCGTCGAGGATGCCGTTCAGCCCGGCCTGCCAGGCGGTCGTGAGTTTGCTTCCGTCGCGGCGTTTCGAGGCGGCGGCGATCACCGCGTCGGCATAGGCTTTGATCACGGCGTCGATCTCGTCGAAGTTGGGTTTGTCGTAGCCGTAGTTCAGTCCCGGATAGACCTCCTCGGGGACGATGCCGTAGCGTTGGATGCCGCCGGTCACGTCGTGGGCCTGGCCGCCGACGGCGAGGTTCAGCGAACCGTGCAGCCGGACGTATTTCACCGCTTTTTCGAAGTAGATGTTGCGCACGATCCACATCTCCGAGAGGTCCAGTTCGGGACCTCCGGCGCGGAGGATCTCGCTTTCGAGGAACGACAGGGTCGAGTAGCACCAGCAGGTGCCGCTGCGGCTCTGGTCCTTCACGGAGGTGACGGGCATGATCTTAACGTCGGTGAAACGGTAGCCCTCCGGAGCGGCCGTTTCGGGCGTTTGTGCCGCGGCTCCTCCTGCGAGACAGAGTGCGAATGCGGCGAAAATGAGGTTTTTCATGGTATGACGGGTTTTCGTTGTCGTTATTTCTTCGATCCGGCGACGATCTTCAGACATTCGTCGAGGGTCAGCTCTTCGGGTTTGGCGCCCTTCGGCAGGCGGTAGTTCTTGCCTTTGTAGGCGATGTAGGCGCCGTAACGGCCGTTCTTGACCAGCATGTCGGGGTCTTCGGGGAAGCTCTTGAGCGGCGTATTGGCCGCCGCAGCGGCCGCCTTGTGCGCGTGCACGATCTCCACGGCCCGGTCGTAGGTGATCGTGTAGGGGTCGTCGGTCTTCGCCAGCGAGGCGAACGACTTGCCGTAGCGGACGTAGGGGCCGTATTTGCCGATGCCGACGGTCAGCTCCTCGCCGTCCAGCTGTCCCAGGCCGCGGGGCAGCGCGAAGAGCTCCAGCGCCTCTTCCAGCGTGATGGATTCGATCAGCTGGCCCTTTTTGAGCGACGCGAAGCGGCTCTTTTCGCCTTCGTTCCCCTCGATCTCGACCATCGGTCCGTAGCGGCCGATGCGGGCCTTCACGACGTGACCCGTCTTGGGATCGTTGCCCAGGATGCGCACCTCGCGCGTCTTGGGATTCTGCGTGGCGATGGCCGAATCGACCATCTTGTGGAAGGGGCCGTAGAAACCGTCGATCATCTTCTCCCACGTGATGTCGCCCTCGGCGATGCGGTCGAACTCCTTTTCGACGTTGGCCGTGAAGTTGTAGTCGATGATCGGTCCGAACTGCTCCTCCAGATAGTCGTTCACCACCATACCGATGTCGGTCGGCGAGAGGCGGTTCTTCTCCTTGCCGTAGTTCTCCGAAAGGCTCTTTTCGGCGATCTTGTCGCCGGTGAGTGTGAATTGCACGTAGTTGCGCTTCTGGCCGTCTTTGTTCTGCTTGACGACGTAGCCGCGGTTGATGATCGTGGTGATGGTCGGGGCGTAGGTCGAAGGCCGTCCGATGCCCAGCTCCTCCAGCCGCTTCACGAGCGACGCCTCGTTGTAACGCGCCGGGGCCGACGTGAAACGCTCCGTGGCGGTGATCTGTACCGGGAGCACCCGGTCGCCGGCCGTCAGCTTCGGCAGCAGCCCTTCGCCGCTCTCGGCGGCCTGGTCGTCGTCCGTGGATTCGGAGTAGAGGCGCAGGAAGCCGTCGAAACGGACCACCTCGCCCTGCGCCACGAACTGATTCGACGAACCCGACATGTCGATCGTGATCGTCGTGCGGTCCAGCTCCGCGCAGACCATCTGCGAAGCGACCGTGCGCTTCCAGATCAGGTCGTAGAGCTTCTTCTCGGCGGGCGTGCCCTCGATCGACTGCCGGTCGATGTACGACGGGCGGATGGCCTCGTGAGCCTCTTGGGCGCCTTTGGTCTTGGTCTTGTAGTTGAACCAGCGGGAGTATTTCTCGCCGAAGAGCTTCGTGATCTCCTCCTTGCACTGGGCCAGCGCCTGTTGCGAGAGGTTCACCGAGTCGGTACGCATGTAGGTGATAAGACCCTGCTCGTAGAGGTGCTGCGCCACGGACATCGTCTGCGATACGGACATGCCCAGTTTGCGCCCGGCCTCCTGCTGGAGCGTCGAGGTGGTGAACGGCGGTGCGGGGTAGCGCTGGGCGGGTTTCTCTTCGGACTTCGCCACCGTGAAGGTCGCGCCGATGCAGCTTTTCAAAAACTCCTCGGCCTGCGCCGCGGTTTCGAAACGCGATCCGAGTTCGGCCTTGAAGAGCGCCTTTTCGGGGTCGCCGGCGGCGTGGAACTGCGCCACGACGCGGAAATAGGCGGCCGAGCGGAAAGCGATGATCTCACGCTCGCGCTCGACGATCAGCCTCACGGCCACCGACTGCACGCGCCCTGCCGAGAGCGACGGACGCACCTTTTTCCACAGCACGGGCGAGAGCTCGAAACCGACCAGCCGGTCGAGGATGCGGCGCGCCTGCTGGGCGTTTACCAGGTCCATATTGACCGTGCGCGGTTTCTCGATGGCTTCCAGAATCGCCCGCTTGGTGATCTCGTGGAAGACGATGCGCTTGGTCCGGTCTACGGGGAGCCCCAACACTTCGGTGAGGTGCCATGCGATGGCTTCTCCTTCGCGGTCTTCATCGGACGCCAGCCAGACGGTTTTCGTTTTGGCCAGCTTGGTCAGTTCGTCCACCACCTTCTTCTTGTCGCTCGGGATTTCGTAGACCGGTTTGAATCCCTCCGTGATATTGATGCCGAGGTCCTTTTTCGCAAGGTCCCGGATATGGCCGAAGCTCGATTTGACGATGAAGTCCTTGCCGAGGAATTTCTCGATGGTCTTGGCCTTGGCGGGGGACTCGACGATAACTAAGTTTTCCTGCATTGCGTTTTTTTGATGGCTTTTTCAGAAATGCGAAAACCTAAGCATTACACTTAGGTTCCGCATGAGGGTTTCTCTGGCGTTTATTTGATCAGGTTATAAAATATCTCGAAACGGATCGGGGCTTCGTTGCCGTCGGCGGCCATGCCCTGCAATACGCCGAACGACGTGGAATAAAGGCTGTACGCATCGGGGCCGATGTAGACCGTGCGGTTTGCGACCTTGTCCCAGTCGATGTCGCCGATTACGCCGCCCGCCGCCTCTTTGGCCTTGATATAGCTGTTCCACAGCTGCTGCATGTAGCCCGTGATGTCCATCACGTAACACCCGCGGCTGCGGTTGATGTAGCCTCCGTAAGCGAGCGACGTGTTGTAGTTCTGCTCGTAGGAATAGGCGTAGTCCGAAATCGGCGTCAGCGCCTTGAAATTGGTGTACATGCCCAGACGGCTCGGGAAGGCGTTCATTTCGTCGATCAGCTTGCTGCCGAAGGTCAGCTCCTCCCAGTCGTATTTGCTGTCGGTGAAATAGACCGACATTTTCGTCTGGCCGAACGCCAGCGTCTTGAAATCCTTGCCGTCCTTTTCGTTCGCTTCGGCGATCTCCTCTTCCATCCGGGCGAAAAACTCCGGCGTAAAGGTCATCTCGGTCACCACGCCGCCCATGCCTTCGGCATAGACGCGGGAATTCAGCCCCCGGTTTTCATTGATGGTTCCGTCGGGATTGACCTCGCGGGCCTGGGAGATGTCGATCTTGGCGTCCGAAGTGGCCGCATCGTAGTTGTGGCGGATGGAGTTCACCGAGACATTGCCGAACTCGGTGCCGGATTCGTAGAAATAGTAGACCATGCCGATCGTGTCCTTGATCAGCGTCGGGTCGCCCTCCACCCGGTTACGGCCGAAGACCGCCAGACCCGAATAGTCGAGCGACGTGGAGAAGATCGTGCCGGTCTCCTTGATGCCGTTCTTCTGGACGGGCTCATTCGGATCGGGGCAGATATAGAGCCCCTTGAACTCCTCGACCCAGTATTCCAGACTGTCGGGACTGTAAATCGAGTATTTGTCCTTGTATTTGCCCTCTTGCAGCATCAGCCGCTTGATGTAATTCTTTCCCTCCTCGGTAGGCTCCAGCGTGATGTTCGTGGCCGTCGAAGGGGTCGTGCCCTTGCCGCCCAAATAGAACCAAAAGAGCGGCTTTTCGGGATTATAGACCGGCGCTGCGGAACCGTCTCCGTTGGGGTTCTGCGGGTCGAAATTGATGTAGAACGTCGTGTCGGCCTGCGACTTGCCGGCGGCAATCGGCTTTTTGTCGATGTAGTCGTTGCTGAGGATTTCGTACACGGCGAATTTTTGCTTGGTCAGACTGTCGCGGCCTATGCTGGCGATTTTGAGCATGATTTGCGCCGAGTCGAAGATCGGCATATATCCGAAATACCCCTCATCGACCTTGTAGTAGTTGATCATCTGCGAGAGGAATCCGGCCTTGCGCTCGCCGAGCGTGTCGTTGATGCAGGTGCCGAAATAACCGTAGGAGATGTTCGAACCGATCAGCGAATCGCTCTGGAACAGCCGCGTTTCGACGTATTTCCGGGGATTCAGCCCCTTGATTTCGACGTATCCGGCTTTCATCTGCTGATTTTCCGGAATGAGGTTTCCGCCCAGCGTGTCGTCTACCTTGGTGCAGCCCGCGAAAGCCGCTGCGATTGCGGCGGCCATTGCTGCGGCCGGGAGCAGCCTGCGGCGGAAATTATTGAATGGCTTCATAGAATCGGTTGTAATTATCGAAAAAGTCCTCCGCCTCGGGCGACTGGTATTCGAGCATCGGTTTTCCGCTCGTGCGGGCCATTTCGAGCACCTCGGGGGCGACATCCGCAGAGGCCGCCACCACGCCGTCGGCATATTCCATAACGAAGCGGCAGAGATTTTCGTATGACGGGGTGTCGAGAATCGAGAGATTTTTATCTTTGACTCCCTCGCCGGCGATCTTCGCGCCGAATTCCGGATGGAGCTCCCCGGGGAATCCGTCGCCGTAGAGCGACACCACGACCTTGACATCGCGGAAGATCGGGTCGTCGGCGAAGACCCGCTTCAGATAGACGGGGACCACGGCCGAGAACCATCCGTGGCAATGCACGACGGTGGGGGTCCAGCGCAGTTTCTTGACCGTCTCCAGCACGCCGCGGGCGAAGAAGATGGCCCGTTCGTCGTTGTCCGGGAAATAATTGCCCTCGGCGTCGGCCAGCACGGCCTTGCGCGAGAAATAGTCGTCGTTGTCGATGAAGTAGATCTGTACGCGGGCTGCCGGGATCGAGGCCACCTTGATAATCAGCTGGTGGTCGTTGTCGTCGATGATGAGGTTCATGCCCGAGAGGCGGATGACCTCGTGCAGCTGGTGCCTGCGCTCGTTGATGCAGCCGTAGCGGGGCATGAAGGTGCGGATTTCGTTTCCGTGTTCCTGCATTGCCTGCGTCAGCGCACGGCAAAGCCGGGAACCCTCCGTTTCGGGAAGATAGGGGGTGATTTCCTGACAGACGTACAGAATCTTGCTTGCCATGTTTGAAAGGGGGTTTATGCTTGACAAAGATAGTGAAAACCGAGCGCAGAACCAAATTTATTTGGATTCCGCCGAGGTGCGTCCTATCTTCACGGGGTCGCTTTCGCTCCGTAAAGGTAGTGAAAATTTTTCAAAGAATCAGCATCGCGTCGCCGTACGTGCCGAAGCGGTACCCTTCTTCCTTGGCTATCTTGTAAGCGTTCATCACGGTTTCGTACCCGCCGAACGCCGCCACCATCATCAGCTGCGTGGAGTAGGGCAGGTGGAGATTGGTCACCATGGCGTCGGCCACCGTGAACTCGTAGGGTGCGAAGATGAACTTGTTGGTCCACCCCTCCATGGGTTTGATCAGGCCGTTGGTCGAGACGGCGGTTTCGATCGTGCGCATGACCGTCGTGCCGATGGCCACGACCTTGTGGCCGGAGGTTTTGGCGGCGTTGACCGCCTCGGCGGCTTCGTCGGTGACGAAGAACTGCTCGGAATCCATCTTGTGCTTCGAGAGGTCCTCGACATCCACCGTGCGGAAGTTGCCCAGCCCCACGTGGAGCGTCACGAAAGCCCGATCGACGCCCTTGATCTCCATGCGCTTCATCAGGTGCTTCGAGAAGTGCATGCCGGCCGTCGGGGCCGCCACGGCGCCCTCCTTCTCGGCGAAGATCGTCTGGTAGCGTTCGGCGTCCTCGGGTTCGACCTTCTCGCGCACCCATTTCGGCAGGGGCGTTTCGCCCAGCGCGAAGAGCGTCTGCTTGAACTCCTCGTAGGAGCCGTCGAACAGGAAGCGCAGCGTGCGGCCGCGCGAGGTGGTGTTGTCGATCACCTCGGCCACCAGCAGGTCGTCGTCGCCGAAATAGAGTTTGTTGCCGATGCGGATCTTGCGCGCCGGGTCCACCAGCACGTCCCACAGCCGCAGTTCGCGGTTCAGTTCGCGCAGCAGGAAGATCTCGATCTCGGCGCCGGTCTTCTCCTTGTTGCCGTAGAGGCGCGCCGGGAAGACCTTGGTATCGTTGAAGACGAACAGATCCTTTTCGTCGAAGTACTCGATGATGTCCTTGAAAATGCGGTGTTCGATGGTCCCTTTGGCGCGGTCGATGACCATCAGCCGGGATTCGTCGCGGTTGTCGGCCGGGTATTTGGCCAGCATTTCGGGCGAAAAGTCGTACCCGTATTGCGATAACTTCATAGATAAACGCTTTTTTTACGTCGAAAAATAACACAGATTATTTTCTATACGCAAAAAAGGCTATTTTGTTTCGAGTTTTTGCAAATTTTCCAGAAAATCATCCAGTTCGTACGCTTTTTCGAGCGTGAATCCGCCGCTGCGCGTGCGGCGCAGCGACGAGAGATGGGCTCCGCTGTGCAACGCCTGCCCGATCTCGTGGGCCAGCGACCGGATGTAGGTGCCCTTGCTGCAACGGACGCGGATGCGCACCCGCGGAAGGTCGTATTCCACGATCTCCATCTCGTAGATGTTGATCAGCGCCTGGCGTACGGCGACCTCCTCGCCGGCTCGGGCCAGTTCATAGGCGCGCGTCCCGTCGATCTTCTTGGCCGAGTAGACGGGCGGGGTTTGCAGCCGTTCGCCGGTGAGCGAGGCGAGCGCCTCTTCGACCGCTTCGCGCGTGATGTGTTCGTAGGGATAGGTCCGGTCGATCTCGTGTTCGAGGTCGTAGCTCGGGGTCGTGGCGCCCAGCATCACGTCGGCTATGTACTCTTTCTCCTCGGCTTGCAGGGCGTCCACCAGCTTCGTGGCGCGGCCGATGCAGACCACGAGGATGCCCGTCGCCAGCGGGTCGAGCGTCCCGGCGTGTCCGACCTTGATCTTGCGGTAGCCGAGCTTGCGCAGGGTGAATTTGACTTTGCGGACCACGTCGGTCGAGGTCCAGCGGAGGGGCTTGTCCAGAACGGCGATGTAGCCGTCTTCGAAGTTGATGCCGCGGAAATCCAGCGGTTCTCGGGTCATGGGCATATGCGTGTCAGAAGATGGAGAAGAGGATCGAGACGAGTCCTGCGAAACAGCAGTAGAGGGCGAACCAGATCAGCTTGCCGCGCTTGACCACTTCGATCATGAATTTGCAGGCCAGCGTTCCCGAGACGAAAGCCGCGAGGAATCCGCCGGCGAGGGCTCCCGCCGGGATGTCGAGGGCCGTGACCTCGCCCGAACAGATGTCCAGCAGCATCTTGCCCAGGATGACCGGGATGACCATGATGAACGAGAAGTTGGCGACCTCCTCCTTGCTTTTGCCGAGCAGCAGTCCCGCGGCGATAGTCGATCCCGACCGCGAAAGGCCGGGGAGCGTGGCCGCGGCCTGCGCGAGGCCGATGACGAAGGCGTTGCCGTAGGTGATTCCCTTTTTCGCGCGGGGCTTGGCGAAATAGGCGAAGGTCAGCAGCTGCGCCGTGAGCATCAGCATGGCGCCCACGAAGGTCAGCGACGCGAAGAACGCCTCGATCTGTTCGGCGAAGAGCACGCCGACGACGCCGGCCGGGATCATCGAGACGACGATTTTGAGGATGTAAGCCTGCTGTTCGTTGAAATGCCTCGAAAAGAGCCCCTGCAACAGTTGCAGCAGTTCGCGCCACAGCACGACGACGGTGCTGAGCACCGTGGCGGCGTGCAGCATGACATCGAAGGTGATGTTGTTCTCCAGCTCGACGCCCAGCACTTCCTTGGCGATCTGGAGGTGTCCGCTGCTCGATACGGGGAGAAATTCGGTGATGCCCTGCACGATGCCGAGCAGGATGGCTTGCAGTGTGTCCATGTATCAGTACCGCTTCATGATGGCATAGATCTCGACGACGAATCCGCCGATCACCAGAATCGGGGCCAGCGTGATGCGGCGCCACGAGAACATCGCATAGTTGAATTCATCGGGCGAATCGCTGCCGCCGCCGGCCATCAGGACGAATCCCAGGAGGATGACGGCGAATCCGATTGCCAGCAGGACGTAGTTGCGCCGGGTCAGCGGCATGCGGGTATCCTCCTGCGCGGGGTCCTGCGTTTTTTTCTGCTCCTTTTTCATTTAATATAGGTATATCTTGTTCGACTTCATGTTGACGAATTTGTTGAGGGCCGCGAAGGTGAAGAGCCCCGATATGACGATGCCGCCGACAACCATCGACCCGAGGATGATGGCGATCTTGCCTGCTTCGGCGATGGTCATCAGTTCGGGCACGGCTTCGTTGAGCCCGTAGACCGCGAGGACGAACAGCACCGAGGCCGCCACGCCGGCCAGTATGCCCTGCGTGATGCTGCTCCCGAGGAAGGGCTTCATGATGAACCACTTGGTGGCCCCGACGAGCTTCATCGTGTTGATGAGGTAGCGTTTCGAGAAGATCGCCAGCCGGATGGTGTTGCTCAGCAGGATCAGCGAGATGACCAGCAGCGCCCCGCCGAACATCAGCAGCACGAGGCGGATCTTGTTCACCGTGGCGTGCAGCCGCTCGGCCATCTGCGCGGGGTACGACACCCGATCGACCCCGTCGATGCGTCCGACGGCGGCGATGAACGAGTCGAGCAGCTCCTTGTCCGCCGACGCCGAGGTCAGCGTGAGTTCGAATGAATCCAGCAGGGGATTTTCCTGCAAGATCTCCTCGAACGAGCTGTTGAACATTTTGCGGAACTCCTGATCGTCGATCTTCTCCTCCTTGGACGAGTAGGCGATCGTCGCAACCATCTCTTCGTCCGTCAGCCGTTTTTCGATCGCCTCCCGCTGTTCGTCGGAGAGCCCGTTTTTCAGCTCCACGGAGATGGCGATGCTCTCCTGCAACGTGTCGGCGACTTTCAGCGCCGCCACCATCAGGTAGCCCACCGACCCCAGCAGGAACAGTACGAGCGTGATGCTCACCGTCGATACGATGTAGGAGTTGCGGACCTTTCGTTTCAACCGCTTGTCATCTTTCATAACCTTACGCTTTTTTCTTCCTGAAACAATAGATCAGCGCCGCGACGGCTCCCAGCAGGATTGCGAGCGACGCCGCGAGCGTCACCCCTTCGACCGCCGTCCAGCCCGGCGCGCGGAACCGCCATTCGACGGTGTGCTTCCCGGCGGGGAGCTTCATCGCCCGCAGAACGTAGTCGGCCCGGAAGTAGGGCATCTCCTCGCCGTCCACATAGGCTTTCCAGCCGTGGTCGTAGAAGATCTCCGAGAAGACCGCCACGGCCTCTTCGGGCGTCGTGTATTCGTATTTGAGGTAGTTCGGGCGGTATTCCGTGAGGTCGATCCGGGCCGAGGCATAGATGCCGAGGGGCATCGGTCGAGGTACGATTTCCACCGGGTCTTGCGCCGCCACCACCGCCGTCGTTTTGAGGTCGGTCGTGCCCAGCAGGTCGATCTCCTCCCGGGCCGTGGAGGCGTAGACGACGCTGTCCACGAACCACGCCGCACCGTTGGCCGTCGTCCGCAGGCGCGGTTCGGGTTGTCCGTCGGCGCCCGGAACGATCAGGTAGCGCGTGTTGAGCATGTCCAGCACCCCGTCATCGACGTTCGATAGATAGCGGTCGATCAAATCCTGATAGCGGGCCAGCTTGGCGCCGTGATACCCGCCCACCGAGCGGTGGAAATAGCTGGTCGTGGCGTCGTTGAACGGACTCACCGTGAGGTTCAGCACCCGGTAGCCCGGATCTTTGTCCTGCATGATCGCCTTGTCGGCCGCCGTGGGCACCACCTGCCGGCGGCGTGCCGATTCGAATTTGTCGTGCCCGAGGAACCGCAGGTCCACCGGCACGAGGTCCAGCAGCATCACGCCCGCCAGCAGTCCCGTCAGCACGTATTTGCCGATCTTCCGCAGGGCGAACAGCGCCACGCCGCCCGCCGCCAGCAGGATCATCAGCAGCGAACGCCATGCATCGGCCCGCATCATCGCCGCGCGGTCGGCGGTCATGGCGTCGGCCGTCGCTTCGGCCCACTCGACATCCAGGCCGCGGTCGATGTACGACTGCATGTCGTTGTTCTCGAAGATGCGGCGGAACGTGTCGGTCATCATCGCGGCGCTCTCCCCGCGTCCGAAGTCGAAGAGGGCTTCTCCGGCCACGGCGAACAGCAGGCACAGTCCGCCCGTGACGCCCGCGGCCCAGGCCAGCGCCTTCATCAGCCGTTCCCGCGGGATCTCCTCCTTCCAGAGCCGCATCAGGGCCAGCGCGCCCAGCAGCGGCACGGCCCATTGGACGACGACGAGCGTCATCGACACCGTGCGGAACTTGTTGTAGCCGGGGAGGTATTTGAAGGCGAATTCGGTGAATCCCATCAGGTTGCGGCCCCAGGCCAGCAGGATCATCACGACGCATGCGGCGACGATCCACCACTTGTTGCGCCCCCGGGCCAGCGCGATGCCCAGCGCCGCGAGGAACACCGCCGCCGCTCCGAGGTAGGTCGGACCGCCCGTGTAGGGCTGCGTGCCCCAGTAGGCGGGCAGCTGCTGCGCCGCGCCGCGCAGTCCGTATCCGTTCAGCACGGCGGCCGTCTCTCCGTCCGCCGGGAAAGTCGTGGCCGATTCGCGGCCCATGAAATCGGGGATCAGCAGGTTGAAGGTCTCCGCCTTGCCGTAGCTCCACGCCGTAGCGTAGTCGAGTGCGAGGCCGCCCGCCGAGGTCTCGGCCGTCGTTGCGAGCTCCGAGCCGCCGCGGATGGTCTCTTTCGAGTGTTTGGCCGTGTACCACAGGGGCGAGAAGTTCGACGCCACGGCCAGCAGGCCCGCCGCGGCCAGCGCCGCCGTGCGCAGGGCGAAGTTTTTCATCCGTTTTTCCCGGAAGGAGACGATGCCTTCGCTGATCCAGAAGGCGGCCATCGCCACGAGGAAGTAGTAGGTGATCTGCGGGTGATTGGCACCGATTTCGAGCGACGCCGTGAGCGCCGTGAGCGCCGCGCCGCACCAAATGTTGCCCCTCAGCGTCATCCACGCGCCGCCCATCATCAGCGGGGCGTAGACCAGCGCCCACATCTTCGTGATGTGTCCCGCGCCGATGATCAGCAGGAAGTAGGTCGAGAGCCCGTAGGCCAGCGCCGCGACGATCCCCACCCAGGGATCGACGCCGACGATCATCAGCATCAGCCACATCGAGATCATGGCGAAGAAGAGGAACGCCGCCGGGGTGTCCATGATCTTCACGACCTGCCCGACGGTGCGCTTCACGAGCTGGGCCGGGTAGGCGACGTTGATCAGGTATGCGGGCATTCCGCCGAACATGCCGCCCGTCCATTGGGGGTCTTCGCCCGTTGCGATACGCATGTCGGTGATGTCCTTGGCCATGCCTTCGTACTGGATGACATCGTGTTGGGGGAGCACTTCGCCGCGGAACTGCGGCGCGAAATAGAGGGTGCTCACCGCGAGGAAGAGCACGAGGGCCGTCGCTGCCGGCAGCAGTTTTGAGCGTATCGGGTTCGAAAGTTCCATTTCAGCCAGTCTTAACCAATTAACAAAGAGTACGAAAATATCGAATGGGGCCAAAGCCGGATCGCGTATGGCTCGACGAAATTTTCCGCTCTTTTTCTGAAAGTGCCGTTATGGCACCGGCCTCAAAGGTACGAAAAAATAGTTACTCCCCGAGCCGGGATTCCGAAAAATCACTATCTTTGCGGATATGATTACACTCGAAGACATTCACAAACCCGTGACTGCCGAGCTGGAAGCCTTCGACGATTTCGTCGAACGCCAGTTCACGGCCGAGGGGGAGTTGCTTTCCGATATGCTGCGCTACGCCCTTTCCACGCGCGGAAAAGGCATCCGCCCCATGCTGGTAATGCTTTCGGCGGCGATGAATGCACCGGTGAAAGGGGCTTCGATGGGACGCCGGGCCTGTCTGGCCGCCATGCTGGTCGAAATGATCCATGTGGCGTCGCTGATCCACGACGATGTGATCGACGAATCCGACATGCGCCGCGGGAAACCCTCGGCCAACGCCCGTTGGCAGTCGCACAAGGCCGTGATCCTGGGCGACTACATCCTCGCCAAGAACATGAACATCGGCTTGCAGAGCGGCCAGTTCGATCTGGTGACCCACGTCTGCGGCTCGATGGCGGCGCTGTGCGAAGGCGAGGTTTTGCAGGACGACTGCGCCCGGAACCGCACGATGACCCGTCAGGCTTATCTCGACATCATATATAAGAAGACCGCCAGCCTGTTGGGCGTCAGCGCCTCGGCCGGAGCGTTGGCCGTGGGGACCACGCGCGACAAGGTCGCCACGATGCGCCGTTTCGGCGAGGCCGTGGGCATGGCTTTCCAGATTCAGGACGACATTCTCGACTACACCCCC
The DNA here is from genome assembly GCF_040095975.1 of Alistipes intestinihominis. NCBI lineage: Bacteria > Pseudomonadati > Bacteroidota > Bacteroidia > Bacteroidales > Rikenellaceae > Alistipes > Alistipes intestinihominis. Next base: position 143,495 of record NZ_JBBMFL010000001.1, read on the forward strand.
TCTGCGCATACGGGCAAACCCGCCAACAACGACCTGCGCGAAGGCAAGATCACCTTGCCGCTGCTCTCGGTGCTCGACCGGGCTTCGGAGGAGCGCCGCGCCGACCTGCTGGCCCGGCTGGCGCGCTGCCACGAGGACGACGAGGCGGTGGAATACCTGCGCTCGACGGTCGAGAACGAAGGCGGCTTGACTTTCGCCGCCGAGGTGATGCAGGGCTACATCACGCGGGCCGTGGAGATGCTCGCCGACTACGAGGATTCCGAATACCGCTCGGCGCTGGTCAACCTCTGCGCCTACATCGCCGAACGGGACCGCTGATACGATGAAACTTATTAACCTAAATTGATAAAAATGGAGACAAAAAAACAAAACTATGTTTTGCCGATCGTCGTGATGATCTTCCTCTTCGGTATGATTTCGTTCGTGACGAATCTGGCTTCGCCGATGGGTGACATTCTGAAGTATCAGTTCAACGTCCCGAACTGGATGGGTACGCTGGGCGTATTTGCCAACTTCATCGCCTATGCCATCATGGGTTATCCCGCCGGCAACATGCTTCAGAAGTACGGCTACAAGAAGACCGCGCTGGTCGCCATCGCCGTCGGTTTCATCGGTGTCGGCATTCAGACGTTGTCCGGCAGCGCCCAGAGCTTCGGCGTCTACCTGCTGGGCGCATTCATCGCAGGTTTCTCCATGTGTCTGCTCAACACGGTCGTCAACCCCATGCTGAACAAGCTCGGCGGCGGCGGCAACAAGGGCAACCAGCTGATCCAGGCCGGCGGTTCGTTCAACTCGCTGTGCGGTACGGCCGTGATCATCCTGACGGGCCTGCTGATTCCGGAGGGCATCAAGAACGCGCAGATCAGCAATGTGTTCCCGCTGATGTACGCCGCGCTGGCCATCTTCGCGTTCGCGTTCATCGTGATCAGCCTGACGAAGATTCCGGAAACCAACAAGGAGGCCGGCGTGAAGACGGCCGAGGCTTCGAAATACGGCCCGCTGTCGTTCCGTCACTTCATGCTGGGCGCAATCGCCATCTTCGTGTACGTAGGTATCGAGGTGGGTATCCCCAACGTGTTGCAGAAGTGGTTGCAGAATCCCGACCTGAACGTGCTGGGCAGCGGCGTGAATGCCGAGGCCGTCGCCGGATCGGTTGCCGCGACCTACTGGTTCCTGATGCTGATCGGCCGTCTGCTGGGCGCCGCCATCGGCAGCAAGGTGTCCGCCAAGAGTATGCTGACGGTCGTTTCCTCCGTAGGTCTGTTGCTTACGCTGGGTGCGATGTTCGCCCCCGAGGTGGCTGTCAACCTGCCCGTCTTCAACGGTTCCGCAGGCTTCGGACTGGTGAACGTTCCCGTCAACGCGGCGCTGCTGGTGCTGATCGGTCTCTGCACTTCGGTCATGTGGGGCGGCATCTTCAACCTCGCCGTCGAAGGGCTGGGCAAATACACCGAGAAGGCTTCGGGTATCTTCATGGCGCTGGTTTGCGGCGGCGGTATCCTGCCCCTGCTCCAGAATGCGATCGTTGACGTTACCGACGGCGGCATGGGCTATCTGACCAGCTACTGGGTGATCGTGATCGCTCTGGCCTACCTGCTCTACTACGCACTCGTGGGCTCGAAGAACGTCAACAAGGACATCCCCGTAACGGAATAATTTTCAGCGGGCGTCTTGCTCGGCTTCGTCCGGCCCGGAGGAGAATCCCTCCGGACCGGATTTTTTCATGCCGGTGCAAAAAAACAGGACGGTCCTCTACGGACCGTCCTGTTTTTCTGCAACCGCTGCGGACTATTTGTCCGTGCGGGCGACACGCTTCTCCTTGATGCGGGCCTTCTTGCCGGTCAGGTCGCGCAGGTAGTAGATACGTGCACGGCGTACGACACCGACCTTGTTGACCTCGATCTTCTCGATGTGGGGCGAGTAGAGGGGGAAGATGCGCTCGACACCCACGCCGCCCGAAATCTTGCGGATAGTGAACATCTTGGTCTTGCCCGAGCCCTTGATCTGGATCACTACGCCGCGGAAACTCTGGATACGCTCCTTGTTACCCTCGACGATCTTGTAGGAGACGGTGATCGTGTCACCGGCCTTGAACGACGGCACGTCGGCGTCCGTCTTCGGCCACATCTGCTCGTTGACGAGCTTGATGATTGCGTCTTTGTTCATTGTTGCAACGAATTTTTGTGTTTCGCATTCGACGTTCCCGCTGCGTTCCGGCTACCATACGGGCCCTTTGCCCGTAATCCCGCGGGAGCCGCGTCCGTCGCCGGCCGCGCCCGCATCCGCCGTACCGCCCAATGAAAGAGGTCGATATACGCCCGATAGGGAGTGCAAATATAGGAAGAATTTTCGGAACGGTGCAACTATTGCATGAAAAAAGCGCGGGATTATTCGTATCTTCGGTGTCGTAACGACCCTTTTGTTTGTCGGGAGGCTTTACCGGACCGCACGCGATCTGGTTTTGAATCCGCCCGGCTTTTTTGTATCTTTGCAGGGAAACGATTTGAAAAAGATGAACGAAAGACTGATACTTGTCACCAACGACGACGGCTACGATTCCAAGGGCCTGGCCGCCGCCGTCGAGGTGGCCCGGAGCTTCGGCCGTGTGGTGGTCGTGGCTCCCGAGACGACGCAGAGCGGCATGAGCCAGGCGATCACGATGTACAATCCCCTCTACCTGCGGCGCGTCCGCGAGGAGGAGGGGCTCGAAATATACGCCTTTTCGGGAACTCCGGTCGATTGCGTGAAGATGGCCTTCGACTACCTGCTGCGCGACGAGCGCGTCGATCTGGTGATCTCGGGCATTAACCACGGCTCCAACTCGGCCGTCAACGTGCTCTATTCCGGAACGATGGGTGCGGCCATCGAGGGCAGTTTCTACGGCTGCCCTTCGGTCGGGCTGTCGCTCGACGACCACCGCGGCGACGCCGATTTCGACGCGGCGTCGGCCTATGGCAAACGGATCGTCGGCGACATCCTCGCCGCGAAGATCGAATTGCCTCTGTGCCTCAATGTGAATGTCCCGGTCGGACGCCCCGAGACGATAAAGGGGATAAAACTCTGCCGCCAGAACCGCGGCTTCTGGCGCGAGGAGTTCTACCGCCACGAAGACCCCCGGGGCCGCGAGTATTTCTGGCTCACGGGCGAGTTCGTCAACGGCGAGCCCGGCGCCGAGGACACCGACGAATGGGCCCTGGCGAACAACTACGTGGCGGTGGTCCCCGTGCAGACGGACCTGACCGATTACCGGCAATTGTCGGGCCTCCGGAATGTCTTGAAGTGACCGAAGCGGTCTTTTTTCGAAAAGTTCGTCGGGACATCCGGTCACCGGAGCATTTTTAATTTATAATTCTTAATTTTTCATTATTTTTGTGAAAAATAGCCGCCTATGTTGATCAAGATCCTGCTCGTCATCGCCATCGTCATCCAATGCGTCGCCACGGGCTACGCCCTGCGGCTGGTGCGCACCACCAAATACAATTCGGTGTGGATTCTTTTCATCGTAGGTTTCTCGCTGCTCTCGGTCGAACGCCTCGTGCAGCTGCTCCTCGCCTCCGGGTTCGAGGTCATTCCGCGCTGGTGGTTCGGCTACCTGGGCATCGTGATCTCGATCTGCCTGTCGATCGGCGTGATGTACGCCCACAAGCTCTTCAAATACATCGACCGGCTCAACCGTCAGCGGTCGCTGCTCAACAAGCGCATCCTGACGGCCGTGCTCCGCACCGAGGAGAAGGCCCGGTCGCGTTTCTCGAAGGAGCTCCACGACGGCCTCGGGCCGCTGCTTTCGTCGGCCCGGATGTCGCTCACGGCCCTTTCGCGTGAAGAGCACGATGCCGACCAGCGCGAAATCATCGACAACACGACCTATGTGATCGACGAGGCGATCCGCTCGTTGCGCGAAATCTCGAACAACCTTTCGCCGCACGTGCTCAACGATTTCGGACTGGCGCGCGGCGTGCAGAACTTCATCGACAAGAGCGTGGCGATGCACGACGTGAAGATCCGCTTCACGACCAACCTGCGTTCGGAGCGTTACGACACCGACATCGAGGTCATCCTCTACCGCGTGATCTGCGAGCTGATCAACAACTCGCTCAAACACGCCGCCTGCACGGCCGTCAACCTCTCGCTGGCGCAGAACGGCTCCGAGCTGACGCTCGACTACACGGACAACGGCCGGGGATTCAATCCGCAGGCGATGATGGACTGCGGCATGGGGCTTTCGAACATCGCTTCGCGCATCAATTCGCTGGGCGGGACCTTCGACATCTCCTCGTCCAAGGGCAAAGGCATGCGCGCCGCCATCCGCGTCAATACGCAGCAGGACCCCGCGCCTGCCAAACACCGCAAACGCCGCCGCCGGTAACATGGAACGCCGAATCATACTCGTAGACGACCACTCGCTGTTCCGCAACGGACTGCGGGGACTGCTCGAACGCTGTGCGGAGTGCCGCGTGGTGGGCGAGGCCGCCAGCGGCGAGGAGTTTCTGGCCATGCTGGACGACATCGACGCCGACATCGTATTCATGGATTTCTCCATGCCGGGGCTCGACGGCGCGCAGACGACCGAACGGGCGCTGGCGCGGCGTCCCGACCTGCGGATCATCACCCTTTCGATGTTCGGCGAGGAGAGTTACTATTCGCGGATGGTCGAGGCCGGGGCCCGGGGGTTCCTGCTGAAGGATTCCGACATCGGCGACGTGATCGACGCCATCGAGACGGTGACGGGCGGCGGCAGTTACTTTTCGCCGCAGTTGCTGACTTCGCTGACGGGGCGCATGCGCACGCGCGAGGATGCCGCCGACGAACAGCTTTCGTCGCGCGAGCGCGAGATTCTGGTGGCGGTCTGCCGGGGGCTGTCGAATCAGGAGATCGCCGACGAACTCTTCATCTCGAAGCGCACGGTGGACAAGCACCGCGCCAATATCCTCGAAAAGACCGGCTGTAAGAATACCGCTTCGCTGGTGGTCTACGCCATCCGCAACGGCATCGTCGATATTTAGATTTCGATTCTCACGGGCATTTTTTGCACATCTCTTGCGGGGCCGGGGCAGCCGCATGCTTCGGTTATGCTCCTGCCCGCTTCACGAAGCCCGAAACCTGCGCCGTGACAATCAAAACCCCGCCTCTCAGGCGGGTTACAGCAGCGGGGAGAAGACCCGCATGAGCGACTCCGCCCAGCGGCGCGGCCGCGGACGGTTGAACCATTCTCCGGGTGTCAGGGCGTGGCAGCGCGTGGCGTCGTCGCGGAACACGGCGTCCATCCGGGCCGTGAATTCCGTGTCGTAGACGAAGGCGTTGATCTCGAAGTTGTGTTCGAAGCTGCGGAAATCCATGTTCGCCGAGCCGATCACGGTCAGCGTGTCGTCGATAATCAGCAGTTTGGAGTGCAGGAATCCGGGTTTGTAGAAGAGAATCTTCACGCCGGCTTTCATCATGTCGTCGAGGTAGGAGTGCGACGCCAGGTCCACGATCTTCGAGTCGGAGCGGGCCGGGAGCATCAGCCGCACGTCCACGCCGGCCAGCGCCGCCACTTGCAGCGCCGTGTTCAGCACGTCCGAGGGGAGGTAGTAGGGGGTTTGTATCCAGATTCGCCGCCGGGCGTTCGAAACGGCATAGCTGTCGGCCTGCAACAGCGCCCGCCATTGGCCGAAGGGGCCGCTGGGAACGATTTGGAGGATGTTCTCCGCATGGCGTTCCGACTGGGGGAAATAGGCCGCGCCCGTTATGTGCTGTTTGGTGGTCGCCGACCAGTCGCTCAGGAACGACACCTGGAGTCCCGCCGCGCCGCTGCCCTCGATCCGGAAATGGGTGTCGCGCCACGAACCCCACCCCGTGCCGCGGACATAGCGGTCGGCGACGTTCATGCCGCCGATGAATCCCACGCGGCCGTCGATGACGGCGATCTTGCGGTGGTTGCGGTAGTTGACCTTGCTGGTGAAGAGCGGGAATTTGACGTGCAGGAATGAGAACACCTCGATTCCTTCGCGGCGCATCCCCTCGAAAAAGTCCTTTTTCACGCCGCTGCACCCCACGTCGTCGTAGAGGATGCGCACCTCGACCCCCTGCCGGACCTTCTCCACCAGCGCGTCGCGCAGGCGACGTCCCGTTTCATCGTCGCAGAAGATGTAGTATTGGATGTGGATGTGGTGTTTCGCCCGGGCGATCTCCGCCAGCAGGGCTTCCATCTTCGAGCGGCCGTCGGTGTAGGGGGTGATGCGGCTGCCGTAGAGCGCGACGGAATGGGTCGTGCTGTACAGCAGCGCGGCCAGCCGGCGGTGCTCCTCCGGAATTTCGGGCCGCCCGGTGTCGCGGGCCTCTTCGAGCTGCATGGTGATGCGTCTGCGCGTGCGGCGCGAGATGATGCGCCGTTTGGAGAGGTTCTGCCCGAAGAAGAAATAGAACACCAGCCCCACGACGGGGGCGAATACGAGTACGATGATCCACGGCAGGGTCTTCAGCGGATTCCGGTTGTCGGTGATGATGACCAGGACGATGCTGAGGATCGTGACCGTATAGAAAACGAGGAACGTATATGTCAGGATCTGCTGCATATTTTCGGTTTCTTCGTTTCATGCGGCGCGTGCGCCGCGGACTCCCGGATCACTCCGCCTGCTTGGGGAAGCGCACCGAGTAGAGCAGGTGTTCGACGCCGCGCATGTAGTTGCGTTTGCGGGGCTTGTTCAGGTCGGGGGCGTAGACGTAGCAGTCGAGCGTGAAGACGCGGTTGGTGGCCGTGTCCACGGTCGAGTAGCTCACGAACGGACCGCCCATGAAGTCGCCGTGCACGTCCCAGAACCCGCGCAGCTCGCACCACAGGCGTCCTTCGAGGCGGAACATGCGGTAGTCGGGTTCGAAGGCGTCCGAAGTGGTCATGTAGGAGCCCTCCGACGGACCGGGAATCAGCGCCGCGAACTTGTTGCGCGCGGCGGTCAGGGCCTCGGCCGAGAGCGACTCCGGACCTTCGTAGGGATAGGAGTAGACGAAGAATCCCTGGCTGGCGGTGGGGTATTCGTTGCGGGCCCAGACGAAGTTCTCCTTCTCGGCGGCCAGCAGGTATCCCTTCGGAACGCGCATTTCGACGCCGAACGTCTTGCGGACGGCCGCTTCGATACCGGGGTTGTTGTAGGTTTCGTTGGCCTTGACGGCGCGGTCGCGCTCGGCCTGTTCGAGGACGTGGACGAGTTCCCCGCGGTGCTGCGAGAGGTAATCCACCACGGCCTTGTCGTCGGGTCCCTGAAGCGTCAGCACGATCTGCGGGTCGGCGGTGACATCGTATTGCACGGCCGTCGAGGCCGCTTGCAGCGAGGGATCGACGATCACTTTGAGGATGTTGCGGTGGTCGGCGACCATGCCCGTGAAACCGCGTTCGGTGACGCGCAGCACGTCGAAGAGCGGTTCGGTCTGGTTCAGGTAGGGCACCGGGGCCGTGAAGATCGCGCGCAGCGAATCTCCTACCTCGCCCGTCCACTCGGCTTGGGGGCATACCACGATCAGTTCGTAGGGCTTTCCCTGCGCGCTTTTTTTCGATTTGTTCAGGGTCTTGAAGGCGTCGCAGCCCGTCACCGAGACGATGACGGCGGCAACCAATGCGATACGGAGGATAGTTTTCATGCTGCGGTCTGAAATTGAATCTACTACAAATATAGATATATTTTTTCCAAATGGCCCGGATTTTCACTATTTTTGCGCCGGCATGCGTTTCAAACCACCGAAAATAATCCGGCGCCTGATGCCGGACCTGATCTGGGAGATCGACGATGAAGACGGGGTGTTCCTCACCTTCGACGACGGCCCCACGCCGGGCGTCACCGAGTGGATACTCTCCACGCTGGACAAGTACGGTGCCAAAGCTACCTTCTTCGTGCTGGGCAAGAACGTCGAGATGTACCCCGACCTCTACAAGCGCATCCTCGACGCCGGGCACAAGGTGGGCAACCACACCTACTCGCACCAGAAGGGCTGGGGCATGAGCCTCGAACGCTATACGGAAGATGTGGATTTCGCCAACGATCTGATCCACAGCGAGCTGTTCCGCCCGCCCTATGCGCGCATCACGCCGGCGCAGGCGCGTTTTCTGGGCCAGCGCTACAAGCTGGTGATGTGGGACATCATCTCGCGCGACTACAACCGCCGCCTTTCGCCCCGCACCTGTTTGAAGAACGTCACGAAGTACCTCGCGCCGGGCGCCATCGTGGTGTTCCACGACAGCGAAAAGGCTTTCCGCAACATGCGCTACGCGCTGCCCCGCACGCTGGAGAAGATCCGGCAGATGGGCCTCAAATGCAAGGCGATAGAGCTTTGAACACGTTCTGCGGGCGTTTGCGTCGGGCCGTGGCCCCGGGAATAGGAATTTCCGGATTTTTTTCGTAACTTCGCGCCGCGGAAAAGCAACGATTTCGATAAGCCGGGGGCAATCGGGCTTGCACGAATTGCCGAGGCGAGAAATGGTGCATGAAAATGAACAATTATAAACCATATTTCCTATGACAATTACAGCAGCTGACATCAAGATCGGCATGTGTATCGAAATGGACGGCAAGACGTTCCTTGTGGTCGATTTCCAGCACTGCAAACCGGGCAAGGGCCCTGCCTTCGTCCGTTCGAAACTCAAAAACCTGGAAAACGGCCGCGTGCTGGAAAACACCTTTTCGTCGGTGAGCCAGAAGATCGAGCAGGTGCGCGTCGAGCGCCGTCCCTATCAGTTCACCTACGAGGACGACCTGGGCGCTCATTTCATGCACACCGAAACCTTCGAGGAGATCAACATCGACCGGAACCTGATCAACAACTACGACCTGATCACCGACGGACAGATCGTCGAGGTGATGTTCCACACCGAGAAGGAGGCCGTTCTTTCGGCCGAGCTTCCTCCGATCGTCGATATGGAGGTGATCTACACCGAGCCGGGCATCAAGGGCGACACGGCTTCGACCAACTCGCTGAAACCCGCGACGGTGAATTCCGCGACGGCGAAGGACGGCGCCACGATCCGCGTGCCGCTGTTCATCAACACGGGCGACAAGATCCGCGTTGACACCCGCACCCGCGAGTATTACGAGCGCATCAAATAAGCGAATCGCGGCTTCGAAAAAAGGGAGGACTGTGCAGTCCTCCCTTTTCGTTTCCCTCTCTCCGGGTCATTCGATCGTCAGGCTCCGGCCCTTGGGGTATTTCACCGCGTAGCGCAGCCGCAGTTCGCGCTGTTCGCCGGGTTTCAGCTCCAGCCGCCAGGTGACCGTTCCGGTGTTTTTGTCCGGCGTTCCGCCGCTCAACTCCTCTTCGGCGACGGTGATCGAGCTGTTGCGCGACACGGGCAGCTGGTCCGTGAGTATCAGCGTCACGGGCTCCGTGCGGGTGTTGCGGACGGCGAGTTTCCACCCCATGCTCTGAGTCTGGTTCGATCCGATGGCCCGGCGCGCCGAGTAGTCGCTCTCCTTCGTGCGCTCGATGCGGATGCCCCGGTCGCGGCCCATCGAGAAGCGGAGCGTGTCGCCGGCCTCCCGGGGGCTGAGGATGCTCTTGCCCACGAACGTGTTCTCGAAATAGACATTGGCCTCGCCCTCCAGCAGGTTGATTTTCGCCCAGTCGGTGGCCTCCGCTACGAGGAAGGCGTCCTTGTCGATCTTCGGCGTCGATCGGTAGGTGTATGTCGCCGGGAGCCGGTAGCGTCCGATCTCGGCCGCCACGCTCTTGCCGTCGGAGGGGATGGTGTAGGGCTGTCTGATCTCGAATTCGTAGCCCAGCTGAGTCTGGGTCTGCTCCACCTCCATCGCTTCGCTCTCTTCGGCGAGCTCTATGAACTCCGCTTCCATCGCCGGGGCCGCTTTGCCGCGCACCCGCACTCCTGCCGCCCTACCGCTGAGAGCCGCGGACGGCGCGCTTCCGTATGCCGTGACGACGACTTCGTCCAACCGTGCGTTATCTTCCTGCATCACGACGTTCATCGTGCTGCCCGCGATGGCGCGGGTCTGGGACTTGTAGCCGATGTAGTTGAATTGCAGGCTCGAAGCTCCGTCGGGCACGGTGACCGAATAACGTCCCTGCGCGTCGGTCGAGGTCCCGACGGTGGTGCCCGGAACGAGGACGCTGGCGCCTATGAGCGGTTCGCGCTGTTCGTCGAATACCGTTCCCGACACGGTGTTGCCCGTCAGATCGGAGTCGTAGCGGGGCGGCGTCGTTCCGTAGTCGAGCCACCAGGTTTTCAGCTGCGGGGCGATGTTTCCCGTCGTGGGGTTCGACGAAGAGAGCGTCAGCACGACGTTCTTCCACTCCTCCCGGGTGTTCTGGAAAATATTGGCCTTGTAGGAGATCTCCACGGGCTCCGACAATCCGCCCGAGCGGATGTCGTAGGAGGGGAACCACCCGGCGTTGCGGACATAGTAGGTCAGCGTGAAGGCTCCCTTGCAGGCCGCTGGAGCCTCGATCCGCACCTCCACCTCGCTCATCGGCGCCGACTGTCTGCCGCCCAGCTGGGCCAGATCGGCGAGCACCTGCCGTTCGCGTTCGCCCAGCGCTTTCGTCCGCCCGTCCAGTTCGAGCGTCCGGCGTTTGAGCTCCTGCATCCGGGAGGCGTAATATTCGTTGAGCTCCTTGATGGCCGCCAGCGGCGTCGCCGCATTGCGGTTGCCCACCGAACAGTTGACCTTCAGCAGATCGGTTTCGGCGTCGATCACCTCGCGTGCGGCTTTCTGCTGCTGCTGTTCGAACCGGATTCGGCCGAGTTCCTGCTCCAACGCCTTTTGCCGGGCCGAGCGTTCGAGGCTGTCCGTATGGTTGAAGAGCCGGTTGACGGCCGTCACGGTGAATCGCCCCTTGGCGGCGACCTGCATGCTCTTGTCGTCGAGGTAGGGCGAGAGCCCCGTGAATACGAGCGTCGAGTTGCCGGCCGGCAGGTCGATCTGCTTGGTGCGCGTCACCTGCGCCCCGTCGATGAAGAGGGTGACCTTTTCGACGGAGGTCTTCACCTTCGTCTGCCCCGATGCCGGAGCGACGGCCGCCGCGCAGATGCTCAGCAGCAGCCATGCGATGCAATTCAGACGTGTCATAACATGGTCCGTTTGGATTGGTTTCAGACGAATTCTTCCAGCACGCGTTCCATCTTCTGCCGGATTTCGGCGGTGCAGAGGTTGCCGATGCTGCCTTCGTGGGTGTGGTGCACCTCGCGGGTGGGGGTGTATGCGCCCTTTTGCACGGCCATGCCCACCTCCTTGTAGGCTTCGCGGAAGGGCGTGCCCTGCAACACCAGCCGGTTGACATCCTCCACCGTGAAGAGGTAGTCGTATTTCCGGTCGTCGAGGATGTGCTCGTTGACGCGCAGGTGCGCCAGCATGAAGTCGCACATCCGGAGCGTCCGTTTGATCTCGGTCGTCGCCGGGAAGAGGATGTCCTTCATCAGTTGCAGATCGCGGTGGTAGCCCACCGGGAGGTTGGTCGTCAGCAGCGCGATTTCGTTGGGCACCGATTGCAGGCGGTTGCAGCGTCCGCGCATGATCTCGAAAACGTCGGGATTCTTCTTGTGGGGCATGATGCTCGACCCGGTGGTCAGCTCGTCGGGCAGCGAGATGAAACCGAAGTTCTGGCTCATGAACAGGCAGGCGTCCATCGCCAGCCGGCCGATCGTCGCGGCTACGGCGGCGATGGCGGCCGCTGCGGCGCGTTCGCTCTTGCCGCGGCTCATCTGCGCCGCCACGACGTTGTAGTGCAGGGCCTCGAATCCCAGCAGGCGGGTGGTCATCGTGCGGTCGAGCGGGAACGACGAGCCGTATCCGGCGGCCGATCCCAGCGGGTTCTGATTGGCGATGTGCCACGCCGCGGCCAACAGGCGCATGTCGTCGATGAGCGTCTCGGCATAGGCCCCGAACCACAGTCCGAACGACGAGGGCATGGCGATTTGCAGGTGGGTGTAGCCCGGCATCAGCACCGCTTTGTAGCGTTCGCTGAGCTCTTGCAGCCGGTCGAAGACTACCTTCACGGCGTCGGCCGTCTGCCGCAGCTCGTCGCGCAGGAACAGTTTGAGGTCCACCAGCACCTGATCGTTGCGCGAACGGCCCGAATGGATCTTCTTGCCCGCGTCGCCCAGCCGGCGGGTGAGCATCAGTTCGACCTGCGAATGCACGTCCTCCGTGCCGGGTTCGATCTCGAAGCGCCCGGCTTCGATCTCCGCGGCGATCTCCCGGAGCCCCGCCGTCAGCGTCGAAAGCTCTTCGGCGGTCAGCAGGCCGATCTTCTCCAGCATGGCGATATGGGCCAGCGACCCTTCTACGTCGTATCGCGCCAGCCGCATGTCCAGTTCGCGGTCGTCGCCCACGGTGTATTCCTCGATCATCTTGTCGGGTTCGAACCCCTTATCCCAAAGTTTTGCCATATTCCAAAGCTAATTTTTCGATGTAGTTTTCGTAGACGGCGATTCCCTCCGCGATCTCCGTCAGAAGCACGAATTCGTCCGCCGTGTGCGAGCGCGACGACTGTCCGGGGCCCATTTTGAGCGACGGAAAGGGCATCAGCGCCATGTCCGATGTCGTGGGCGACACGTAGGAGGTGCGCCCTGCGGCCCGGGCCGCCCGCATCAGCGGATGTTCCGCTCCGAGCGCCGAGGCCCGGATGCGCGTCGAACGGGGCACGGCGTCCGACCGGATGGCCGCCCGCAGGATTTCGACCGTCTCCTCGTTGGTGTAGGCGTCCGTCGTGCGGATGTCCGCGACGAAACGGCAGGTGTCGGGCACCACATTGTGCTGCGTCCCGGCCTCGATCTGCGTTACCGCGATTCCGACCGGACCCAGCAACTCCGATTCCCGCTCGAAGCGGAACGAACGCAGCCGCGCGATGTCTTCCAGCGCGATGTAGAGGGCGTTGACCCCCTCGCCGCGGGCCGCATGGCCGCTTTTGCCGTGCGCCGTGCAGTCCAGCACCACCAGCCCCCGTTCTCCTGCGGCGGCCTGCATGCCGGTCGGTTCGCCGACCAGCGCCATGTCGATCCTGCCCAGCGCGGGCAGCAGGGCCCGCATGCCGTGCTCGCCCATGCACTCCTCCTCGGCCGAGACGGCCAGCACGAGGTTGAAGGGCAGCTTCCTCTTCCGGAAGGTCAGGAACGTCTGTATCAGACATACCGCCGAAGCCCCCGCGTCGTTGCTTCCGAGGCCGTAGAGGCGGTCGCCCTCGACCGTCGGCACGAACGGATCGCGGGTGTACGAAGCCGCCGGACGTACCGTGTCGTGGTGCGAGTTCAGAAGCAGCGTCGGACGCGCCGGATCGAATCCCTCCGAACGCACCCAGACGTTGTTCGCAAGCCGTTCGGGCACGGCGCCGTGTTCCGTGAGGTATCCCGCGATCAGCTCCGCGGTGCGTGCTTCGTCGCGCGAGAGCGAGGGCGTTGCGATCAGCCTTTTCAGCAGCTCGACGGCATCTGTGACAGCTTTATCCAATTCTGAATTGTGAATTTTGAATTATGAATTCCGGATCACCGTTCCCGTATCGTTCAGTAAATTGTCCGAATGCTTGATCGTGACGCTCCGCACGCCTTTCTCGATGGCTTTCAGGGCGTTTTCGATCTTGGGGATCATCCCCTTGCTCACCGTTCCGTCCTCCTTGAGCGGGGCGTACGTCGCTGCCGTGATTTCGCGGATCAGCGTCGTGTCGTCCTCCGGGTCGCGCAGGACCCCGGCTTTCTCGAAGCAGAATACCAAGTCCGTCGGGGCGATCTGCGCCGCTCCCAGCGCCACGGCCGAAGCCACGCTGTCGGCGTTGCAGTTGAGCAGCGTCCCTTTCCCGTCGTGCATGATGGCCGAGAAGACGGGCGTGATGCCTCCTTCCAGCAGCCGGCGCAGCAGTTCCGAATCCACCCGCTCGATGTCGCCCACGAATCCGTAGTCCACCGGATGCGGATTGCGGCGGTGGGCCGTGACGGCGTTTCCGTCGGCTCCCGACAGTCCGAGGGCGTTGCATCCTGCGGCCTGAAGCCCCGCGACGACCTGCTTGTTGATAAGCCCCGCGTAGACCATCGTCACCACATCCAGCGTTCCTTTGTCGGTGATGCGGCGTCCGTCAACCATCTGCACTTTCAGTTCCAGCCGTTCGGCCAGCCGCGTGGCCAGCTTCCCGCCGCCGTGGACCAGGATTTTCGGACCTTCCAGCGCGGCGAACTCTTTCAGAAAGCGTTTCAGCGCCGCGGGGTTGTCGATGACGTTGCCGCCGATCTTTACGACCGTGATCCGTTCCATCATTTCAGCCCCTCCAACAGTCGTTTGAGCACCACTTGGGCCGATATTTCGCGGTTCGCGGCCTCGGGAATCACCAGCGAACGGGGCGATTCGATCACCTCGTCCGTGACGATCATGTTGCGCCGGACGGGCAGGCAGTGCATGAAGTAAGCGTTGTTCGTGAGCGCCATTTTCTCGGTGTCCACCGTCCACGCCCGGTCGCGCGACAGCACCTTGCCGTAGTTGGGGTCCGCATAGGCGGCCCAGTTCTTCGCATAGACGAAGTCGGCGCCTTCGAGGGCCTTGCGCTGGTCGTATTCCACCCGGGCCGTGCCGACGAATTTCGGGTCGAGCTCGTACCCCTCGGGGTGGGTGATGACGAAATCGTAGTCCGCGGCGTTCATCCACTCGGCGAACGAGTTGGGCACGGCCTGCGGCAGGGCGTTGGGGTGCGGGGCCCAGGTCATTACGACCTTCGGGCGCTCCACGGTCTTGTATTCCTCGATGGTGATCAGGTCGGCGAAACTTTGCAGCGGATGGCGCGTCGCGGCCTCCATCGAGAAGACCGGGCGTCCCGAGTAGCGGATGAACTGCTCCAGCACGCGTTCTTCGTAATCCTCGGCCTTGTCCGCGAAGCGCGCGAACGAGCGCACGCCGATCACGTCGCAGTAGGACCCCATCACGGGAATCGCCTCCAGCAGGTGTTCGGCTTTGTCGCCGTCCATCACCACGCCCCGTTCGGTCTCGAGCTTCCAGGCCCCCTGGTTGACATCGAGGACCATGACGTTCATCCCGAGGTTCATGGCGGCCTTCTGGGTCGAGAGCCGCGTGCGGAGGCTCGAATTGAAGAAGAGCATCAGCAGCGTCTTGTTGCGCCCCAGCCCCGTGAACTGGAAGCGGTCGCGCTTGATCTCCTCCGCTTCGGCGACGGCCTGACGCAGGTCGCCTATGTCTTGTACGCAGGTAAATTTATCCATAATAATACGGTCGTTTCAATTTGTTTTTCTGTCCGGGTCTCGTTCCGGTCGGTCGTTGTCGCGGCTTGCAGCCGCGTTCGCAAATCTGACCCACCCCCAAATCCCCGCCTCGGCGGGGGCTTTCGGCTGTCGCCTATGCGAGTACCTCTTTGAATGCCGCCAAAAAGCGCTCCGCCATTTCGTGCGTGAGGCACAGCGCCGGCAGCAGCCGCACGGTCGAGGCTCCCGCCCCGCCGGTGAAGATGTGTTTTTCGAAGAGCAGCCGCTTGCGGAGCTCCGAACCCGAACCGTCGATCTCGATGCCGATCATCAGGCCGCGTCCGCGCACCTCTTTCAGCCCGTCGATCTTGTGCAGTTCGGACAGCAGGTGTTCGCCGACTTCGGCGGCGTTCTTCACGAGTCCGTCGCGTTCGATCACCTCCAGCACGGCGATTGCCGCCGCGCAGGCCAGGTGGCTGCCTCCGAAGGTGGTTCCCAGCAGTCCCGGACGCGCCTCGAAATGGGGCGCGATCAGCACGCCGCCGATCGGGAATCCGTTGGCCATGCCTTTGGCCGTGGTGATGAGGTCGGGACGGATGCCCGCCGCCTGATGGGCGAAGAACCGCCCCGTGCGGCCGTATCCCGACTGGATTTCGTCCAGCACCAGCTGCGTCCCGGTTTCGGTGGCCGCTTCGCGCAGCCCGCGTAGAAATTCGTCCGTGGGGCAGTGGATGCCCGACACGCCCTGGATGCCCTCGACGATCACCGCCGCGAACTCCCGCGTCGCAAGTTTCTGCCGGGCGGCTTCGAGGTCGTTCAGCGGCGTGAACTCCACGTTGGGGGTGCGGTTGAAGGGCGACTGAATCGCGGGGTTGTCCGTCACGGCGACGGCTCCCGACGTGCGGCCGTGGAAAGCCTTCGAGATGGCCAGCACCTTGCTGCGGCCCGTGTGGAACGACGCCAGTTTCAGGGCGTTTTCATTGGTCTCGGCCCCCGAGTTGCAGAGGAAGAGGCGGTAGTCGTCGTAACCCGAGATGCGCCCGAGTTTTTCGGCGAGTGTCCGTTGGAGCGTGTTCTCCACCGAGTTCGAATAGAACCCGAGGCGTGCGACCTGCTCCTGCACGGCCCGTACGTAGTCGGGCTGCGCATGCCCGATCGAGATCACGGCGTGGCCGCCGTAGAGGTCGAGGTACTCGGTGCCCGCCTCGTCGTAGACGAAGCAGCCCCGGCCCCGGACGGGTTCGATCGGATATAGCGAATATACGTTGAATAATTCCATCTTAAAATGCACTTGCTTTGAGTCGCAGGCCCTCCTTCTCGTCGAGCCCGAACATCAGGTTCATGTTCTGCACGGCCTGCCCCGAGGCACCTTTCAGCAGGTTGTCGATCGCCGAGACGACGTGCACTTTACCGTCGTAGACGGCCGTGTGCAGCAACGCCTTGTTGGTGTTCACCACCTGTTTCAGGTCCACGCCGCAGTCCGTGACACGAGTGAACGCCGCCGGGGCGTAGAAACCGGCGTAGAGCTTCCGTACGGCCTCGCCGTCGAGCGGACACGCCGTGTAGACGCTCGCCAGAATGCCCCGCGTGAAGTCCCCGCGCATCGGCACGAAGTTCACCGCGCGGTCGAACGACGGCTCCAGCAGCCGCAGGTTGCGCCCGATCTCGATCAGGTGCTGGTGCGTGAAAGCCTTGTAGACCGAAATGTTCGACGCCCGCCAGCTGAAATGGGTCGTGGCCGAGGGCTTTACGCCCGCGCCCGTCGATCCGGTGACCGCCGTCACGTGCACCTCGTCCTGCAACAGTCCCGCTGCGGCCAGCGGCAGCAGCGCCAGCTGGATCGCCGTGGCGAAACAGCCCGGGTTGGCCACGCGCTCCGCGCGGCGGATGCGTTCGCGGTTCAGTTCCGGAAGTCCGTAGACGAACCCTTCCGATTCGTCGCGGAAATCCTGCGCCAGGTCGATGATCTTCACGCCTGCCGGAACGGCATTCTCCGCCATCCATACCTTGCTCTGCCCGTGCGCCGAGCAGAGGAACACGACATCGGCCGCCGCCAGGTCGTACGAGTCGCAGAACCGCATGTCGGTGTCGCCCTCCAGTCCTCCGTGTACGTCCGCGAGGCGGTTGCCTGCGTTCGACGTGCTGTGGACGAATACGATCTCCGTCTGCGGATGGTTCGTCAGCAGGCGGATCAGTTCGCCGGCGGTGTACCCGGCGCCCCCGATGATGCCGGCCCGGATCATTTCCCGTTGCGTTTCTGGACGTTATAGAAGATTTTGATCTGGTTGCCGAGGATCTTCGTGAATCCCTTCACGTCGTCGGCCGTCCACGCCTTGTTGACCTCGCCGTATTCGCCGAAATCGGTCTTCATCAGGTCGTACGTCGAATCGACGCCCACCAGCGTGTAGTTGCGCGGACGCAGGATCAGTTCCACGGTGCCCGTCACGTTGCGCTGCGACGAAAGGAGCATCGCCTCGATGTCGCGCATCACGGGTTCGAGGTACTGCGCCTCGTGGAGGAACATGCCGTACCACGTCGCCACCTGCTCTTTCCAGTAGATCTGCCACTTGGTCAGCGTATGTTTTTCGAGCATCTTGTGTGCGGCGATGATGAGCATCGGCGCTGCGGCTTCGAACCCTACGCGGCCCTTGATGCCGATGATCGTGTCGCCGATGTGCATGTCGCGGCCGATGCCGAATTTCGAACCGATGGCCTCCACGGCGCGGATGGCCTCGACTTTATCCGCATAGGGTTTGCCGTTGACCGCCGCCAGCTCGCCCTGTTCGAAGGTGAGTTTCAGCCGCTCTTCGCCCTCGGCCGTGATCTGGCTGGGATAAGCCTCTTCGGGAAGCGTCTGCTCCGAGTGGAGGGTCTCCTTGCCGCCGATCGAGGTGCCCCACAGCCCCTTGTTGATCGAGTACTCCATCTTCTTGTAGTCGGCCGTGATGCCGTGCTTGCGCAGGTAGTCGATCTCGTATTCGCGCGTCAGGGTCATGTCGCGCGTCGGGGTGATGATCTCGATCTCGGGGGCGAGGATCTGGAACGTCAGGTCGAAGCGCACCTGGTCGTTGCCCGCGCCCGTCGAACCGTGGGCAACGGCGTCGGCGCCGATCTTCTTGGCGTATTCGATGATGGCGATGGCCTGGAAGATTCGCTCCGAGCTCACCGAAATGGGATAGGTTCCGTTGCGCAGGATGTTGCCGAAGACCATGTAGCGGATGCTCTTCTCGTAGTACTCCTGTTCGATGTCGAGCGTGGCGTGGGCCGCGGCGCCGAGCTCCACGGCGCGCCGTTCGATCTTTTCGAGTTCGGGCTTCGAGAATCCGCCCGTGTTGGCGATCGCCGTGTAAACGTCGTACCCCTTCTCCTCGGAGAGGTATTTTACGCAAAACGAGGTGTCCAGACCTCCGCTGAACGCCAGAACCACTTTCTTCTTTTCCATTTTATTTCGGTTTTTACTATTTCAGGTGAAACAACTTCTTTACTTTGTTCCTCAGGAACATCCGGTAGGGCGCCAGGCGCGACTGCTTCGCGGGCGGCTCCTTGGCCGGGTCGTAGAGCATTCCCGTGCAGAGACACATGCGGCGGTTGTTGCGTTGCAGGATGTCGTAGTTGCAGCAGCCTTCGCAGCCGCGCCAGAACTCCTCGTCCTCGGTGAGTTCCGAGAAGGTCACGGGAACGTAGCCCATCCGCGAATTGAGCTTCATGACGGGCAGCGACGTGGTGATACTGAATAACTTGGCAAACGGGAATCGTCGTCGGGCAAGCTCGAACGTTCGTCGTTTGATCTGTTCCGCGAGTCCCATGTGCCGGTACTCCGGATCGACGATCAGTCCCGAGGTGGCGACGAAGTCGCCGTGACCCCAGCACTCGATGTAGCTGAACCCGACCAGTTTTTCACCGTCCAGCGCCACGACGGCCTTGCCACCGGTCATTTTCGCTGCGATGTACTCGGGCGAACGCTTGGCGATGCCCGTGCCCCGCTGCAGGGCCGACTCATAGATCAGTTCGCAGATACGCGGTGCGTAGTGTGCGTGTGACGAGTCGGCGAATACGACGCTGATTGTGTTGTTATTCATTTATCGTTTATGTGGGTAAAAAGTTGTGTACGGATTAGTTGATGCGGTAGGCCCTCTGCACGCCCTTGATGCGCATGATCTGATGGATCAGCGTATCCACGACGCCCGCGCCGGGCACCTCGACCGCGACTTCTCCCGCCAGACAGCCGTTGCCGGCCGGGGCGAAGTTCATCGAGCGGATGCCCAGTTTGAGGTCGCGGACGATGACCTCGGTGATGTGGTTGGCCATGCCCGTCGTGTCCGCCGCCACGATGCGGATCGTCACGCGGAAAGCCCCCTCGGCGTTCTGCCGCCAGCGGGCGTCGATCACCCGGTAGGGATAGTTTTCGCGCATGCGCTTGGCATTGGGACAGTCGCAGCGGTGGATCGTGATGCCCGCATTGATCGTCACGAATCCGAACACGTCGTCGCCCTTGATCGGGTTGCAGCACTTGGCCAGTTTATATTGTATTTTCGAAATGTCGTCGTCGATCACCAGCGCATCCTGCGGCGCGGTGCTCTCCCGCGCGCTGTGCAGCGCGGCCTTCTGGCGTTCGACCTCGGCGGCCGCCGCGCGGCGCTCCTCCTCGGCCTCCCCCGAGAGGTGGCGGGCCAGAATCTCCTTGATCGACCCGAAATCGAGCTTCTGGGTGGCGATCAGGGCGTAGACCTCCGTCCCGAGGCGCAGCTTGAAATATTTGGCCAGGTAGGCCACCGCCTCGTCGATCGTGATGGCGAATTTCCAGTTCTTGAGCTTGCGTTCCAGCTCCTCGCGCCCCATGCGCGTATGCTTGGCCTGCTCCTCGCGGAGGTAGGATTTGATCTTGTTGCGGGCCTTCGAGGTCACCACGAAGGTCTGCCAGTCCGACTTCGGAGTCTGGTTCTTCTGGGTGAGGATCTCGACGATGTCGCCGTTGCGCAGCTGCTCGCGGATCGGCACCGAACGGTTGTTGACCTTGCCGCCCACGCACGTCGAGCCCAGCGAGGTGTGGATGTCGAAGGCGAAATCCAGCACCGTGGCTCCCTCGGGGAGTTTCCGCAGGTCGCCGTTGGGCGTGAAGACGAAGATTTCGCCCGAGGCGGGTTTGGCGTCGAAACGCTGCGCCAGCGCGTGCGTCGTATCCTCGATCAGTTCGCGCAGGTGTCCCAGCCACATTTCGCTGGTCTGCGCCCCCTGGTTGACCCCCTTGTAGCGCCAGTGCGCTGCGATGCCGCGCTCGGCCACGGCGTCCATGCGTTCGGTGCGGATCTGCACCTCGACCCAGCGCCCTTCGGCCGACACGGTGGTGTGCAGCGACTCGTAGCCGTTCGACTTGGGGATCGAGATCCAGTCGCGCATGCGGTTGGGATTGGGGGTGTAGAAGTCCGTCACCACCGAATAGGCCGTCCAGCACAGCTGTTTTTCGGCCTCCTTGTCGCAGTCGATGATGATGCGGATGGCGAAGATGTCGTAGACACCTTCGAACGGGACGTGCTGTTTGTGCATCTTGCTCCAGATCGAAAAGATCGACTTGGTGCGGCTTTTGACATGGTATTTGATGCCGAGGCGGTGCAACCGCTGTTCGATCGGCACGAGAAAGCGGGCGATGAACGCACGGCGCTCTTCGGCGCTCTCTTCGAGCTTCGTGACGATGTGTTCGTAATCCTTCGGTTCGAGGTATTTCAGGGCGATGTCTTCCAGCTCGCTCTTGATCGAGTAGAGGCCCAGTTTGTGGGCGATCTGGGCATAGAGGTTCATCGACTCCCAGCTCTTCTTGCGCCACTTTTCGCGCGGGAACATCTCCAGCGAGCGCATCACTTCGAGGCGGTCGGCCAGTTTGATGAGGATCACGCGCGGGTCTTCGGAGTAGCTGACGATCAGGTCGCGGAAGTTGTCGGCCTGCTCCTTGGCCACTTTGAGTTTGAGCTCCGAGATGTTGGCCAGCCCGAGGGTGATGCCCATGACCTGATCGCCGAAACGCTTGCGGATGTCGGCGTTCAGGGCGAGGAACTCCTCGGCCGGAAGCTGCTTGTGGGCCAGACGCACAACGTCGTGCAAGATGGACGCCACGGAGGAGTTGCGGCCGAGGCCCACTTCCGAGATCACGATCGAAGCCACCGCGACGGCGTGGTCCAGCAGGGGCGAGCCGTCGTAGCGCACCAGCCCGGCGAGTTTCCCGTCGGCATACTCCAACGCTTCGTCAACGAGGCGCTGAGTTTGCTCCGAGAAGTTCGCGCGAACGAGCGTGCGGAGTTTTTCGTACCGTGAAAAGTCCATTTTTACCTGACCGAATGCCTATGCTCGCAAAGATATGAAAAAAAATTATAAATTTGTAACATTGAACCGATACGTTCTGCTATGGCAAAGAAAAAGGAGATTTACGTGCCGACCGTCGGCGAGGAGGTCGCCAATGCCGTGTCCCACGGCGTGATGTCGTTTTTGGCGCTCGCGGTGCTTCCTTTTGCCGCCGTGTGGGCCTATGTGCATGATCCCGACGGGGTTCTGGCGGCGGCCTCGGTGTCGGTTTTCGTGATCTCGATTTTTCTGATGTTCCTCGCCTCGACGCTCTACCACTCGATGAATCCGCAGTCGAAGCACAAGGACGTTTTCCACATCCTCGACCATATCTTCATCTACGTCGCCATCGCGGGCAGCTACACACCCATCGCGCTGGTGGTCATCGGCGGCTGGCAGGGCGTTTTCATCACCGTCCTCCAATGGGCGATGGTCCTTTTCGGCATCTTCTACAAATCGCTGTCCCGCAAGTCGATACCGGCCGTCAGCCTGACCATCTATCTGGTCATGGGCTGGACGATCGTCTTCTTCCTGCCGCTGTTCGTGCGCCGGGCCTCGACGCCGCTGCTGGTGCTGATCGCGCTGGGCGGCCTGCTCTACACCCTCGGGGCCTGGTTCTACGCCAAAAAGGGATTCCGCTATCACCACATGGTCTGGCACTTGCTGATAAACCTCGCGGTCGCGGCGCACTTCGTCGGGATCGTCTTTTACCTCTGCTGATATGGCCGCTTTCGATTTGCACATCCATTCCGAATACAGCAGCGACGGGGAATTTTCCGTCGCCGAACTCGTCGGCAAGTGCCTCGGGGCGCAGCTGACGCTCTTTTCGCTGACGGATCACAATTCGGTGCGGGGCGTCGGCGAAGCCGCCCGGCTGGCCTGCGAACGGGGCATCGGATTCGTTCCGGGCATCGAGATTGACTGCAACTACCGGGGTACGGACCTCCACCTGCTGGGGTACGGCATCGACTGGCGGTCGGCGGATTTCGCGCGTTTGGAGGAGGAGATCGCCGCCAAGGTCATGGCGTCGTTCGGCGGCATGGTCGATAACCTGCTGAAACTGGGTTTCTCCGTGGATGCCGAAGCGGTGCTGGCGGCCGCCGGAGGAGGACTCCCGACGGGCGAACTGATCGCCGAGGTGATGCTTTCCGACGCGAAATACCATACGCCCCCGCTGCGGCCCTATATGGAGGGCGGCGCACGGAGCGATATGCCTTACATCAACTTTTATCTCGATTATTTCGCCCAGGGGCGTCCGGCGTTCGTGCCCGTGGAGTATATGGATTTCCGCCGGGCCGTCGAACTGGTCCGCGACAACGGCGGGGTGCCGGTCGTGGCCCATCCGGGGCTGAATTTCCGGGGCCGCGAGGAGATCGCCGAACAGCTTTTGGGCCGCGGGGCCGCGGGACTGGAGGTCTTCAACAACTACCACACTCCCGAACAGGCCGCTTATTTCGCCTCGCTGGTCCGGTCCGAAGGGGCCCTGATGACCTGCGGGAGCGATTTCCACGGCAAGACCAAACCCCGCATCGCCGTCGGACGCTTCCCGTCGGACAGCCGTTTCGACGGCCGTCTGTCAGACTTTGTAAACCACGTAGATGTGATCGGCGGGCAGGGCGTATAGCCTGCGCTCCTCGTCGGTGAAGGTCGCGGCGTAGTCGATGTCCGCGGCCTCGAAGCCCGCTTCGCGCAGGCGGTCGGCATAATCGGCGCCGTAGATGCGCCGGTGGTCGTACTGCCCGAAGATGCGCGTGCGCTCGTCGGGGTCGGTGATCGAATCGTCCTCGTAGGTCCGTTCGTAATCCCGGTCCACGGGCGAGAGGACGATGCCCCAGCCGCCGGGTTTGAGGATGCGGTGCAGTTCGCGCAGCGCCTTCCGGTCGTCGGCGACGTGTTCCAGAATGTGATTGCAGATCACCACGTCCACCGAATCGTCGGCCAGCGGGATTTGCTGCACGTCGAAATGGATGTCCGCCAGCGGGCTTTCGAGGTCGGCCGTGACGTATTGTCCCGGATGCGGGCGGAAGTGGGGTTTGAGGTGGCGCATGATGCAGACCTCGGGGGCGATGTGCAGCGTGCGCGGAAAGGCGGTCAGGAGGTCGGTCTCGCGCGTCAGGTAGAGCCACAGCAGACGGTGGCGCTCCAGCGACAGACACTTGGGGCACAGCGCGTTGGGCCGCGACTGCACATAGCCGTAGGGCATGAATTTCCGGTATTTCGCGCCGCATACGGGGCATTCGACCCCGCGGCCCTTGTAGAGGAGTCCCGCCGCGGGCACGGCCCATCCGGCGATGCGTTGCAGTACGGGGCGCGGAATGTGGTTCAGCGACCAGCGGATCAGCTTTTTCATCCTATTCCAGCACTTTGTTCACGTCGGCTTCGGCCTTGCGCAGGCGCGCCTTGCACGAGGCTATCAGCTCCGTGGCGCGTTTCACCTCCGCCGCGAGGCCGTCCACGTTCATCTCCTCGCTGCGCAGGCGTCCGAGAATCTTTTCGATCTCGGCCATCGCCTCGGCGTAGGTCAGCTCTTTTTTTGCCATATCTTTTCAGCGTTTACGGTTGCACTTATCTTGCCGTCGGCGACTTCGACCTCGATGGGTTCGCCCGCCGCGACCGCCCGGACCGAGGTCACCGCCCTGCCGCCGCTCCGCACCACGGCGAATCCCAGCCGGAGGATGCGTTCGGGCGAACGCCCGGCGATCAGTTCCGCAGCGTTTTCCAGCCGCGTCGTCTGCCGCGCGAGGAAATTCCGCGCCGCTTCGGGAAGCACCCCTGCGAGGTGTTCCAGCCGCAGCGACTGCCGGGTGAGAAGTTCGCCGCTCAGCCGTCGCAGCTCGCCCGAAAGGCGTTCGAGACGCACCTCCGAGGCGTGCATCGCCGCCGCCGTCGTGTCGTGGAGTTGCAGGGCGGCGCTGTCGAGCCATCCTTCGATTCCGGCCATCCGTTCGACGAGCCATCCGGCCACCGCCGTCGGAGTTTTGAGCGCCGTGTGAGCCACCATGTCGGCGACGCTGGTGTCCTTGTCGTGCCCGATGCCCGTCAGAATGGGCAGCGGGAACTGCGCCACGTGGGCGCAGAGGCGGTAGGCGTTGAAACAGTTGAGGTCGCTCCTCGACCCGCCGCCGCGGATCAGCACCACGGCGTCGAAATCCTCCGCACGGTCGGCCACGGCGCACAAGGCTTCGACGATGGATTCCTCGGCCGCTTCGCCCTGCATGAAGGCGTCGAACAGCGTCAGATGAAACCGGTAGGGGCTTTTGTCCAGCTCTTTACAGAAGTCCTGATAGCCCGCGGCGTTGACGCTCGACACGATGGCTATGCGCTGCACGACGGCCGGCATCGGCGCCTCGCGGTTCATCTCCCAGACTCCGTCCTGCTGCAACTGCGCGATGGTCTGCTGCCGCTGCCGCTCCATGTCGCCCAGCGTGTACGAAGGGTCGATGTCGGTGATTTGCAGCGAGAAGCCGTAGAGTTCGTGGTAGGAGACCAGCACCTTGGCCAGTATCTTGATGCCCGCGGCCAGCGGCTGCCCCGTTTCGGCCTCGAAGTAACCCGAGATGCGCGGGTAGTGCGAACGCCATACGACGGCCCGGGCCTGCGCCGTCGGCACGCCGTTGTCGCCGCCCTTCTCGACCAGTTCGAGGTAGCAGTGACCCGAGTAGTTGACCTTTATTTCGGAAATTTCGGCGCTCACCCACACGGGCAGGGCGAACTGCCCCTCGAGCGCCGCTTTCACGCGGCGCTGCAATTCGCGCAGGGTGATATGTTGCGTCTCAGCCATCAGCCCAGCAGGATTCCGGCGGTGAACAGGGCTCCGAACAGCAGGATGTTGCGGGCCGTTTCGCCCAGACAGACGTTCAGTTCTTCGCCGTGGTCGATGCGCACCATCTTGCGCCACGTGGCGGTGTGCGCCGCGAGGTAGGCGAGGGGCAGCAGCGCGGCCCACGGGCGGCCTCCGGCCAGCAGCGTGAGACAGAGCGCGACGGCGGCGGCCCCGAGGGCGAAATAGCCCCAGCGGCCGACTCCGGCCCCGAGGCAGACGACGACCGTGCGCTTGTCGCAGCGCGCGTCCTCGTCGCGGTCGCGGAAATTGTTGACCATCAGCATCGTGTCGATCACCAGTCCGCAGGCCAGCGCTGCGACCGAGACTTCCCAGGTCCACGCTCCGGTCTGGATGTAGTAGGTGAATCCCACGGGGATCAGTCCGAAGAAGAGGATGACCGCTATGTCCCCCATGCCGTGATAGGCCAGCGGCCACGGGCCGGCGGTGTAGAACCAGGCGAAGACGACGCAGGCGGCGCCCACGGCGACGAGCTCCCAGCCGCCGTAGCGGAGAACGCCGGCATGCAGGGCCCAGACGAGCAGTCCGATTCCCGCGGCGCAGGCCGCGAGGGTGAACGCAACGATGCCGGCCTTCATGGCCGGAAGGGTGATGTAGCCCTTGGCGAAGGCGCGGTCGGGTCCCAGCCGGTCGGGTTTGTCGGCTCCTTTCATAAAGTCCCAGAGGTCGTTCACCAGATTGGCCGTGCACTGCATCAGCACGGCGAACAGCAGGCACAGCAGGGCCGGCAGCCAGTGGAACGAGCCGTCGGTGCGGGCCAGAGCCGAGCCGACGAGGACGAGGATCACGGAGTTGCCCAGACTATACGGCCTCACGGCCAGTATCCAGGCGGAAAGGGAGTTGGTTTTCATAGACGGGGATTCATTTCTGCGGGGATGGTTTTCAGCGGATGACGAGCTCCACGGGACGCGGCATGCGCTTGCCCTCGGGGAGCTGGATGCGCAGCACGCCTTCGCTCTCGATCGGGCGGCCGTTCTTTTGGGCCGGGGTCCAGCGCGGGGCCTCGGCCACGGCTTTCAGCACGCGCCGTTTGAGGCGTTTGTCGGTCGATTCGAGCTCCTGATGGACGACGGTGTCGCCTTCGGGCGTGACCTTGTAGCGCAGCACCACGCGGGCGGCGGGTTCGCTCGCGTCCCACCGCACCCGGCTGGCGATATAGTGGCCGAACGTGGAGTCGGCGGGGAAAGTCGCGGGCTGGTCGTAGCGCAGGGTGATGAGCATGACGCCGTGCACGGCGCGCTGGCCGTAGCGGGCGATGGTCTCTTCGTCGGCGGGGAGCATCTCGACGTTCTCGATGTCCTCGGGCGGTATCGAGCGGATTTCCGTCGTCTCCTTGCCGTTGACGATATACATCGGCGTAGGTTTCGGCGACGCGGCCCGGACGGTTGCGGCGAAACTCAGGAGAAAGAGAAGTATGACGTATCTTTTCATAGCTGAACGATTCCTGTTTTTCGATATAATGTAGTTCCCGACCCCCGTTTTTGCCGCCTGCGGCGTCAGTTGCAAATTCGCCCCACCCCTTCCCTCCCTCAGGGAGGGAGATGGCGTGCTTTTCGGACTGTCGGCGCATTGTTTATTGGCAAAACGGTCGCCGGGGGCCGGATATTGTCCGCCGAAACCCGTTTGCAGCCGGGGCGTGATAGGAATGAAGAGCGCTGCGGCCTGCCGCCGCCCCTTAGAACTCATCTCTTAGGTGGGCGAGGTCCACACACCCGTTGCGCCGGAAACGGATGCCCTCCGCTTCGAGCAGCTCCCGCTGGGCGGTCCATCCGGGGACCGTGCGGCCTGCGGCGCTGACGACCCGGTGGCTGGGAATCCCCGCCGGAGCCGCGGCCATCGCCCGTCCCACGCGGCGCGCGTAACCGGGCATGCCTGCCAGCCGGGCCAGCTGTCCGTAAGTTACGACCCGTCCCGCGGGAATCTGCGCGACGATGTCGTAAATCTCGGCGTCGAAGTCGGCGGGAAGGTGCATCAGAGCTCGCTTTCTTTCAGACGTTCGGCGTTCTCGGCCACGATCAGGTGGTCGATGCAGTCCTGGATGTCGCCGTCCATGAAGGCCGCGAGGTTGTAGATCGTATAGTTGATGCGGTGGTCCGTGATGCGCCCCTGCGGGTAGTTGTAGGTGCGGATCTTGGCCGAGCGGTCGCCCGTCGAGACCATCGTCTTGCGCTTCGAGGCGATTTCGTCGAGGTATTTCGAGTATTCGAGGTTGAAGACGCGCGTGCGCAGCTCCTCGAACGCCTTGTCGAAGTTCTTCAGCTGCGATTTCTGATCCTGGCATTGCACGACGATGCCCGTCGGGATGTGCGTCAGGCGGATGGCCGAATAGGTCGTGTTGACCGACTGGCCGCCGGGGCCGCTGGCGCAGAAGATGTCCTTGCGGATGTCGTTCATCGAGATCTCCACGTCGAACTCCTCGGCTTCGGGAAGCACCGCCACCGACGCCGCCGAGGTGTGCACGCGGCCCTGCGTTTCGGTCTGCGGCACACGCTGCACGCGGTGCACGCCCGATTCGTATTTGAGCGTTCCGTAGACGTTCTGGCCCGTGACTTTCAGCACCACTTCCTTGAAGCCGCCCGCGGCGCCCTCCGACGACGAGGTGATTTCGTAACGCCAGCCTTTCGACTCGATGTATTTGGTGTACATGCGCAGCAGATCGCCGGCGAAGATCGCCGCTTCGTCGCCGCCCGTGCCGCCGCGGATCTCCATGATGGCGTTCTTCGAGTCCTGCGGGTCCTTGGGAATCAGCAGCAGCTTGATCTCCTCCTCCATCTGCTCCAGCTGGGGTTCCAGTTCGGCGATCATCTCGCGGGCCATTTCGCGCATCTCCTCGTCCTTGTCCGTGGCCAGCGTGTCCTTGGCTTCGGCGAGGTTGGCGATGGCCGTGCGGTAGCGCTCCGAGGTCTCGATGATCGGTTCCAGCTCCTTGTACTCCTTGGTGAGCTGGATGAACTGCTTGACATCGGCGATGACTTCGGGGTCGGTGAGTTTCTGCCCCGTCTCCTCGTATTTGAGTTTCAGACCGTCCAGACGGTTCAGTATGCTGTTGTCTGCCATAAGTGTTTATTTTGGGTGCAAAGATACGAAAAAGGCGGAGGAGTTCAAAACCGAATCGCAGGAGATTCGGTAAAACTTTCTGACTCATAAAAGTGTCGTTACGACACTAATAATCGGCAAACGGCAATGCGCCTCCCGAAAAAACGAAAGAGGAGCATGCGCCCCTCTCGTTATCGGTTGACCTCCCGCAGCCACTCCAGCACGGCGGCTTTCCAGACTTCGTGGTAGGGGAAGTTCGTGTGGAAGCCCCAGCCGTGCTCGCCCGTCGGGTAAATGTGCATCGAAGCCTTCACGCCGTGGGCTTTGAGCGCTTCGTAGTAGAGCGCGCTGTTGACCGCGGGTACGCCCGTGTCGTCGTCCGAATGGAGCAGCAGGGTCGGGGGCGTGGCCTCCGTCACGCGGTTTTGGAGCGAGTAGTATTCCGACTGTTCGGCCGTGCGGTCCGTTCCCAGCAGGCTGTCGAACGACAGCTGGTGCCCCTTTCCGGGTTCGGCCGTGATGACCGGATAGAAGAGGATCGAGAAGGCGGGTTTGAACGCCCCGATCGTCGAGGCCGTGGCTGCCAGATGGCCGCCGGCCGAGAAGCCCATGACGCCCACCTTGTCGGCGGAGAATCCCGTGGCGCCCGCTTCGAGGCCCGCCATGATGCGCAGTGCTTGCTGAACATCCTCCAGCGGAACTTCGGGATGCCCGTTGGGCATGCGGTATTTCAGCACCGCGGCCGTGACGCCGTTCTGCGACAGCCAGCGGGCCACGTCGTGCCCCTCGTGACCGATGGCCAGCCCCAGGTAACTGCCTCCGGGGCAGATCACCACGGCCTGTCCCGTGGCTCGGGCCGTGTCGGCCGGGTAGATATAGAGTTCGGTTTCGGTCGTGCGGGTCGTGCGGGCCGGGTCGTCCTCTCCGGGGACGGGGACGATGCCGTTGCTGTGGGGCGCGGTCGCGTTGTCCCAGATTTTCAGCGTCGCCACGGGCTTCTGTGCCGTTGCGGCGAACGCCGTGAGGATCGCGGCTGCGGCCGCGAGCGTCGTTTTCAGTTTCATTGCGGTTGCGGTTTAACGTTTGCGGAGCCAGTCCAGCACGGCGTCCTGCCAGGCTGCCTTGTAGCGGAACGATTCGCGGATGCCCCAGCCGTGGCCGCCCGTGGGATAGATGTGCATCGAGGCTTCGATGCCGTGCTCCTTCAGGGCCGTGTAATAGCAGGTGCTGTTGACCGGCGGCACCGTCTTGTCGTCGTCCGAGAGCAGCAGCAGCGCCGGGGGCGTGGCTTCGGTCACGCGGCTCTCCAGCGAATAGGCCGCATCCTGTTCGGGGGTGCGCTCCGCGCTCAGCAGGTTGATGAACGACCCCTGATGGCGCTTGCCCCGCACGGCCGAGATGACCGGGTAAAAGAGGATCGAGAAATCCGGACGGACGCTGCCGATCGTCGAGGCCATCGCCGCGAGATGGCCTCCGGCCGAGAATCCGGCGATGCCGACCTTCGGGCAGGTGAAGCCTTCGGCGCCCGGCGCGTCGCCGCGCATGATGCGCAGGGCCTGTTCGGCATCTTCCAGCGGCACTTCGGGGTGGTGGTTGGGCATGCGGTATTTCAGCACCGCGCCGGTGATGCCGTTCGCGGCGAGCCATTGCGCCACCTCGTAGCCTTCGTGGTCGATGGCCAGCCGTCCGTAACCGCCTCCGGGACAGATCACGACGGCTTGTCCGGTGGCTTTCGACGTGTCGGCCGGGAAGATGTAGAGTTCGGCGTCGGAGGTGTTGGCCAGCCGGTTGGGTTCGGGCTCCTGTTCGGGGGTGTCGATGCCGTTGCTGTGGGGTGCCGAGGCGTTGTCCCAGATGCGGACCGTCAGGGCCTGTCCGTAGTCTTTGGCGGAAGCGGATGCGCTCATAAGCAAAAGTGCCAGTAAAAGTCGGAAGGTTCGTTTCATTTTGGATTGTATGTTTGTAAGCGCCCACTGAGGGGGACGTTTGAGAAACCGTTTTTCAGAGGTGGAGGCACGGAACCGGACGAGACCCGGCGCCGTGCCCCCCCCCTAAATCCCGGCTCTTAGCCGGCCGGCGCTCAGATTACGATGTTGATGATCTTGCCCGGCACGACGATGATCTTTTTCGGGGTCTTGCCGTCGAGCCACTTTTGCGCTTCGGGTTCCCCGACGACTGCGGCCTGGATCTCGGCGGGCGTCATCGACATGGCGTACTCCTTCTTGAAGCGGAGCTTGCCGTTGACCGACACGGGGTATTCGAAGGCGTCGAGCGCGAGGTGCTTCTCGTCGAAGGTCGGGTAAGCGGCCGTGCAGACCGATTCGGCGTGTCCGAGCGCGGCCCACAGCTCCTCGGCGATGTGCGGGGCGAAGGGGGCGAGCAGCACGGTCAGCGGTTCGAGCACTTCGCGCTTCGAACACTCGCCCAGCTCGTTGAGGCAGATCATGAAAGCCGCCACGGAGGTGTTGAACGAGAAGTTCTCGATGTCCTCCGAGACCTTTTTGATGGTCTTGTGCAGGGTGCGGAGCTCCTTTTCGGTGGCTTTCTCGTCGGTGACGCACAACTGGCCGTCACGGTCGAAGAAGAGCCGCCAGAAGCGGCGCAGGAACTTGTGCACGCCGTCGATGCCGTTCGTGTCCCAGGGCTTCGACTGCTCCAGCGGGCCGAGGAACATCTCGTACATGCGCAGCGTGTCGGCGCCGTAGTTATCGACGATGTAGTCGGGGTTCACGACGTTGTAGAACGACTTGGACATCTTCTCGATGGCCCAGCCGCAGACGTATTTGCCGTCTTCGAGGATGAACTCCGCATCGTTGTACTCGGGCCTCCACGCGCGGAAGGCGTCGAGGTCGAGGATGTCGTTGCGGACGATGTTCACATCGACGTAGAGCGCCTGCGTGTCGTATTGCTCCTTGAGGCCCAGCGACACGAACTTGTTCGTACCGACGATGCGGTAGACGAAGTTCGAACGGCCCTGGATCATGCCCTGGTTGACGAGTTTCTTGAAGGGCTCCTCCTCGCACACGACTCCCAGATCGTAAAGGAACATATTCCAGAAGCGCGAGTACATCAGGTGTCCCGTGGCGTGTTCGATGCCGCCCACGTAGAGGTCCACGTTGCGCCAGTACTCGTCGGCTTCGCGGCTCACGAGCGCCTTGTCGTTGTGCGGGTCCATGTAGCGGAGGTAGTAGGCCGACGAGCCGGCGAATCCGGGCATCGTCGAGTATTCGTAGGGATACCCCTCGGGCGTCGCCCAGCCTTTCACGCGGGCCAGCGGCGGTTCGCCCTGTTCCGTGGGGCCGAAATTCTCGATCGGCGGCAGCTCCAGCGGCAGTTTGTCTTCCGACAGCGGGTAAGCCGTGTCGTCCTTGTAGTAGATTGGGAAGGGCTCGCCCCAGTAGCGCTGGCGCGAGAAGATGGCGTCGCGCAGGCGGTAGTTGACGAGCTTCTTGCCCAGTCCGCGCCGCTCGACTTCGGCGAACATCACCCGAATCGCCTCCTTTACATCCATCCCGTCGAGGAAATCCGAGTTGATCAGTTTGCCCGACTTGGCGTCGTACGACTCCTTCTCGATGTCGCCGCCCTCGACCACCGGAACGACCTCCAGCCCGAAGTGGCGGGCAAAGGCCCAGTCGCGCGAGTCGTGCGCCGGAACGGCCATGATGGCGCCCGTTCCGTAGCCCGCCAGCACGTAGTCGGAGATATAGATCGGAATGGCTTTTTTCGTGAAGGGATTGATGGCGTACGAGCCTGTCGCCACGCCGCTTACGCGCTTCGTGTCGGCGATGCGCTCGCGTTCCGAACGCTTCCGGGTCTGGCGGATGTACTCCTCGACGGCGGCCTTGTTCTCGGGCGTCGTCAGCTCGCCGACCCACTCGTGTTCGGGGGCGATGACCATGAACGTCACGCCGAAGATCGTGTCGGGACGGGTGGTAAAGATTTCGAGTTTCTTCGCCGAACCCTCGATGTCGAAGAAGACCTGAGCGCCCTCGGAACGTCCGATCCAGTTGCGCTGGATCTCCTTGAGCGAGTCGCTCCATTCGAGTTTGTCCAGTCCGTCGAGCATCCGCTGGGCGTAGGCCGTCACGCGCAGGAGCCACTGCTTCATGCGCTTCTGCTCGACCGGATAGCCGCCGCGGACCGAAAGTCCGTCGTGCACTTCGTCGTTGGCCAGCACGGTCCCCAGCTTCGGACACCAGTTGACCATCGTGTCGGCGCGGAACGCCAGCCGGTAGTTTTGGAGAATCTGCTCCTTTTCGGGTTCGCTCTTGGCCTTCCATTCGGCGGCCGTGAAGCGCATTTCGGTCGTGCAGGCCGCATCGACGCCCTCGGTGCCGCTCTTCTCGAACGCCGCGACGAGCTCCGCGACGGGTCGCGCCTGCTGCTTCGAACGGTCGTACCAATGGGAGAACATTTCGAGGAACGCCCACTGCGTCCACTTGTAGTAGCCGGGGTCGCACGTGCGCACCTCGCGGTCCCAGTCGAACGAGAAGCCGATCTTGTCCAGCTGCTCGCGGTAGCGGGCGATGTTTTGCTCGGTCGTCACGGCCGGGTGCTGGCCCGTCTGGATGGCGTATTGCTCGGCGGGCAGGCCGAAGGCGTCGTATCCCATCGGGTGCAGGACGTTGAAGCCCTTGAGCCGCTTGTAGCGCGAGTAGATGTCCGAGGCGATGTAGCCCAGCGGGTGCCCGACGTGCAGGCCCGCTCCCGACGGATAGGGGAACATGTCCAGCACATAGAATTTGGGCCGCGAGGGGTCCGTTTCCACCTTGTAGGTCTTGTCCGTCCGCCAGCGGCTTTGCCATTTGGCCTCGATCTCCTTGAAATTGTACTCCATATCTCCTCTAAGGATTTTGTTTTGTCGTTGTTTGACCGTTTTTGGTTCTGTCTCTTTCTAAACCCGGCTCTTGGGCGGGCTTGCAAAAATAACAAAAGTTTTCCGATTTGTCATTCTTCGGGTCGCGGAATGGCGCATAAAAAGGGACACGGCCCCGAAAGACCGTGTCCCTTTCCGTTTCCGATGCGGCGCGTCAGTCGTAGAGCGGTACGACGAACATCGAGTAGACCTCGCCGTGTCCCGTGCCGTCGGTGAGCGTGTGGAGGATCTTCTCGCCGTGCCACACCGCGGCGGTGCGCGACGTTCCGAAGAGGGTCCCGGCGCTGAAAACGTCGTCGCCGTAAACGGCTATGGCATAGGGCATCGAGCCTTCGCCCGAACCGTCCGAAAGGTCGTAAAGCTCCCGGCCGTTCTTCCAGACGACACCCTCGTTCTCGAAGCCGTCGATGACGTATCCCGCGGCGTAGAGCGCGCTCCCGGAGCGGCAGACGGCGGTGGCCTGGGCCGAGGAGCTGCCGTCGGTCAGCGTGTAGAGCACGCTGCCGTCCTTCCAGACGACGGCCTGTGTGCCGGCGTAGCCCGCCGTGTAGAGCGTGCGGCCGTCGAGGCAGAGGGCCGTCGCGCCGGCGTCGGTCTGTCCGTCGGAGAGCGTGAAGTGCGCCTTGTCGTTCTTCCAGACCACGGCGAGCTGCTTCCCGAGTCCGCTTCGAAGGCTGCCTGCGGCGTAAACATCGCTCCCCGAGACGGCCACGGCTTTGGCCTGCGACACGGCGGGGCTCACCGAATAGGCGTAAGCCTCCGCGCCGTCCTTCCAGATTTTGGCCGTCAGGGCGCCGTTCACGTCCTCGCTGCCGGCGACGTAGAGACTGCCGTCCGCGGCCGAAATCGAATAGAGATAGGCGCTGCCCGAAGCCGGTGCGACGGTGTATTTCAAGGCGCCGTTCACCCAGATTTTGCCGACGATCGCGTCGCCCTGCTGCTCGTAGCCCGCGGCGTAGACCGTGCCGTTGTCCACGAAGACGGAGTAGGCCCAGGCGTCGTTCGTGCCGTCGGTCAGGGCGTAGAGCTCGCTGCCGTTTTTCCAGACCGTCGCCACGGACTTTCCGGACGGGGTTTTGTAGCCGGCCGTGTAGATGTCGTAGCCCGAGGGTTTCGGCCGGCTGTCGTTGTCGTCGTCGCTGCATGCTCCCGAGCAGAGGGCCGCTGCGAACAGCGGCAGGAAGAGGTTGTGTAAGAGTTGTTTCATGGCGGTATGCGTTGTTTTCGGTGCGGGTTCGTTCGTCGCCGGGGCGTTCGGCGCTCCGGCGGCCCGTACCGCCGTTCCGGGGGCAAAGTCCGTGCCGCGCCTACCTGCCTGTCTGCCTGCCGCCGAAAAATGGCCTATTCGTAGATGATTTCGGTAGTGGCGGGGACGCTCATCAGGATATTCGCTTCCTTGTGGGCTCGCAGCATACGGAGCTGTTTGAGCGAGGTCATGTCAACGGCATACAACTGTGTGATTTTCGGGCATTGGGTGATGTCGAGCGTTTCGATCTGATTCGACATGAAGCTCATAATGCTCACATAGAGATGTTCCAGCTCCGGATTGCGGCTGACATCGAGCGCGGTGAGCTTGTTGGCCTGCACGTAGAGGTATTTGAGTTTCGGATTTTTCGTTAGGTCGAGTGCCGTCAGCGCGTTGGAGTTGCAGTTCAGGGTTTCCAGTTCGGAAAGGGCTCCGAGGTCTAACGCCGTGAGTTTTCCGTACATCAGTGCCAACGATTTCAGTTTCCGGTTGCGGCTCAGGTCCACCGACGCGAAATTGCATTTGGTGCAGGCAAGCTCTTCCAACTCGGTGAAATACTCGATTCCGGCGAGCGATTCGATTCCGGCGAGCGAAGCATCGGTATTGGCGTCGAGTGTCAGCTTTTTGACTTTTTGGGCTTCGCTTTCGGTTAGGATGCCGTCGCCGTTGGCATCGAAATGCGCGAGGCTGTAGGTTGCGAACGTTGGGTCGTCAAAGGTTACGGGCGTGGAATTCCCCCCCCTCGTTGTCGTTGCACGCAACCAGCAGGGTCAGGCATGCAGTCGAAAAAAGAAATTTGTTCATGGTCTGAAAATTTTTGATGATTGATTTTTGTCATTCAGGAGGTTGCCCCGGAATGCACAGACAAATTTAGTGATTTTTTCGCGAATTTCAAGCCTTCCGAAAAGTTCGCATAAGACCATGAAAGGCAGCGGTTTGTAATTTTATATATAAATGATATGATATATCGCTGCAAAAACTATAAGTAAAAAGAATGAAAAACGGCGCGAAATCCCGTAAAATCACGAAAAAAGATGCCCTTATATATTGTATTTCCGAAAAAATGCGTACCTTTGCAATCCATTTTGGACAATGGAGATAGATTTTTTTAACAATTAAAGGACAGTTTAAGCAATGCCAACTATTCAACAGTTAGTGAGAAACGGCCGCGTGACGCTGGAGGACAAGTCGAAGTCTCCCGCACTGGCCGCGTGTCCGCAGCGCCGGGGCGTATGTACGCGTGTGTACACCACGACCCCGAAAAAGCCGAACTCGGCCATGCGTAAGGTGGCGCGTGTGAGATTGACCAACGGCAAGGAGGTCAACGCCTACATCCCCGGAGAAGGCCACAACTTGCAGGAGCACTCCATCGTGCTCGTCCGCGGCGGTCGTGTGAAGGACCTCCCCGGTGTACGTTATCACCTGGTGCGCGGTGCGCTCGACTCGGCAGGCGTCGATGGGCGTCGTCAGCGTCGTTCGAAGTACGGTGCCAAACGCCCCAAGGCAGGCAAGTAGTCAAGAGAAATTTTTAACGAAGAACATTTTTAATAGCAATGAGAAAAGCTAAGCCAAAGAAGCGAATTCTACTTCCGGATCCGAAGTTCGGAGACGTGGCTGTGACCCGTTTCGTGAACAACCTTATGCTGGATGGTAAGAAGAGTATTGCCTACACGATTTTCTACGATGCGTTGGATATCGTCGGCAAGAAGATGAAGGATGCTGATAAATCTCCCCTGGAAATCTGGAAACAGGCCCTGGAGAACATCACACCCCAAGTCGAAGTGAAATCGAAGCGTATCGGCGGTGCGACGTTCCAGGTTCCTATGGAGGTTCGTCCGGAGCGCAAGATTTCTATTTCCATGAAAAACCTTGTCCTCTATTCCCGCAAGCGCGCCGGCAAGACGATGGCAGACAAGCTTTCGGCAGAGATACTGGATGCCTTCAACCAGCAGGGTGCCGCCTTCAAACGCAAGGAGGAGATGCACCGCATGGCCGAGGCAAACAAGGCATTCGCACACTTCAGATTCTAAAAGAGAGGATTGACAGATGGCAACCAGAGACTTAAAGTATACTCGCAACATCGGCATCATGGCCCACATCGACGCCGGTAAGACCACTACATCCGAGCGAATCCTTTTCTACACGGGCAAGACCCACAAGATCGGCGAGGTGCACGACGGCGGCGCCACGATGGACTGGATGGTTCAGGAGCAGGAGCGCGGCATCACGATCACCTCGGCCGCTACGACCGCATTCTGGAACTACAAGGGCAACCAGTACCAGATCAACCTGATCGACACCCCGGGACACGTTGACTTCACGGTCGAGGTGGAGCGTTCGCTGCGCGTGCTGGACGGCGCTATCGCCACGTTCTGCGCCGTGGGCGGCGTCGAGCCCCAGTCGGAGACGGTATGGCGTCAGGCCGACAAATACAACGTTCCCCGCCTCGGTTACGTCAACAAGATGGACCGCACGGGCGCCGACTTCCTGTCGGTGTGCGCACAGATCAAGGAGCACTTCGGGGCTACGGCTCTGCCGGTAGTCCTGCCCATCGGTGCCGAGGACAAGTTCGAAGGTCTGGTAGACCTTATATATAATAATGCTATCTATTACTACGACGACAAGACCGTCCGCGACAACTTCGAGTTGAAGGAGATTCCCGAGTCGATGAAGGCCGAGGCTGCCGAATGGCGCGCCAAGCTCATCGAGGAGGTGGCCTCCACCGACGATGCGCTGATGGAGAAGTTCTTCGAGGACCCCGATTCGATCACGGCCGACGAGCTGCTCGCCGCAATCCGCAAGGCCACGATCTCGATGCAGATCGTGCCGATGCTCTGCGGTTCGTCCTTCCACAACAAGGGCGTGCAGAAACTGCTCGACTACGTGATGGCATTTCTCCCCTCGCCGCTGGATCTGCCCCCCGTCAAGGGCCTGAACCCCAAGACCGAGCAGGAAGAGGTGCGCCACGCTTCGGAGGACGAGCCCTTCTGCGGACTGGCCTTCAAGATCGCTACCGACCCGTTCGTAGGCCGTCTGGCTTTCGTGCGCGTCTACTCGGGCAAACTCGATGCAGGTTCCTACGTCCTCGATTCGCGCAGCGGCAAACGCGAGCGTATCAGCCGTATCTACCAGATGCACGCCAACAAGCAGAACCCGATGGAGACCGTCGGCGCCGGCGACATCTGCGCAGCTGTAGGTTTCAAGGAGATCCGCACGGGCGACACGCTCTGCGCCGAGAACGCACCTATCATGCTGGAGCAGATGACCTTCCCCGAGCCGGTGATCGGTCTGGCCGTAGAGCCCAAGACCCAGAAGGACCTCGACAAGCTCGGCATCGCCCTGGGCAAGCTGGCTGAGGAGGACCCCACCTTCACGGTTCACACCGACGAGGATTCGGGTCAGACGGTCATCAGCGGTATGGGTGAGCTCCACCTCGACATCATCGTAGACCGTCTGCGCCGCGAGTTCGGCGTGGAGATCAACCAGGGTGCCCCGCAGGTGAACTACAAGGAGTCGCTCACCAAGACGGTTCAGCACCGCGAGGTCTT
Source organism: Alistipes intestinihominis (assembly GCF_040095975.1). Classification (NCBI taxonomy): domain Bacteria; kingdom Pseudomonadati; phylum Bacteroidota; class Bacteroidia; order Bacteroidales; family Rikenellaceae; genus Alistipes; species Alistipes intestinihominis. The sequence continues at coordinate 181,529 of NZ_JBBMFL010000001.1, forward strand.
CAAGAAGCAGACCGGCGGCCGCGGTAAGTTCGCCGACATCATCTTCGAGATCGGTCCCGCCGAGGACGGCAAGATGGGCCTTACGTTCGTCGATCAGGTGAAGGGCGGCAACATTCCCAAGGAGTTCATTCCTTCGGTTCAGAAGGGCTTCGAGTCGGCTATGGCCAACGGTGCGCTGGCCGGTTATCCGATGGACTCGATGAAGATCACGCTGATCGACGGTTCGTTCCACCCGGTGGACTCCGACCAGCTGTCGTTCGAGATCGCAGCCCGCAACGGTTACCGCAATGCCGCTCCCAAGGCCGGTTCGGTGATCCTGGAGCCCGTGATGTCCGTGGAGGTCGTTACCCCCGAGGAGAACATGGGCGACATCATCGGCGACCTGAACAAGCGCCGCGGCCAGATCACCGGCATGGAGACGAAAGGCACCGCCCGCGTGGTGAAGGCCAAGGTCCCCCTGTCGGAGATGTTCGGTTATGTGACCGTGCTGCGTACGATCTCGTCGGGCCGCGCCACTTCGTCCATGGAGTTCTCGCACTTCGAGGAGGTTCCTGCCAACCTGGCCAAGGAGATCATCGAGAAGTCGAGTGGTAAACGTAAGGAAATAGAATAAGCAAACAATATGAACCAGAAGATTAGAATCAAGTTAAAGTCATTCGATCACAATCTCGTGGACAAGTCGGCCGAGAAGATTGTGAAGACCGTGAAGAGCACGGGCGCCGTCGTGAGCGGCCCGGTGCCCCTTCCCACGCACAAGCAGATTTTTACGGTCAACCGCTCGACTTTCGTCAACAAGAAAGCCCGCGAGCAGTTCCAGCTCTGCACCTTCAAGCGCATCCTCGACATCTACTCATCGACGCCCAAGACGATCGACGCGCTGATGAAGCTCGAACTTCCTTCGGGAGTCGAGGTCGAGATCAAGGTGTGATAGACCGAACGACGTTCCGCCGGCTCCCGAAATGCCGTTTACGGCGTTTCGGACCGGGAACCGGCGGGAGATGAACGCAACATCACTTTACACTATTTTATAACGAACAATTGACAACAAATGTCAGGACTTATTGGAAAGAAAATCGGAATGACTTCCGTTTACAGTGCCGAGGGTAAGAACATACCATGCACTGTCATTGAGGCTGGTCCGTGCGTTGTTACGCAAATCAAAACCGTCGAGAAGGATGCTTACGAGGCGGTTCAGGTTGCCTATGACGAAAAAAGTGAAAAGCACACCAGCAGCAGCTTGTTAGGTCACTTCAAGAAAGCCGGCACCACCCCCAAACGCAAGATGGCGGAGTTCAAGGGGATGCCCGAAGTGGCACTCGGCGACACGCTGACCGTAGAGCTCTTCTCGGAGGAGGACTGGGTTGACGTGACCGGGATCTCGAAAGGAAAAGGCTTCCAGGGCGTCGTGAAACGCCACGGCTTCGGCGGCGTAGGCGGCCAGACCCACGGCCAGCACAACCGTGCGCGCAAGCCGGGTTCGCTGGGTGCGTCGTCCTATCCCTCGCGCGTCTTCAAGGGCAAGCGTCTGCCCGGCCGGATGGGCGGCGAGCAGGTCAAGGTTCTGAACCTGCGTGTATTGAAAGTAATTCCCGAGAACAACCTCATCCTCGTGAAGGGTTCGATTCCGGGAGCCAAAGGTGCTTATTTAACGATTGAAAAGTAGTATGGAATTAGCTGTATTGAACACACAAGGAAAAGAGACGGGTCGCAAGGTAGTCCTTTCGGATGCCGTTTTCGGAGTAGAGGCTAATGACCACGCTATCTACCTCGACGTGAAGCAGTACCTCGCCGACCAGCGTCAGGGCACGCACAAGTCGAAGCAGCGCAACGAAGTCGCCGGCTCGACCCGCAAGCTCAAACGTCAGAAAGGCACCGGAGGTGCACGTGCGGGCAGCATCAAGTCGCCCCTGTTCCCGGGCGGCGGCCGCGTATTCGGTCCCCAGCCCCGCGATTACAGTTTCAAGCTCAACAAGAAGCTCAAGCAGCTGGCCCGCCGCAGCGCCCTGACCTACAAGGCTCAGGCCGGTGCCATCAGCATCGTCGAGGCCATCTCGATGGAGGCTCCCAAGACCAAGTCGGTTGCGGCTCTGGCCGAGGCGCTGAAAGTCGATGACAAGAAGGTCCTGCTCGTTCTTCCGGAATCGAACGTGAACCTGCAGTTGTCGTGCCGCAACCTCACCTACGTGAAGCCCGTGCTGGCTCAGAACGTCTGCACCTACGACGTGATGAACGCATCGGCCATCGTGATGGTGGAGGGCGCCGAGAATGTATTGAATACGATGTTAGCTTAAAAACGCAAGTTACAATGAACATTATTATTAAGCCGGTTTTGACCGAGAAAATGACGATTCAGGGCGATAAGTTGAATCGCTACGGTTTTATCGTTGACGTAAGGGCTAACAAGCTGCAAATTCGCAATGCCGTAGAGCAGATGTACAACGTCGTCGTTACGGACGTGAACACCGTGAACTACATGGGCAAACTCAAAAGCCGCTACACCAAAGCGGGTCTTTTGGAGGGTCGCGCCAATAACTTCAAGAAGGCTATCGTCACCTTGAAGGATGGAGACAAGATCGATTTTTACAGTAATATCTAACGAAGATGGCAGTAAGAAAATTTAAGCCTGTAACCGCAGGTACGAGACATAAGATTATCGGCACGTTCGACGAGATCACGACGAACAAGCCGGAGAAGTCGTTGCTGAGCCCCAAGAAGAGCTCGGGCGGCCGCAACAACGCCGGTAAGATGACGGTTCGCTATATCGGCGGCGGTCACAAGCAGATGTATCGTAATGTCGATTTCAAACGTACGAAAGACGGCATCGCTGCAACCGTAAAAACGATCGAGTACGACCCCAATCGTACCGCCCGCATCGCACTGCTGGTTTACGCCGACGGTGAGAAGAGCTACATCATCGCACCCAACGGACTCCAGGTCGGCCAGACCGTCATGAGCGGCGCAGGCGTCGCTCCCGAGGTCGGAAACACGCTCTTCCTGAGCGAAATCCCCCTGGGTACGGTCGTGCACAACATTGAACTCTACCCCGGTCAGGGTGCCGCCATGGCACGTTCGGCCGGTTCCTACGCCCAGCTGCTGGCTCGTGAGGGCAAATTCGCCATCATCAAGCTGCCTTCGGGCGAGACTCGTATGGTACTCGTAACTTGCCGCGCTACGGTGGGCGTCGTGTCGAACATCGACCACAGCCTCGAACAGTCCGGCAAGGCAGGACGCGAGCGCTGGCTCGGCCGTCGTCCCCGCAACCGCGGTGTCGTCATGAACCCGGTGGATCACCCGATGGGTGGTGGCGAAGGACGTGCGTCGGGTGGTCACCCGCGTTCGCGCAAGGGTCTGCTTGCCAAGGGTTATAAGACTCGCAACCCGAAGAAGACGACCTCGAAGTTTATTATTTCCAAGAAGAAAAAATAATTAAATAAGAGTACATAATGAGCCGTTCATTAAAAAAAGGACCGTTTATCGACCCCAAGCTCGAAGCGAAAGTCATCGCCCAGGCCGAAGGGAATAAAAAGTCGGTAATCAAAACATGGTCGCGTGCAAGTATGATCTCGCCTGACTTCGTAGGTCAGACGGTCGCCGTACACAACGGAAACAAATTCATTCCGGTGTACGTAACTGAGAACATGGTAGGACACAAACTCGGCGAGTTCGCCCCTACCCGCAACTTCCGCGGTCACGCAGGTAACAAGAAAAAATAGGTAGAAAATGGGTGCAAGAAAAGCAAATATGGCCGAGAAGATGAAGGCCGAAAAGAAGCAGAAGGCAATCGCCATCATGCGTGATTGCCCGACCTCTCCCCGCAAGATGCGCCTGGTGGCCGACATCATCCGCGGCGTGGAGATCAACAAGGCACTGGGCATCCTCCGTTACTCGAAGAAGGAGGCGTCGATCCGTATGGAGAAGCTCCTCAAATCGGCGATCGCCAACTGGGAGGCCAAGAACGAATCGGAGCGTCTGGAAGACACGAAGCTCTGCGTGAAAGAGGTGTTCGTAGACTGCGGCCGCATGCTGAAGCGTATTCAGGCTGCGCCCCAGGGCCGCGCACACCGTATCCGCAAGCGTTCGAACCACGTAACGATCGTAGTTGACAAAATGGTAACCGTAGAAAACAAGTAATCAGATGGGACAGAAAGTTAATCCGATAGCAAATCGTCTTGGCATCATCCGCGGTTGGGACTCCAACTGGTTCGGCGGCAAGGATTTCTCCGACAAACTCGTCGAGGACGCCAAGATCCGCAAGTATCTGAATGTCCGTCTGGCCAAGGCGAGCATCTCGAAGATCATCATCGAGCGCACGCTGAAACTCGTGACCGTTACGATTTCGACGGCCCGTCCGGGCATCATCATCGGCAAGGGCGGCCAGGAGGTCGATAAGCTGAAAGAGGAGCTGAAGAAGCTCACCGGCAAGGAGATCCAGATCAATATCTTCGAGGTGAAGCGTCCCGAGGTGGATGCCGTGATCGTCGGTCAGAACATCGCCCGTCAGCTGGAAGGCCGCGTGTCGTTCCGCCGTGCGGTGAAGACCGCCGTGGCTTCGACCATGCGCATGGGCGCCGAGGGTATCAAGATCCAGGTCGCCGGCCGTGTGGGCGGCGCCGAGATGGCCCGCACCGAAACGGTCAAGGAAGGACGCATTCCGCTGCATACGTTCCGCGCAGACATCGACTACTGCCTGACGGAGGCGCTTACCAAGGTGGGCATCCTGGGCGTGAAGGTCTGGATCTGCCAGGGTATCGTCTACGGCCAGCGCGATCTGTTCGAAATCGCAGGCGCTTCGGCACAGGCTCCTTCGGGCGACCGCGGTGAGCGCGGAGACCGTCGCGGAGGACGCGGTGACCGTGGCGACCGTCGCGGGGGACGCGGCGATCGTGGCGACCGTCGCGGAGGACGCGGAGACCGTCGCAACAACAATCAGTAGTAAGTAGGACCTTTTTATAGCAGAACTAACATGTTACAGCCGAAAAAGACCAAATTTAGAAGAATGCAGAAAGGCCGTATGAAAGGTATCGCTCAGAGAGGAAACCAGCTTGCATACGGATCGTTCGCAATCAAGGCACTTGAATCGACCTGGATCACGGGTCGTCAGATAGAGGCGGCCCGTCAGGCCATTACGCGTTACATGAAGCGTGAAGGTCAGCTGTGGATCCGCATCTTCCCCGACAAACCCATCACGAAGAAGCCCGCCGAGGTGCGTATGGGTAAGGGTAAGGGTAATCCCGAAGGCTTCGTGGCGCCCGTTACCCCCGGACGCATTCTCTTCGAGGCCGAAGGCGTGCCCCTGGAAGTGGCTCAGGAGGCGCTGCGCCTGGGAGCCCAGAAGCTGCCCATCACCACCAAGTTTATCGTAAGACGTGACTACGTCGAAACCACAATTTAAGGGAACGCAAAATGAAAAGTGCAGAAATCAAGGATATTTCGATCAAGGACCTGCAGGAACGCATCGAGACCGAAAAGGCCCAGCTCGGGAAGTTGAAGGTGCAGCACGCAGTGTCCCCTGTCGAGAACCCGTCGATCATCAAGAAGAACCGCAGAGATATAGCTCGCATGCTGACCATTCTGCGTCAAAAAAACGCCAAATAAGCAACAACTATGGAAAGAAATCTTAGAAAAGAGCGTATCGGTGTGGTTGTCAGCAACAAGATGGAGAAGACCATTGTGGTTGCAGTAGCACGTAAGGTGAAGCATCCTATCTACGGCAAGTTCGTGAACAAGACGACGAAATTCGTCGCCGAGTCGCTCGACGAGACCTGCAAGGAGGGCGATACCGTGCGCATCATGGAAACCCGCCCGCTGAGCAAGACCAAGCGTTGGAGATTAGTACAAATCATTGAAAGAGCTAAGTAGTTATGATACAACAGGAAAGTAGACTCGTAGTAGCTGATAACAGCGGTGCTAAGGAGGTCCTCTGCATCCGGGTGCTCGGCGGCACGAAGCGTCGCTACGCATCCATCGGCGACAAGATCGTGGTGGCCGTGAAGAGCGCGACCCCCTCGGGCGATGTCAAGAAGGGCGCCGTATCGAAGGCGGTCGTCGTGAGAACCACGAAGGAAATCAGGCGTGCAAACGGTTCGTACATTCGTTTCGACGACAACGCCGTGGTGCTGCTTAACAACCAGGGTGAAATGCGCGGTACTCGTATATTCGGCCCCGTAGCTCGCGAGCTGCGCGACCAGTATATGAAGATTATCTCCCTCGCACCCGAAGTATTGTAATCATAAAAACGATTTCGGATATGTCAGTGAAATTACATATTAAGAAAGGGGACCAGGTTCAGGTCATCGCCGGCGACGGCAAGGGCCAGACGGGCAAAGTCCTGAAGGTCGAGGTTTCGAAGCAGCGTGCCATCGTCGAGGGCGTGAACCTCTGCAAGAAGGCCACCAAGCCCAATGCTCAGAACCCCCAGGGCGGCATCATCGAGAAAGAGGCTCCGATCCACGTCTCGAACCTGATGCTCATCGACCCCAAGTCGGGAAAACCCACCAAGGTCGGCCGCAAGCTCAATGCAAAAGGTAAATTAGTTCGTTTCGCTAAAAAGTCAGGGGAGGAGATCAAATAATGGGATACGTACCTACACTCAAAACACGCTATAAGGAGCAGATCAAGCCTGCCCTTATGAAGGAGTTCGGATACTCGAGCGTAATGCAGTGCCCGAAGCTCGAAAAGATCGTCATCAACCAGGGTATGGGCCAGGCTGTCGCCGACAAGAAACTGATCGACGTGGCCGAAGCCGAACTGACGACGATCACCGGCCAGAAGGCCGTTCAGACCCGTTCGCGCAAGGACATCTCCAACTTCAAGCTGCGCAAGGGTATGCCTATCGGCGTGCGCGTGACGCTGCGCGATACGAAGATGTACGAGTTCCTGGAGCGTCTGATCGCCGTGGCGCTTCCCCGAATCCGCGACTTCAAGGGAATCAACGAGAAGTTCGACGGCCAGGGCAACTACACCCTGGGCATCACCGAGCAGATCATCTTCCCGGAGATCGACATCGACAAGATCACCAAGATCTTCGGCATGGAGATCACGTTCGTAACGACGGCCAAGACCGACGAAGAGGCTTATGCCCTGCTCCGCGAGTTCGGCCTTCCTTTCAAAAACGCTAAAAAGAACAACTAAGCTATGGCAAAAGAATCTATGAAGGCCCGCGAGGTGAAGCGTGCGAAACTTGCAAACCGCTATGCTCACAAACGCGAGGAGATCGCTGCCAAGGTGAAGAGCGGTGAGATGGACCACGAGGAGGCATGGCAGGCACTGTCGAAGCTGCCCCGCAACTCGAATCCGATCCGTCAGCACAACCGCTGCAAGATCACCGGCCGTCCCAAAGGCTACATCCGCCTGTTCGGCATCAGCCGTATCCAGTTCCGCGAGATGGCCTCGAAGGGACTGATCCCGGGCGTTACGAAGGCCAGCTGGTAATTTTCCGGGGAGTTTATCCCCGGAAAATCAATTAAAAACCGGGAATGGAGAATTAAGAATTATTTTCCATTCTTCAGAGAGGTCTCTGCGTCCGAGAGTGCATAGCTCGTGGCAGTAAAGTGAAATTTTTAATGCTGAATTTTTCATTTTTCATTGCCGAAGGAACTGAGGCAGATAGGGGTGTGCAGCCCGTGTAGATACGTCACAGTATCGGGGAAAGTGCCGCTGCAAGCGGTAACTTCCCGATATGTGGGGCGTAGCGAGGGGTTGGACATTTGGTTACGAATTTCTCGGACCGAGGGGCCGGAGGAGGTGACCGGGGCGAACTGCGGAAGCGGGGCGTCCGGGTGATTTCCGGAGGCGCTGCCGGTTGCTGAACGGGAGTTTTGTGCGGATATATGTTAGCAACATAGTGGGTGCTAACATTGTCCGTATTCCGGGAGCAGCGGTAAAATCGCTAAAAATCAGGCGGTAATCTTGGCCGTTTGGGAAATAATGCGTATATTTGCGCGCTTTGGGCCCTCGCGTGCGTATGCGAGCGGGGGCGGAAGATAAGGGGCTGTAAAGCGGCGGACAATAGTCAACCGGCTGAAAGCCAGAATATTAGTTTAACCAATTTTTTAATTTTTAATTTCTATTCGTTATGACTGATCCTATTGCGGACTTTCTGACCAGAATTAGAAACGCGGTGAAAGCCAACCACAAAGTGGTTGAAGCTCCCGGTTCAAAAATTAAGCAGGAGATAACCAAGATCCTCTACGAGCAGGGTTACATTCTCGCTTACAAATTCGACAAGGACGAGAAGGGACACCCGTCGATCAAAATCGCTCTGAAGTGGGATGCCGCCACCAAGACCAACGCCATCAAGGACCTCAAGCGCGTCAGCCGCCCGGGTCTGCGCCGCTATGCGTCGGTTTCGGACATGCCCCGCGTGCTGAACGGTCTGGGTATCGCCATCGTTTCGACCTCGAAAGGCATCATGACCGACGCCCAGGCCCGCAAGGAGAACGTGGGCGGCGAGGTGCTGTGCTACATCTACTAATCGCAAATCATTAAAGAACAACACAATGTCAAGAATTGGTAAATTACCTGTAAACCTGCCTGCCGGCGTTACCGTAGAGGTATCGGCCGACAATACGGTAAGCGTGAAAGGGCCACTCGGGACGCTGAGCCAGAAAGTTGACTCGGACATCAAGGTAGAGGTCGGCACGCACACGGACGTTCACACGGGCAAGGAGATCCCCGCCGTTCTGGTGAGCCGTCCCACCAACCAGCCCCGCCACCGCTCGATGCACGGTCTGTACCGTGCGCTGATCAACAACATGGTCATCGGCGTGTCGAAGGGTTATGAGATCAAACAGGAGCTCGTGGGCGTCGGCTTCAAGGCCGAAGTCAAAGGCCAGGTGCTCGAGATGAGCCTCGGCTATTCGCACGATACGCATTTCCTGCTGCCCAAGGAGGTGACCGCTACGGCCGTTACCGAGAAGAAGGGCAACCCCATCGTAACGTTCAAGTCGATCGACAAGCAGCTTATCGGCCAGGTCGCCGCCAAGCTCCGTTCGCTGCGCAAGCCGGAGCCGTACAAGGGCAAGGGTATCAAGTTCGTAGGCGAGCAGATCCGTCGCAAGGCCGGTAAATCGGCAGGTGCTAAATAGTAAATAGTCTGAAGTTATGTCACTGAACAAGATAGAAAGAAGAGAGAGGATCAAGATGCGTATCCGCAAGATCGTGAGCGGAACGCCCGCACAGCCTCGCATGACTGTATATCGTAGCAACAAGCAGATCTACGTGCAGTTCATTGATGATCTCGCCGGTGTAACCCTCGCTACGGCTTCCTCGCTGGACAAGGAGGTCGCCGAAGCCGCCGCCGGAAAGAACAAGTGCGAAGTAGCCGCCCTGGTGGGCAAGCTGGCCGCCGAGCGCGCCGTCGCCAAAGGCATCTCGGCCGTCGCTTTCGACCGTAACGGTTACCTGTATCACGGAAGAGTTAAACAGCTGGCCGAAGCAGCACGCGAAGGCGGACTTAAATTCTAAGCGATTATGTCAAATACCAACATAAAGAAAGTACGCACGAGCGACCTCGAACTCAAGGACCGTCTCGTCAGCATCCAGCGTGTTACCAAGGTTACGAAGGGTGGTCGCACGTTCAGTTTTTCGGCCATCGTCGTCGTAGGTAACGAGGACGGCGTGGTAGGCTACGGCCTGGGCAAGGCTTCGGAGGTGCAGTCGGCCATCGCCAAGGGCGTGGAGGATGCCAAGAAGAACCTTGTCAAGATCCCGGTGATCAACGGCACGATCCCCCACAAGCAGGAGTCGCGTTTCAGCGGTTCGCTCGTGATGATTCGTCCGGCCGCTCCCGGTACGGGCGTCATCGCCGGCGGCGCCATGCGTGCCGTGCTGGAGTCGGTGGGCGTGAAGAACGTGCTTGCCAAGAGCAAGGGTTCGTCGAACCCCCACAACCTGGTGAAGGCGACCATCAAGGCGCTTTGCGAGCTGCGCGACGCCCACAGCGTCGCCCGCCTGCGCGGCATCTCGATGGACAAGGTGTTTAACGGTTAATTCAGAAGAACATGGCAAGATTGAAAATCACCCAGGTCAAAAGCCGCATCGGCTCCACGACGCGCCAGTGCCGGAATCTCGATGCGCTGGGTTTGAAGCGGATCAATGCGAGCGTCGAGCACGACGACTCGGCTATCATCAAGGGTATGATCGAGCGCGTGAAACACCTCGTCAAGGTCGAGGAGGTCGCTGCGCCCGCGAAGAAGGCAGCCCCCAAGGCCAAGAAGGCCGAGGTGAAGGAGGAGGCCGCTCAGCCCGCAGAATAAGTTTAACTGCTAACGGATTATTTTAAGCATGGAACTCAATAATCTCAAACCCGCAAAGGGTTCAACGCACCACGACAAACGAATCGGCCGCGGTGCAGGTTCGGGTCACGGTGGCACCGCCACCCGTGGACACAAGGGTGCACAGTCGCGTTCGGGTTACTCGCGCAAGCTCGGCTTCGAGGGTGGCCAGATGCCGTTGCAGCGTCGCGTTCCCAAGTTCGGGTTCACCAACTTGAAGCGAGTGGAATTCAAGGCGATCAACCTCTCGACGCTCGAGGAGCTGGCCGCCAAGAAGTCGCTCACGGAGGTTACGGTGGATACGCTCGTGGCCGCAGGTTTCATCTCGTCGAACGACAAGGTGAAGATTCTGGGCAACGGCACGATCTCGAAGGCGCTCGCTGTCAAGGCTCACGCGTTCTCGAAGAGCGCCGAGGCGGCCATCACGGCAGCCGGCGGCAGCGTCGAAAAACTGTAAGCAACCTTAGAACCCAAAAATTATGAATCAGTATCTCGTTGTTGGTATCGTCTTTTTGGTGGTAATCGCTCTTTTGGCGACCAACAAGAAATTGGTAGAAACGCTCAAGAACATCTACAAGATCGAGGAGTTGCGCAAACGTGTGATCTACACGATCGGGCTGCTGCTGGTCTTCCGCTTGGGCAGTTTCGTCGTGATTCCGGGCATCAACCCCAACGCCCTGGGCGAGGGGTCGGCGTATGCCAGCCAGCTGGAGGGCAACGGACTTCTGGGTCTGTTGAACGTCTTCTCGGGCGGCGCCTTCGGCAACGCCTCGATCCTGGCGCTCGGAGTCATGCCGTATATCACCGCCTCGATCATCATCCAGCTGATGGGTATGATGATTCCGTATTTCCAGAAAATGCAGAAGGAGGGTGAGAGCGGCCGCCGCAAGATGAATCAGTGGACGCGGTTCCTGACGATCGGCGTCCTGCTCCTGCAGGGCCCGGCGTACATGGCCAACCTGTACCATCAGGTGCCTTCCGCTTTCGTCTACGGCAATTCGTTCGGCTTCATTGCCTATGCGACGACGATTCTGATCGCCGGCACCATGTTCATCATGTGGCTGGGCGAGAAGATCACCGACAAGGGTATCGGTAACGGTATCTCGCTGATCATCATGATCGGTATCGTGGCACGTCTTCCCCACGCGCTGTTGGCCGAGGTCAACGCCCGTTTCCAGACGGCCACCGGCAGCGCCATCATGCTGATCCTCGAGCTGATCCTGCTGTTCCTTGTCTTCATGGCAACGATCGCCCTGGTACAGGCAGTCCGCAAGGTGCCTGTGCAGTATGCAAAGCGTATCGTCGGAAACAAACAGTACGGGGGCGTGCGTCAGTACATCCCGTTGAAGATGAATGCCGCGAATGTGATGCCCATCATCTTCGCGCAGGCTCTGATGTTCATTCCGGCGTTGTTCTCCGGAACGGCCTTCGCGGCTGCCTTCAGCTCGATGACCGGTTTCTGGTACAACTTCACGCTTGCAGTGCTGGTAATCGCTTTCACCTACTTCTACACGGCGATTATCATCAATCCTCAAATGATGGCCGATGACATGAAGCGAAACGGCGGCTTCATCCCGGGAGTGAAACCGGGTAAGCAGACCGTGAACTACATCGACACCATCATGACGCGCATCACGCTTCCGGGTTCGATCTTCCTGGCGATCGTGGCGATTCTGCCCGCGCTGGCGATGAAGTTCCTGGGCATTCAGCAGGCGTTCGCCTACTTCTACGGAGGTACGTCGCTGCTGATCATGGTCGGCGTGGTGCTCGACACTCTGAAGCAGATCGAGAGCTACCTGCTGATGCGCCATTATGACGGTCTGATGAAGACCGGACGTATCCAAGGTCGTCATTAGGAGTTTTTCCGAAGAGTTTTAAGCGAAGAGAATGATATATCTGAAGACAGACGAGGAGATAGAGCTGCTCCGCGAGAACAACATCCTGGTGTCGAAGACACTGGCGGAGGTGGGTCGCCACATCCGTCCGGGTGTCACCACCAAGGAGTTGGATTCGATTGCCGAGGATTTCATCCGCGCGCACGGAGCAGTTCCTGCCTTCCTCGGGTATCAGGGATTTCCCGCTTCGTTGTGCATATCGGTAAACGAACAGGTAGTTCACGGTATCCCATCTTCGAAATGCGTCCTCAAAGAGGGCGACATCGTTTCGGTCGATTGCGGTACGTTTATGAAGGGGTTTGTTGGTGATTCGGCATATACGTTTGCCGTGGGAGAGGTTGCCGCGGAAGTAAGGCAGCTGATGGAGGTCACCAAAGAGGCTCTTTATAAAGGTACGGCGCAGGCCAAGGCCGGCAACCGCGTAGGCGACGTGTCGGCGGCCGTGCAGGAACACGCCGAGAGCTTCGGCTACGGCGTGGTGCGCGAATTGGAGGGACACGGATTGGGTCGCAGAATGCACGAAGACCCCGGCGTTCCCAATTACGGCGCACGCGGCAGGGGACCATTGCTCAGGGAGGGCATGGTCATCTGCATCGAACCCATGATCAACATGGGGACCAAAGCGGTGGTTTTCGAACAGGATGGCTGGACGGTCCGCACGCGGGACCGCAAACCGGCGGCGCACTATGAGTTCGCCGTTGCGGTTCGCAAATCGGGTCCCGACGTATTGACGGATTTCAGTATCATCGAACAGGCAATAAACAACTGAGACTCTATGGCAAAACAAGCTGCTATCGAACGGGACGGGACGATCATCGAGGCACTGTCCAACGCGATGTTCCGCGTCGAGCTGGACAACGGCCACGTGCTCACGGCCCATATCTCGGGGAAGATGCGTATGCACTACATCAAGATCCTTCCCGGAGATAAAGTAAAAGTGGAGATGACGCCCTACGATCTTACGAAGGGACGTATATCTTTCCGGTACAAATAATTAGATTGCTTGAAAATCATGAAAGTAAAAGCATCCATCAAGAAGAGAAGCGAGGATTGCAAGATTGTGAAGCGCAAAGGCAAACTTTACGTCATTTGCAAGAAGAATCCCAAGTTCAAAATGCGCCAGGGTTAATGTTTTTTAGACAAGTCAAAAAAGAAAAAGTATTTATATGGCACGTATAGTCGGTGTAGATTTACCGAAAAACAAAAGAGGCGAGATCGGCCTGACCTATATCTACGGCATCGGTCGCTCGACGGCTCGCAAAATTCTCGAGACGGCTGGCATCAGCTACGATCTCAAAGTACAGGACTGGTCGGACGACCAGGTCGGAGCGATCCGTTCGACGATCGCCGACATGGGCATCAAGGTCGAGGGCGAATGCCGCTCGATGGTCCAGATGAACATCAAGCGCCTGATGGATATCGGCTGCTACCGCGGCATCCGTCACCGTCTGGGTCTTCCGGTCCGCGGTCAGTCAACCAAGAACAATGCGCGCACCCGCAAGGGCCGCAAGAAGACCGTCGCAAACAAGAAAAAGGCAACGAAGTAATCTTTAGAGAATTATGGCAAAGAAAACTGGAACAGTTAAGAAAAAGGTTGTCAAGGTCGGAGCCGTGGGTAACGCTTATGTGCACTCCACTTTCAACAACGTGATCATCACCATCACCAACGAGGTGGGTGACGTTATCAGCTGGTCGTCGGCCGGTAAGATGGGTTTCCGTGGTTCGAAGAAGAATACTCCGTATGCAGCACAGACCGCTTCGCAGGATTGCGCGAAGGTGGCTTACGACATGGGCCTGCGCAAGGTGAAAGTCTATGTCAAGGGTCCGGGCGCCGGCCGCGAGTCGGCGGTGCGCACCATCCACGGCGCAGGTATCGAGGTGATGGAGATCATCGACGTTACTCCGCTGCCGCACAACGGTTGCCGTGCTCCTAACCGCCGCCGCGTCTAATTTTCGGTGCGAGGTAAGGAATATTCAACGTTTTTTTAATAAGTTAAGACAATGGGAAAATACATAGGACCTAAATCGAAAATCGCCCGCAAGTTCGGCGAAGCTATCTATGGTGCGGATAAGGTGCTCGAAAAGCGCAATTATCCTCCCGGACAGCACGGTCTGGCGCGCAAGCGCAAAAAGGTGTCGGAGTACGGCACGCAGTTGAGCGAGAAGCAGAAGGCCAAATATACCTACGGTCTGCTGGAGAAGCAGTTCTCGCGCACCTACGAGCAGGCTGCCCGCATGGGCGGCATCACGGGCGAGAACCTGTTGAAGCTGCTGGAATGCCGTCTGGACAACGTCGTTTACCGCTTGGGTATCGCCCCGACGCGTGCCGCTGCCCGCCAGCTCGTTTCGCACTGCCATATCTGTGTGAACGGCAACGTCGTGAACATTCCCTCGTACTCGCTGCGTGCGGGTGACGTGGTGTCGGTTCGCGAGAAGTCGAAGAGCCTGGAAGTGATCACGGTATCTCTGTCCGGCTCGTCGAAGAGCCGCTACGCCTGGTTGGAGTGGGACAACGCTTCGATGAGCGGAAAGTTCCTCCAGCGCCCGGAGCGTGAGGAGATTCCCGAGAACATCAAGGAGCAGCTCATCGTCGAGTTGTACTCGAAGTAGTAATCAAACAAATTCACTATTATGGCAATATTAGCATTCCAGAAACCTGAGAAGGTTATTATGCTTGAATCCACTTCATCGTTCGGAAAGTTCGAGTTCCGGCCGTTGGAGCCCGGATTCGGCCGGACTGTCGGTAACGCTTTACGTCGTATTCTGCTCTCCTCGCTCGAGGGTTATGCGATCACGACTGTCAAGGTAGCCGGTGTCGATCACGAGTTTGCCGCTATCCCCGGTGTGATGGAGGATATGTTGAACATCATCCTCAATCTGAAGCAGGTTCGTTTTATCCGCACAGTCGATAATCAGGATGCAGAAAAAGTATCCATTAACGTTGCGGGTGTGACGGAGCTGACTGCCGGATATATCTCGAATTACCTGTCGTTCTTCAAGGTGCTCAACCCCGACCTGGTGATCTGCCACCTGGCCCCGGGCACCAAGATGCAGATGACGCTCACGATCGGCAAGGGCCGCGGCTACGTGCCCGCGGAGGAGAACACCCCCGCCGAAAGCGAGTTCGGAACGCTTCCGATCGACTCGATCTTCACGCCCATCAAGAACGTGAAGTACTCGATCGAGGACTACCGCGTCGAGCAGAGGACCGACTACGAGAAGTTGAATTTGGAAATTACTACCGACGGGTCGATTCACCCCAAAGAGGCTCTGAAAGAGGCCGCCAAGATTCTCATCCAGCACTTCATGCTCTTCTCCGACGAGAAGATCACCGTCAACATGGAAGATACGAACGGTGCCGAGGAGTTCGATGAGGATGTTCTCCACATGCGTCAGCTGTTGAAGACGAAGCTCTCGGACCAGGATCTTTCGGTCCGCGCCCTGAACTGTCTGAAAGCCGCCGACGTGGATACCGTGGGGGATCTCGTGAAGCTGAACCGCAACGACCTGCTGAAGTTCCGCAACTTCGGCAAGAAGTCGCTGACGGAGCTCGACGAGCTGCTGACCTCGCTCAACTTGAAGTTCGGTATGGACGTATCAATCTACAAACTTGACAAAGATTAATTAAATGAGACACAATAAGAATTTCAACCACCTCGGCCGTCAGGCGGGACACCGCAAGGCGATGCTTTCGAACATGGCATCGTCGCTGATCATGCACAAGCGCATCGAGACCACCGTTGCGAAGGCAAAGGCCGTACGGCAGTTCGTGGAGCCCCTGGTAACCAAGTCGAAGGAGGACACGACCCACTCGCGCCGTGTAGTATTCTCGTACCTGAAACAGAAGGAGGCCGTCACGGAACTGTTCCGCACGATCGCTCCGAAGATCGCCGAGCGTCCGGGCGGTTACACCCGCATTCTGAAGACCGGTTTCCGTCTGGGCGACGCTGCCGACATGTGCATCATCGAGTTCGTCGATTTCAACGAGGCTTACACGCTGGGCATCGCTCCGGCTGCCGCTTCGGAGGCGAAACCCAAGACGCGCCGTTCGCGCAAGCCCGCAGCGAAGAAGACCGACGCCGTGGAGGAGGCCACCGTCGTCGAGGGCGGCGAGGCCAAGAAGGCCGCAGCACCCAAGAAGGCTGCCGCCCCGAAGAAGCCCGCAGCCCCGAAGGCCGCTTCGGCCAAGGCTGCCGCTCCGAAGGTTGCCAAGAAGACCAACGTGGGCAAGAAAATGTAATTCGTGACAGCGGTGCATTTGCACCGTTTCCGTTGAAATCCGCGGATGGGACTGACGCCCCATTCGCGGATTTTTCGGATTGTATCATGGCCGGAAGATCGCTTCGCTGTTTCGCAGGGGGCTTTCGCCCGTCCTTGCCGTTCTTTCCGCTTTCCGGACGGCAACGGCGAAATGAAAAAATCCCCTTTTTTAGGGATGCGTCCTGTTTTGCTATTCCGAATTAATATTATACCTTTGCAAAATCTCTCCGGTGTCGGATGATCTGCCCCCGGAGCGTGCGAAAAGTCAAATGAATTCCGATCGGCCGGAGTCGCTTTTTCCGGCAGGCGGAAATACTCCGAATCTATGAAACTGCGATTTCTGCTGCTTCTGTTGTCTGCATTGATCTCCCCCCCCCTGCTCGTTCATGCACAGAGTAGCGCTTCCAAACCCAGCCGGACGATAACCGGCAATGTCAAAAACGAGAAAGGCGAATTCATTGTCGGTGCCTCGGTTTATGTGAAATCGACGCCCCGTATCGGCACCGCGACCGACGCCAAGGGCGAATTCCGCCTGCAAGGCATTCCGTCGGGCAAGCAGACCATCGTTTTCACCTTCATAGGCATGGTCCCCTTCGAGGTGGAGTATGCCAACCAGCGCGATCTGGAAGTCGTGCTCAAAGAGGACGCCACGCAGGTCAACGAGGTGGTGGTGACGGGTATTTACAGCCGCGACAAGAACAGCTTCGCCGGTTCGGCGACGACCTACACGGGCAAGGAGTTGCGGGCCATCGGCACGAAGAACGTCTTTCAGAGTCTCAAAACGCTCGAACCGGCCTTGACGCTCGTCGAGAACCGCGCTTTCGGTTCCGACCCCAACCGGCTGCCCGATCTGGAGATTCGCGGCAAGACCAGTTTGGTGGGCGACCTCACCACCGAATACGACAATACGGCCAATCAGCCGCTCTTCATCCTCGACGGCATCGAGGTGGAGATCGCCCAGATTCAGAACCTGAGCATGGACCGTATCGCCAGCGTCACGGTGCTCAAAGATGCCGCTTCGGCGGCCATCTATGGTTCGAAGGCTTCCAACGGTGTGATCGTCGTCGAGACGGTCAAGCCCGAGCCGGGGCAGCTGAGGGTCTCCTATTCGGCCGACCTGCGGTTCGAGTTCCCCGACCTCTCCGACTACAACCTGATGAATGCCGAAGAGAAGCTCCGCTACGAGGTGCTGGCCGGACGCTATGTCGGCGAGGATCAGGATCAGTTGGATGCGCTCTACAATTCGCGGCTGGCCGAGGTGATGCGCGGCGTGGACACCTATTGGTTGTCGGTTCCCCTGCGTTCGGTGCTGAACCACACGCACAGCGTTTATATCGACGGCGGCAGCGAGGCCATGCTCTACGGCGTGGGGTTGAATTACAGCAATCAGAAGGGCATCATGAAGGGCTCCGAAAAGGGGATTACGGGCGGTAATATCAACCTCGTCTACCGCACCGACAAGCTGATCTTTTCGAACGATTTCAGTTTCGATTCCGTGAAGAGCGAGCGCGAGCCGGTCTCCTTCTCGACTTTCGCCCAGGCCAATCCCTATTACCGCAAATACAGCGAGGACGGGGAGATTCCGGAGTTTCTGGAGCCTTATTCCGTGGCGCAGGAGTTCATTTACAACCCGCTCTACCAGCTCCGCCGCGTGGTCAACACCGACGTGACGAAGGACCTCGGACTGCGCAACAATTTCACGGTCATCTGGCGTCCCGTGACCTCGTTGCAGGTCCGCGGGCGTCTCGCCCTGAATAAGAGCATCTCCGAGCGCGAGGCGTTCAAGTCGCCCGCGCACTCCGATTTCAACGGTTCGACCTCCAAGGGCTCCTACACGACGGAAAAGACCGACCTGATGAGCTACAACGGCGATGTCACCGTCACCTACGGCCGGCTTTTCGGCCATCATCAGATCAATGCCGTCGGCGGCTGGAATTTCAGTTCGCGCACGCAGAAGAACACCGGCTACGAGATCTTCGGATTCACGAGCGACCTGCACCAGAATCCCTCGTTCTCCGAAGGTTTCCAGCAGGGCGACAAGCCGAGCTACACGGACCGGATCAGCCGCAGCACGAGCTTCTATCTCAACGGCAACTACTCCTACCGCAACCGTTATCTGTTCGACGCCAGCCTGCGTATGGACGGATCGTCGGTTTTCGGTTCGGAGAACCTCTTCACGACGACGTGGGCCGTGGGCGTGGGATGGAACATCCACAACGAGGCGTGGTGCAAGGCCGAATGGCTCGATCTGCTGAAGCTGCGCTTCTCGATCGGTAACCCCGGAAACCAGAATTTCGACGCCTACACGGCTTCGGGAACCTACATCTACAACTCCACCTACCAGAATCTTTTCGGGACCAGCGCAATCCTCGAAAAGTTCGGCAACCCGAATCTCAAATGGCAGAAAACCATCGACAAGAACCTCGGTCTCGACATCGACATCTTCGACCGCGTGAAGTTCTCGGTGGATTTCTACCACAAGAACACCGACCCGCTGCTGGCCCAGATTCCCGTGCCCCCGTCGCTGGGCACGACGCGCATCTACACCAATTTCGGCGGTCAGATATCGAAGGGCTTTTCGGGCAGTCTCAACGTGGTGGTCATGAAACGGCAGTACCTGCGCTGGAGCGTGAACGCCTCTTTCAGCCAGAACAACTCGGAGTACCGCAACATCGGCGACAAACTCGACTTCATGAACCAGAAGGGCAGCGCCACGACCTTCAAGCGTTATTACGACGGAGCCAGCCCCGACGACATCTGGGCCGTGCGGTCGCACGGCATCGACCCCTCCTCGGGACGCGAGGTCTTCATCCGCAAGGACGGCAGCTATACGTTCAAGTACGACGCCAACGACGAGGTGGTGGTGGGCTCCTCGGCTCCCGCTCTGGAGGGCATCATCGGAACCTCGATCTTCTACAAGGGCTTTTCGGCCAGCGTCAACCTGCGTTACAGCTTCGGGGCCGACGTATTCGCTTCGGCGCTCTACAACAAGGTGGAGAACATCTCCGAAACGGCGCTCTACTACAACCTCGACCGGCGCGCGCTGCACGACCGCTGGCAGAAACCCGGCGACAAGGCTCGTTTCAAGGCCATCAGCATCGACGACACTACGCCCATGTCCTCGCGCTTCGTGCTCCGGGAGAACTACATCGCCGGGGAGTCGATCTCCGTCGGTTACGAAACCTCGGCCCGCTGGCTGCATGTCGTCGGCGTCCAGGGCGCTTCGTTCCGCTTCTATATGAACGACATCTTCCGCCTGGCATCCTTCAAGGAGGAGCGCGGTACGGACTATCCTTTTTCGAAAAGTTTCTCGCTGTCGATCAGCCTGCGTTTCTGATCCGAAAACCGTATGCTTATGAAAATCATCAAACTATATTTCCTGATGGCGCTGGCGCTGTTGTCGGGCGGCTGCAAGGGCTGGCTGACGATCGACTCGTCGGACCGTATCATGGAGAACACCCTGTTCGAGACCGAGGAGGGGTTCTTCACGGCGCTCAACGGCGTCTATGCCGAGTTGCCGCAGGCGAGCTTATACGGCAAGTCGCTCGCGGCCGTCACGTTCGATGTGCAGGCCCAGTATTTCGATACCACGCAGCCTTCGACCCATACCTTCAACACGCTGGGCGCCTACTCCGCGGAGGCCCGCAAGACGGCCGTCGCCGATACGTGGGACAAAGCCTATTTCGTCATCGCCAACGTCAACAAGATTCTCGAACATTGCGAGAGCGACCGCGATGTGCTCTCCGACCGCGCCTACCACATCATCCGCGGCGAGATGCTGGGCATGCGGGCGTTGCTGCACTTCGAGATGCTGCGCATCTTCGGGCCCGTCTTCGCGGAGGCTCCCGCCCGGGTTTCGATTCCCTACCGCACGAGCAGCGAACTGACCGTCACGCCGCTGCTGCCCGCGAACGAGGTGGCCGAAAAGATCGCCGGGGACTTCACCGACGCGCTCTCCGAACTCGCTGAGTGGGACCCCGTGCGCACCGAGGGGCGGTTGAACGGCGAAACGACCGGTTCGGTGCGTTACCGGAGCCGTCACCTGCGGCTCAATTACTTTGCGGTGAAAGCGTTGCAGGCGCGGCTGGCCATCTATACCGGCGACCGGACGCTGGCAGGGCGGCTGGCCGGGGAGGTGATCGACGAGGCCGGGCCGTTCTTTCCCTTCGCGTCGCGCGAGGATGTGACCGGGCAGACCGCCGTCGGCGTGGCCACGCAGAACTCCGAAGACCGCATCTTCTCGTCGGAGGCGCTCTTCTCGGCGGTCAACTCGAAACGCACGAGCGACATCCACGACAAATTCTTTTCCAACAAACTCGAACAGGTCAACCTGCTCACGATGGGTGAACTGGCCGTGCACAACCTCTACGATTCGGAAAGCGACCTGCGCACCTACCAGTGGCAGACGCTCAAGAATACCGAGGGCGTGGACCAGCGTTTCTTCGTCAAATACGGGCAGGTGCAGGACATGGACCTGGGTTACGCCTCGATGGTCCCCGTCGTCCGGATGGCGGAGATGTACCTGATCGCCGCCGAGTGCGAGGACTCCAAGGCGACGGCCTACGGGTGGCTCAACGCGCTGCGCTCGGCCCGCAAGGCGACCTCGCTGCCCGCGACGGGAACGCTGAGCAACGATCTCACGGAGGAGTACATCCGCGAATTCGTCGGCGAGGGGCAGCTCTTCTGGTACTACAAGCGTCTGCGCAAGACCTCGATCCGGAAAGTGTACAGCAACAACGGCGGCTATTTGGAGTTCGACCCGGCGAATTACCTCTTCGCGCTGCCCGAGAAGGAACAGGAGCACCATAAATAGCGTTCGACATGAAAAATTACAACCGATACGGACTGATTCCGGCGCTCGCTGCCGCGGCCCTCGCGTTGGGGGCCTGCAACGAATCCATCCGGACCTACGACGGGCAGACGGGAATCTATTTCGCCATGCTGCAATCGGGCAGCGACGAGGAGAACCCGCGCTACACCGCCGATTCGAGCCTCCCGTTCGCGCTGCTGCCCAGCGGAACCGACGAACAGACCCTGCAACTGCGGGTCAAGGTCATCGGTTCGGTGGCCGACTATCCGCGCGCCTTTGCCTTCCGCACCGTCGCCGACCGGACCACGGCGCAGGAGGGACACGACTACGAACTGCCCGAGGGCGACTGCGTCGTCGCGGCGGGCGAGGTTTACGGTTACATTCCGATCCGGTTTTTCCGCCGGGCCTCGCTCGACGGGAAGGAGCTGACGCTCACGCTCGAACTGCTTCCCAACGAGCAGTTCGACCTGCCGCTGAGCGCCTGGCTCCCGGTGAACGGGACCGAGACCGTGGGTACGGACGTGCTGCGCCACACCGTCACGGTGAGCGACAAGTACGTGCGGCTCGACGGGTGGTCGGACCAGTTCTACGGACCCTATTCGGACAAGAAGATCAAACTCATGTGCAGCGTCTTCGACCTGACGCTCGCCGATTTCCAGCCGGACGCCCTGTCGTACGTCGAACGCAAGGTGCTGGGACAGAATTTCCGCCGCTACCTCGACGGGGAGGAGCGCGCCGGGCGGACCGTCTATGAGGACTATCTCGACGGGGAGGGCAATCCCGTCAAAATGGAATCCGGACCGGATTCGGCCGAATAATGATTCAGAGCCTATGAAAAAGAGCTGTTTGTTCGCGGTTTCCGCACTCCTTCTGCTGCTGGGCGGCTGCTACGGCGACAAGGGGAATTACGATTACCGCGAGATCAATGAAATCGTCATCGGGGCCCGGGGCTTCGAGGGCGTGGAATACAAATTGCGTTCGGGCATCGACGAACTGAAAATCAGCCCCTACATCACCGCGTCGCAGGACCCCGGGCTGACCGGGAGTTACGAATACGAATGGGTGGTCGTCGGTCAGGTCCGCAATCCGGGCGAGCGCACCACGATCGCCCGGACGCGCGATCTGGACTACGCCGTGAACCTGCCCAGCGACGACTATTCGCTGCTGCTGCGCATCACCGACCCCGCGACGGGACTGATGTTCAGCCGCAGCACCACGATCTCGGTCAGCACGGCCTATACGCGCGGCTGGCTGGTCGCCGCCGAGGACGAGGAGGGCGCCGCCGTCGTGGACATGGTGTCGATCAGCCGCGATACGCTGCTTCAACGCGACGTGGTCAGGGACGACACCCGCCACCGCAATCCCCTGCGCATCTGGTGCGACAACAACGAGTACACTTCGCTGGTGCACGGGCGCATCTACCTTTCGACCGGAGAGGGGAGTTTCCTCTACGACCGCGAATCTTTCGGAACGGACGACTATACCGTCATGCGCAACTACTTCGCCAATCCGCAGTACCTGACGGAGACCGCCGCTTCGGACATGATCCAGATCGACGACAAGTTCCGCATCTTTCTGGTGGACGGCTACGCGTACGTATACAGCATTTCTTCGGTCAACACGGGCTATTTCGGCAATCCGGTCAACCGTTATGCCGAGAGCTACGACTACGTGCGCATCGGCGACAGGATCGCCTACAACCTAAGCGGCGGAAGCGGCGCCGGGTCCATCACCACCGTCATGCTCTACAACGACGACGACAAGCGCTTCTGCTACCTGATGCGCAACGACGAAACCCTGCGGAATGCCGCCGACACCGAATCGGACCTTGCCCTGTTTCCCTGGCGGACGGGGCTGGATTATGTGACGACCGTCAATTCGCGCTTCCTTTCGGGGCAGTCGGCTACGATCCTGCACGACGCCCCGGCGGGGAAATACTGGATCTACACCTACGCCTGCCTGCGGTCGGGTCCCAGTAAGGGGGCGCGTTACGAGATCGACGCTTCGGTTCCCGTGGCGGAGGCCGCGAACTGGTGCATGACCTCGCAGCACGGCTATATGCTCTACTCGGTGGGCGGCGTGCTCTACGGCTACGATTTCCGCAATGGCCGGAAGCCCGTGCAGCTGCTGGATTTCTCGCCCGCGGAGATCACGCAGATCCACGGCGACATCCACACCGTGGCCGAAGGCAACAGCGATTGCGTTTATGTCTGCACCTACGAGGCGGGTACTCCGGACAGCGGCCGCATCCGCAAGTATGCGGTGGCGGACACCGCCGACCGGATCGAACTCCAGGCCGACGAAAATACCGATTGGACGGGATTCCAGCGCATCCGTTCGCTGTGGTTCAAGGAACTGTAACACACACAACATCCGATGAATATGAATAAACAACTGATTCTGGCTGCAACCGCCGTGCTCTTGGCTTGCAGCCCGTTGCACGCGGAGCAGATGTGGCCCTTCTCCAGTAAGAAAAAGAAGGCCGCGAAGGTCGAGAAGACGGACTCCGTGAAGAAAGAGGACAAATTCGACAAGGCCGTCAAGGGCGCCCGGAAAGGCAGCGGCCTGTTCGACTACTATCTGACGAAGACGGGTGAACTGCTGCTGGCCGTCACGCCCCGCAACCTCAAAGCCAGCTATCTGCTGGCCAACCGGATTTCGGAGATCAGCCAGAATTCCAATTTCGTGGCCGGGCAGATGCTGGGCGATCCGTTCATGATCCGCTTCTCGGCCGATACCTCCAACGTCTATCTCCACAAGGTCAACCATTGGGAGCGCGTGGCGCCGAACGACCCCATCGAGAAGTCGTTCCGCCGCAACGTGCAGGACCCCATCACCCGGACCTTCAAGATCAAGGCTTCGCGCAACGACACGCTGCTGATCGACGTGACCTCGTTCTTCGTGTCGAACGACAAGCTGCTCACGCCGATCCGCCAGAGCCCGCTGGTTCCGGGCGAGATGAGTGCGACGTACGATGCCGCCGGATCGAAGCTCAAGGAGGTCAAGGTCTTCGAAAAGAACCTCGAAATCACCAGCATCCTCAATTACAACTCCGAACCGGACGGCTACACGGTGACCGTGCGGCGGTCGATTCTCGAACTGCCCGAGGAGCCGATGAAGGTCCGCTGGCAGGACAACCGCGTGGGTTATTTCAGCTCGAAATATTACACCTACACCTCGTCGAAGGACAAGCTGCTGACGCATGAGATGATCCACCGCTGGCGCATCGAGCCGAAGGAGGGCGAATGGGAGAAATACTTCCGCGGCGAACTGGTCGAGCCCGAGCGCAAAATTGTCTTCTACGTTGACGACGCTTTCCCCGACAAGTGGCGCGAGGTGGTGAAGCTGGGCATCGAGGACTGGAACAAGGCTTTCGAGGCCGCCGGTTTCAAGAACGTGATGGAGGCCCGCGACTATCCCGACGATCCGTCGTTCGACCCCGACGACATCCGCTACAACTGCATCCGCTACGCCGTTACCGACGTGGCCAACGCCATGGGCCCGAGCTACACCGACCCCCGCACGGGCGAGATTCTGGTGGCCGACGTCATCTGGTACCACAATGTCATTTCGCTGGTGCACAACTGGCGTTTCGCCCAGACGGGAGCCGTCGATCCGCGCGTGCGCAAGCAGGTCTTCGACGACGACGTGATGCGCGAGTCGCTGCGCTACGTGGCCGCTCACGAGGTGGGCCACACGCTGGGACTGATGCACAACATGGGTGCGAGCTACTCCTTCCCGGTGGATTCGCTGCGCAGTCCGTCGTTCACGCAGAAATACGGTACGACTCCTTCGATCATGGATTACGCGCGCAACAACTATATCGCCCAGCGCGGCGATTTCGAGCGCGGCGTGCGGATGGTGCCGCCCCTGGTCGGCGTCTACGACATCCACGCCATCAACTGGGGATACCGCATCTTCGAGAAGACGCGCGACGCCGAAGAGGAGCTGCCGCTGCTCAACGAGCTGCTGGCCGCCAAGCGCGACGACCCCATGTACGAGTTCGGCGCACAGCAGATTTTCCTGACGCTCGATCCCACCGACCAGTCGGAGGACCTGGGCAACGACCATATCAAGGCGGGCAATTACGGTATCGAGAACTGCAAGTACATGATCGCCAACCTCTGCGACTGGTTCGCCGAGGAGAACCGCGACTATAAGAATATCCAGTCGATGTATGCCGCCGTGATCGGCCAGTACACGCGTTATCTGATGCACGTGATGCCCTATCTGGGCGGTGTGGAGTACAAGGATCTCGTGCAGGACGGACGCCCGCTGCGCGCCCTGAGCTACATTCCCGCCGAACGGCAGAAGCAGGCTATGAAATGGCTGGTCGATCAGGTGCTTACGGCGCGTGCGTGGCTGCTGCCCCAGGAGCTGATGGACAAACTGGGCCAGCCCTCCACGATCCTCGACAACGCGGCTTCGGGTGTCGCCGGCAAGATTTTCAGCCCTGCGACCCTGGGCAGCATCTATCAGGGCGAGCGTTCGGGCCAGAAGGGGATCTACCGCGTGGACACCTATCTGAACGACGCCTACAATACGGTCTTCGCTTCGGCCGTCAGGGGCGGTTCGCTGACTGTCGAGGAGATGAATTTGCAAGGTGCCGCCGTGGCCGCGCTGCTCAAAAACAGCGGATTGACAGGCCCTTCGGGTACGGCGCTCCAACTGGGCAAGGGACTGGCCGACGACGGAAGCGCCCTGCTGGCGCAGCTGGCCGACGAGGCGCTGCCTCCGTTCGTCTGCAACCATCCCGAATGCCGCCACGACCACGCCTCGGCCGGGGAGATCTCCTACTATCGTCACGACATGAAAGGTCCGTCGCTTTCGGCGCAGGTGGGACAGCCGCTCTACGCGGCGACGCTTCGCCGGGTGCTGAGCCTCTACAAACAGCGCCGGGGTTCGGGCGACGCCCGCACGCGGGATTTCTACGAATTCCAGATCCTGAAGATCGAATCGGCGTTCAAGAATGCAAAATTATAGTCCAATTTTAATATTCGTTAGGTTATGAAAAAGATGAAATTTCTGATTCCGGCGTTCGCTTTGGTTGCGTTGACATTCGCCGGGTGTTCCGACGACGGCGACGATCAGCCCGTCGTGACCAAACTCGCGCTGGCCGATCCGGCGCAGGCTGCGCTGACGTTCGTGGCGACCTCTCCCGAGGCGCAGGTCATTGCGCTCGACACCGATGCTTCGGCGGTCACGGTCGAGCAGGTGTTGGCCGAAGGCGAGGAGAAAGCCGAGTGGTGCGTGGTGACGGTCCAGAGCGCCACTCAGATCAAGGTGGCTCCTGCAAGCAACCTGACCACCGAGGAGCGTACGGCCAAATACCGTATTTCGGCCGGAACGGTAACTCCCGTGGAGTTCACCGTGACTCAAGAGGCTAACGTCCCTGAACAGGATAAATTGTCGATTCCCGAAGAGTACGCTATGGGTGTGATGGGATCGGGCGATTTCGAACAGATTCAGATTCCGGTGACCACGACGGCCGAGAAGTGGACTGCAACGCTGACCTCCATGATGGGAGACGACGAGGCTTATTGTACTTATTTCGGCATTTTTCCCGAGGAGGGCAAGAGTGGCGAGGAACTGACCATTACGTTTTATCCCAATACTATGGGTGAAATGCAGTCGGGGTGGGTGATCGAACTCACGGCCGGTAATGCCGATCCTGTTCAGATTTATGTCATGCAGCAGGTTCCTGAGAGCAAGGATTATGCTACGAGCGTCGTTGTCAGCCGTGAGGGTGATGAGAGTTCCGATTGGGAACCTATTCCTGTCGAATCGCCTTATGCAGTCAATCTGGCAGCGGCCGGCGGCATGGCATCGCGCGAGGTTTTTTATATCAAAGCCGAGGGTAAGTTCGATCTGAAGATCGTCGAACCCGGCACTATGACGGAAATTGCCAATCCCGAGACGAGCTGGTTGCACGGCACGGAATCAGGCGCCAACTGGCCGATCTCTGCGGATAAGAACGAAACAGGTGCCGAGCGTAAGCTGGACATCATCGTGACGGGTGCGGAGGGTGTCGAACTTTTCCGCATGAAAGTAACGCAGGCCGGAGCGTAAGCGGTTCGGTCCTGAAAACAGCGGGGCGGTCGTATCGAACGACCGCCCCGTTTCGTGTCTTGTCCCGGCGTGCTTTACAGGAAGAGCAGGAAGAGGATCGGCACGGCGATGCCCGCCGCGAGTTCGATGCCTCCCCGGCCCCGCAGTCCGTTGCGCCCCGGAACCATCACCAGCCCCGTGAGCGTGATGACGAGCAGCGATGCGGCGAAAATGTCGGAAAAACGGGTCCACCACCGGTTGGGGTTGTAGTGCAGACGGTTCATCGAACTGATGACGGGCCTTTTGGTCAGCTTTTCGTAGACCGCCCGGCCGTTCTGCATGTCCACTTCGAGTACGGAGCCCCCTGCGACGAAAACCTTTACCCGCTGTTCGCCGCTGGCGTAGTGCTTCACGTAGCGCGCTTCGGGATCGGCTGCGCGGAGCAGCTCTTCGGCCTGCTCTCGGCTGGTTTCGGCCGGGGAGGGATAGGTGCCCGGCATCTGCAATTCCGTGCGGCGGACCGAATAGTTGCTGTTGAAGTCGCGTTTGTGGTTCAGCACGATGCCCGATACGGCGTAAACCACCACCACGCCTGCGAAAAAGTAGGAAAGGTCGCGGTGGATGATCCGCGCCCACCGGCGAATCTGCGAGCCTCGTTTAGCGCCCGGCTTCGTCGTCGATTGCATGGCAGGCGAACGTTTCGATGCGGTAAATGCTCCAATACTCCTTGCCTTCGCGTGCACGGCGGGCGGCGATCGAGTCGCGGAGTTCGCGGATCTGCCCTTTGAGCACCGCTACGGCTTCGGGATTGCCTTTACCGCCCTCGATGCTGGCGTCGAGGCGCATCTCCCAGTCGTCGAGGAACGGCAGTTCGACACGCTGTTCCGCCACAACACCTTCGACGGCTACCGTGCGGTTGGAGATCAGCGGATCGAATGACTGCATGCGTTCGTCGGCCAGCGCTTCGATCACTTGCGTCGTGTCGCTGCCCATAAGGGTGATGTGGGTGCTGCCGTGGCCGCAGGTGCTGACGCAGAGCCCTTCCACACGTACGGTGTCGCCCACCAGAGCGTCGGCGTCTGCGAGCAGTTCATCGACCGTCAGGGTTTCGCCGCCGGCGTTGGCGGTGCGGTTGCAGGCCGTTATGGAGATCGCGGCCAGCAGGAGGATGAAGATGTGTTTCATTTTCATGGAATCGGTTTTCGGCCGGGCAGGTCCGGGGTCCGGAGACCGTCTGCCCGAGCGCGGGTTTATGATACAAAGATAGCGATTTGCGGCCGAATGCACAAGCCGGAAACGCAGTTCTCCGGTGCCGTGGCTGAACATCTGTGCCCGGGGCGTCGGCTTTCTGTGCGCGGCGTCGGAACCGTGGGGCTGTCTCGCCGCATCCGCTTCGGGACGGGCGCCATGAAAAATCCCCAATCCGAAAAGGATCGGGGATTTGCCTTGCAGGGCGTGCGGATTACTTCGAGAATCCCTTGCCGATGGCGAGGAAATCCTCGGCTTTGAGGGCTGCGCCGCCGATCAGACCGCCGTCAACATCCTCTTTGGCGAAGATCTCGGCTGCGTTCGAAGGCTTGCACGAACCGCCGTAAAGAATCGCCGTCTCCTGGGCTGCGGCGCCGAATTTGGTAGCCAGTACCTCGCGGATGTAGGCGTGGATCTCCTGTGCCTGCTCGGCCGTTGCGGTCTTGCCGGTGCCGATGGCCCACACGGGCTCGTAAGCGATCACCAGCTCCTTGTACTGCTCTGCGGTGAGGTTGTAAACCACCTCCTCGATCTGGGCTTTCACCACGTCGAAGTGCTTGCCGGCCTCGCGCTCTTCGAGGTTCTCGCCTACGCAGTAGATGGGAACCAGTCCGTTGGCATAAGCCTGCGCCATCTTCTTGTTGAGCGTCTCGGAGGTCTCGCCGTAGTACTGGCGGCGCTCCGAGTGGCCGAGGATCACGTACTTGCAGCCCAGCGCGGCGATCATCGACGCGGCGACTTCGCCCGTATAGGCGCCTTTGGCCTCCGCGGCGCAGTTCTGCGCTCCGAGAGCGATATCCGAACCCTTCAGGGCTTCGGCGACCATCGACAGGTGGGTGAACGGCGGGCATACGATGAAATTCACGCACGAGCAAACCTCTCCGCGGCCTGCTGCGACGCCTTTGGCCAGTTCGACACCTTCGGCGGGAAGCGTGTTCATCTTCCAGTTGCCGGCAACAATTTTCTTTCTCATTTTCCTAAATGTTTTATAGTGAATCAGTTCTATTCCGCGCACCATTTCTTGACCTCGTCGATCGAGGGGGCTTTCAGCCCGAGTTTGTTCTTCTTGTTGAATCCGCACAGGTCGTTGAAGAACTTCCCGGGGGCGAGTTTTTTCAGCGACTCGACGGTGAGGTAACCCATCTTCTGAATCACCGGAATCCACTCTTCAGGCACTCCGACGGCGGTGTAAGCCTCTGCGGGATCGCTCACGACCTTCTTTTCGGGGCGCATCTGGGGGAAGAACAGCACGTCCTGAATCGACGGCTGGTTCGTCATGAACATCGTCAGACGGTCGATGCCGATGCCCATTCCCGAGCAGGTCGGCATGCCGTATTCCAGCGCGCGCACGAAATCCATGTCGATGAACATGGCTTCGTCGTCGCCCTTCTCCGAGAGCCGCAGCTGCTCCTGGAAACGCTCCAGCTGGTCGATCGGGTCGTTCAGCTCGGAGTAGGCGTTGCAGAGCTCCTTGCCGTTGACGAACAGTTCGAAACGCTCCGTCAGGTCGGGATTCGAGCGGTGGCGCTTGCACAGCGGCGACATCTCGCGCGGATAGTCCGTGATGAAGGTGGGCTGGATGAGCTCCTCCTCGCAGTACTGTCCGAAGATGGCGTCGATCAGCTTGCCTTTGCCGTAGGTTTCGTCCACCTCGACGTTGAGTCGCTTGCAGGCTTCGCGCAGCTCCTCTTCCGTGCGGCCCGTGATGTCGTAGCCGGTCTTTTCGCGGATGGCGTCGGTCATCGTCAGGCGGCGGAACGGGGCCTTGAACGAGATCGCCTTGCCGTCGATCGTCAGCTCCGTGGTGCCGTTCACGGCCACGGCCACCCGTTCGAGCATCTGCTCGGTGAACTCCATCATCCAGAGGTAGTCCTTGTAGGCCACGTAGATCTCCATGCACGTGAACTCGGGGTTGTGCGTGCGGTCCATGCCCTCGTTACGGAAGTTCTTGCCGAACTCGTACACGCCGTCGAATCCGCCGACGATCAGCTTTTTGAGGTAGAGCTCCGTGGCGATGCGCAGGTAGAGGTCTATGTCGAGCGAGTTGTGGTGCGTGATGAACGGACGCGCCGATGCGCCGCCCGGAATGGGTTGCAGGATCGGGGTCTCGACTTCGATGTAGCCCTTCGAATTGAAGAATTCGCGCATCGTGGCCATGATCTTGGCGCGGCGGACGAAGGTTTCCTTCACCTGCGGGTTGACGATCAGGTCCAGATACCGCTGGCGGTAGCGCACCTCCGGGTCGGTGAAGGCGTCGAACGTCTTGCCGTCCTTCTCCTTGACGACGGGCAGCGGGCGGATCGACTTCGACAGCACGGTGAACCGGCGGCAGTGCACCGACAGTTCGCCGGTGTTGGTGCGGAACGCGAAGCCCTCGATGCCCACGAAGTCGCCGATGTCGAGCAGTTTCTTGAAGACCGTGTTGTAGAGCGTCGGATCGCCTTCGGGGCATACGTCGTCGCGGCGGATGTAGACCTGAATGCGGCCCGTGTGGTCTTGCAGTTCGAAGAACGAGGCGCTGCCCATGATGCGGCGCGACATGATGCGGCCGGCGATGCGCACCTCCTGGAAATTCTTTTCGGTGTCGTCGTAGTTGTCGGCGATCTCGCGCGCCGTGGCCGTCACCTCGTAGCGGGCGGCGGGGTAGGGCTCGATGCCCAATTCACGGAGCGCCGTGAGCGACTGTCTGCGAAGCTGTTCCTGTTCGCTGAGTTCGAGTGCCATATCGTATGTTTTTGATGTTTTCTCGTGCAACCCCGCAAAATTAGTGAAAAATGGGCAAAATAGCAACTGTTTCGCCATTCCTCTGCCCTCCCTGTCCCGAAACCGTTTTTTTGTTTGTTTATTTTCCCGGAATGATTAAATTTGTCCGTTGTGTCTAATTAAATGCCAGTCTATGAAACAACTCGACTCCTTTTTTCGCAATCGGCTGAATTACCCCCCCCCGCGGGTTATAGGGATTCTTTTGGGCTGTCTGCTGTTTTTCGCCTCCTGCGGCGGTGACGACTCTTCGGACGACTCCTATGCCGCCGTCGAATCCGAATCTTTCACCTTCGACGAAACCGACGCCGCCAACAATGCCGTCCGCGTGATGGCCAACGGCGCGTGGCAGGTCTATTGGGAGCCTGCCTCGGCGGCCGTGACGGTCGATCCTTCGGCGGGCGTCGGCAACGGGACCTTCCGGGTGCTGGACATGCCCCGGGGAACGTCCGTCGAAGTCGGGGTGCGCACCGCTGCGGGCAAGGCCTCCGGCAAAACCATCACCGTGACCCGCGCCGCGGCTTCTGCCGAAGTGACGCTTTCGCTCGCTCCCGCCGACCTGCGCTTCGACCCTGCGGGCACCAACCGCATCACGGTGACCTCCAACGCTTCGTGGAGCGCGTCATGTTCCGATCCGGCGCTCGTGTTTTCGCCCGCTTCGGGTACGGGCGACGGCACGATCACCGTTACGGCCGCTCCCGAAGGGGTGCGCTGCACGCTGACCGTCACGGCCGGCGAAGGCCCCGGGGCCAAGACGCAGAGCGTGGAGATACTCTACACGGCCTACCGTTTCCCGGAGTTGGCCTCCAACTGGGTGCAGCCTTCGAAGGACGCGGCGGCCGTTTCGGGCGACTATGCGTTCTATACGCATTGGACCACGACGGTCAGTTCGCGCAAAACCGTGCGCAACTACTCCTATTGTTACGACACGCGGCGCCACAATCCGATTTGGGTGGCCTATCCGCTGGCCGACTGCTACGGCGAGGGCGGTTACGGACGGACGACCCCCGATCCCTGGGCTCCCGATCCCCGGCTCGATGCGGCGTATCAGTCGAAAATCTACCAGAGCGACGGAGCGGGCGGGACGGACCCGTATCAGTATTGGTCGAACAATACCATCCGGACGACGCTCGGTCTGAGCGGCAGTTGGACGAAAGGCCATCTCTGCATGTCGCGCGAGCGCGGAGGCAGGGACTCCGAAATCAACAGGCAGACCTTCTATCCGACCAATATCGCCCCGCAGCCCAATAAAACGGCATCGACCTTCGGAACGGTTTGGAGCTGTATCGAGGCCGTGATTTCGGGCAGCAGCAATCGGAATAACGACATCACAGCCGATGATAACTCGACGAATATCAACCGCGTGGCCGATACGCTCTTCGTGGTGGCGGGATGTTATTATGAGCACGACAACTGGAAGGATTTCGACTCTTCGAATTACAGCGAGGCGACGACCGATCCGAAGCAGAAAGAGTGCATCATGCCGACGCATCAGTGGAAGATCATGCTGCGCACGAAGGCCGGCAACACGAAAAAGCGGATCGCCGACTGCACGGCCGACGAATTGCAGGCCGTGGGTTTCTGGGTCGAGACCTTTACGCACAGCGATTTGGCCGATTCCGAAACGGGAGCGGGTACGAAAGCGCAGCTGCGGGCGATTGCCGTTCCGGTCTCCTTTATCGAGGAGAAGATGGACATGAAGTTCTTCCCGGACGTTCCGGACGAAGTGAAGAGCCGGACGCCGGTTCCTGCCGATTGGGGATTCTGATCCCGGCGGAAACGGAAAGGAGCTGCTATCGCAGCTCCTTTTTTGGGCAGGACAGTGTCCGGTAGGCCAGGTATGCGGCCCATCCGAGTGCCGCCCCGACGAGCGTGCCCCACACGAGGTCCATCGGGAAGTGTTTGCCCAGGTAGATGCGCGAATAGCAGATCAGTACGGTGCAGAAGAGCATCAGCGCCGTGAACCACCGCCGGCGAATCGCCGCCGCCGACAGCACGGTCAGCGCGACGATCGTCGCCGCATGGGCCGAGACTGTTCCGTAGCGGCCGCTCACGGCTTCGACCGGAACGTGGACCGTCCAGTCGCCGGGCGTGCCGGCCATGCGCAGCGCCCGCAGCGAGTCGGGAGCGATCTCCAGCCCTTCGAGCGAGGGGGTGAACATCGGCCGCCAGCGCGGCTCGAAGCCCGGCAGCAGGCCGCCCAGCACTCCGTTGCTCTTGAACATGCCCGAAACCATGTCCGCGAGGGCCAGCGCCGCGATCATCAGCACCGTGAAGACGATGACGCCGCGCCATCCGCTGCGCCGCCAGACGAGCCACAGAATCAGCGCATAGAGCGGAAGCCACATCGCCGTACCCGAGACGGTCAGCATCAGGTGGTCCATGCAGGGGCCGCCGTCGAAATTCAGGTCGAGAAACAGTTGATGGTCGAAGTCGTACATCGGTCACTTAGAATTGGAAATAGATAAACGGCTGTATGTCGCTGGATTTGATCTGCATGACGCACCAGATCATCGCCGCGGCCATCACCACTTGCAGCACCAGCGGCGCGTGGACCACGATCCGCTGCGCCAGGGCGTCCACCCGGCCCGGAAGCAGGTGGAGGACGTAGCCAGCGGCGATCAGCGCGAAGACGGCGGCATAGCCCGCCAGCACCTGCGGAATCATCGGGGCGTTGAAGTTCTCGAAAATCTGGTGCAGCATCAGCTGAACGGTCTGCATCGACTCGGCGCGGAACATCAGCCACCCGAAGCAGACGATGTTGAACGTGAGGAAGATGCCCGCCGCACGGCTCCACCAGTGCATCTGGGCCCCGGTGGCCTTGGCGCCCGGAACGACCGACATCCACAGTTTGTGCAGGGCCAGCGCCGCGCCGTGAAGCCCGCCCCAGAGGATGAAGCGCACGGCCGCGCCGTGCCACAGTCCGCCTAACAGCATCGTCAGCAGCAGGTTGCCGTAGGTCCGGATGCGGCCCTTGCGGTTGCCGCCCAGCGAGATGTAGAGGTAGTCGCGCAGCCACGACGAGAGCGAGATGTGCCACCGCCGCCAGAATTCGGTGATCGTCGCCGACTTGTAGGGGGCGTCGAAATTCTTCGGGAAGCGGAATC
The DNA here is from genome assembly GCF_040095975.1 of Alistipes intestinihominis. Lineage (NCBI taxonomy): Bacteria > Pseudomonadati > Bacteroidota > Bacteroidia > Bacteroidales > Rikenellaceae > Alistipes > Alistipes intestinihominis. Next base: position 215,931 of record NZ_JBBMFL010000001.1, read on the forward strand.
CCAGCAGCAGGGCGATGCCGATGGCCATGTCCGAATAGCCCGAGAAGTCGCAGTAGATTTGCAGCGCGTAGCCGTAAATGCCCATCAGGCACTCGAATCCGGAGTAGAGCAGGGGTTCGTCGAAGATGCGGTCAACGAAATTGAGCGAGATGTAGTCCGAGATGATCGCCTTCTTGAACAGACCCGTGAGGATCAGAAAGACGCCCGTGCCGAACATCTCGCGGGTGACGACGATCGGATTCTGCCGGATCTGGGGAATGAAGTCCCGGGCCCGGACGATCGGGCCGGCCACTAACTGCGGAAAGAACGACAGATAGAAGAGATAGTCGAGCCAGTTCGACAGGGGTTTCAGCTGGCCGCGGTAGATGTCTATGGTGTAGCTCATCGACTGGAAGACGAAGAACGAGATGCCGACCGGCAGGAAGATGTTCCGGAATTGCAGGAATCCCTGCCCGAACAGCTGGTTGGAGATGTCGATGAAGAAGTTGGTGTACTTGAAGTAGCCGAGCATGCCGAGGTTGACGGCTACGCTCAGCACCATCAGCCAGCGTTTCAGACTTTTGGAGCGGGTGCGGAAGATGCCGCGCGCGATCAGGAAATCGCTCGCCGCGGCGAAGACCAGCAGCAGGAAATAGATGCCGCTCGACTTGTAGTAGAAGTAGAGCGAGAAGGCGATGACATAGACGATGCGGGCCATCGGTGCGCGGCGGAAGGCGCTGTAAACGAGCAGGAACCCCGCGAATAGGAAGAGAAACAGCCCGCTGCTGAAGATCAGCGGCGACGAGGCGTCGTAGGTCAGCAGAGCCAGCACTTTGTCCCAGAATCCGTCTGTCGCGGGAAGCGTCATCGTATCGGCGGTTTAAGCGGTTCGGGGGCTGCGGCGGGCAGCAGGCTGCGTTCGATGCGCGCCTTTTGCAGGGAGTCGAGCACGGCGGCTTCGGTCTGCCGGCGCAGTTCGGCGGCCCGTTGTTCGGCATGGAGCGCGCAGGCTTCGGCGTTGAGGGCGTCGAACAGTGCCCACGCCACGCGGCGTCCGCCGGCGTAGTTGATATGGGTGTAGTCCTTGCCGGCCCAGCCGTTCTTCACGAACTGCTCCATGCCCCCTTGTGCGCGCATGGCGTCGCACGTGGGCCAGAAGGCCGCGCCCGTGTTCCGGGCCGCCTGGCGCTGAACGTCGAGCATGTAGGGGATGGCGTCCATCGGTTCGAAGCCCGCGTCGGTCTTCGTCGAACGGTCGCTGACGCCCAGCACCAGCACCGCGGCGCGGGGGAAACAGCTCCGGACGAAGGCCACCATCTTCTCGATCTGCGCCGCGTAGTTGGTGTAGCTCTTCACGCCCGACTGCATGATGTTGAGCCCGTATTGGAGGATCACCAGATCGTAGCCCGTGAGGGCGTTGATCCGGGCGTTGACCGAGGGGTTGGTCCAGAACATCGCCTGACCGTTGTTGCTGCGCACCGAGTAGTTATCGACCACCACGCCGCCGCCTTCGAAGATCGCGCCGTAGCCGATGAAGCCCTCCGTGCCGGAGAGCACCTTGAAGGCGAGCGAGCGGACGTGCGGGGCCGAAACCTCGATCTGACGCACGGCGGCGTCGCCCGTGATGTCGAACGCGCGGCGCAGGGTGTCGTTGAGCGTCACCTCGACGCGGCTGTCGTGGGGCGAGAGGAAGAAGATGCGCGCTCCGTCGCACGAGTCGAGCAGTTTGCGGTAGTCGGTGTTCTCCCAGCGGGTCGATGCCCCCGCCGCGGGCTGGCTGACCCATCCCGAGATGTAGAAATGGTTGCGCAGGTTCTCCGGGGCGGCTTTGCGCTGCATGATGTTGTAGGTCGTCCAGCCTTTCGACTGGGTTTTGATCGTGCGCCGGAAGGCCGTCAGCGGCGAGGCCATCGGGGCGAATCCCGCACCGCCGCCGGGCCGCTCCCCGAAGGCCGTCTGGAGTTGTTCGCGCAGGTCCGCGGTGAGGATGTCGCCCTCGACGAACGAGTCGCCGAGGAAGGCGATGCGCACCGGACGCCGGGCGTTGAGCAGCGTGTCGCAGAAGGCGCGGATGCGGCCGCTGTCGCTGTAATCCTCGATCGGAACGGGCGTCGCGGTGAGGCGCGCCGGGTCGGGTTCGGGCCGCGGGCCGCGGAGGCTGTCCCGCGGGATGATCCACCGATAGGTGGCCTGCGTTTCACGCGGGGCGGTGTCGGCCTCGATGCGTTCGGCGACGGCTTCGAGGTCGATGTGGAAATCCTCCTCGTCGAAGAGTACGGGTTCGGCGGCGGGTTCGGCCGCCGCTGCATCGTTGAAGACGAGGACATCCGAGAGGATGTTGGCGCGGCGCAGTTTGACGCTCCCGATGCTCTGCGGGGGAATGAAGCTGACGGCTGCGAGCACTGCGATAAGCGCCGCGGTCGCCAGCCAGCTGCGGTGGGTGAAGTCTTTTTCGGGGGAGTTCATCGCCGGGTCAGTCGCGCCGTCCGAGGATCAGGAAGACGTAGTAGAGGACCGAGGCGATGGCGCTCAGCGCTGCCACGAGGTAGGTGCGGGCCGCCCACGAGAGGGCCTCCTTGGCCTGTGCGAGCTGTGCGCCCTGCATCGTGCGGCTGACCTGGAGCCACTCCAGGGCGCGGGCCGAGGCGTTGTACTCCACGGGCAGCGTGACGAGCGAGAAGACCGCCGACATGGCGATCATGCCCACGCCGATCCAGCAGAGGAGTTCGTTCTGCGTCGAGGCCAGGATCACGAGGCCCAGGATGATGACCCACGTGGCGGCCGACGAGGCGAACTGCACGACGGGAACCAGCTGCGAACGCAGCACCAGCGGCGCATAGCCCTGCGCGTGCTGCACGGCGTGGCCGCACTCGTGGGCTGCGACGGCCGCCGCTGCGACGCTCGTCGAAGAGTAGACCGAGTCGCTCAGGTTGACGGTCATCGTCTGCGGATTGAAATGGTCGGTGAGGTGGCCGCTCACGTGCGTCACTTTCACGTTGTGGATGTTGTTGTCGCGCAGCATCTTTTCGGCGACCTCGGCGCCGGTCAGGCCGCCCGGGAACTGCACCTTCGAATATTTCTTGAACACCGATTGCAGGCGCGCCTGCACGATGAAGCCGACGATGCCGATGGCGATGATCAGCACGAACATGCCCATCGTCGCGGCGTCGTAGCGCGCGGCGTGGGGCTCTGCGTAATAACCTGCCTGGAGCAGTGTAATCATAGGAAATGTCATAGCGTTCTCTATTTTGTTTTGCGGTACGTGTAATAGGCTCCGGCCTGTCGGGCGGGCATCAGTACCATATCATTAACGTTCATATGCGCGGGTAATTGTGCGGCCCATGCGATCGCTTCGGCGATGTCGTCGCCGGTGAGGGGTTCGACGCCCGCGTAGACCGCATCGGCGCGCTCCTTGTCGCCGTGGAAGCGGACTTCGGAAAACTCCGTCTCGACCATCCCCGGGCGGATCTCCGTAACCTTGATCCCGGCCGACAGCAGGTCGGCGCGCATCGACTGCGAAATGGCGTGCACGGCGTGCTTCGAGGCGCAGTAGACCGCACCGTTCTCGTAGGCTTCGGTTCCGGCGATCGAGCCGATGTTGAAGATGTGGCCGCCGCCCGCGGCGACCATCTTCGGGGCGATGACGCGCGTGACGTAGAGCAGCCCCTTGACATTGGTGTCGATCATGGCGTCCCAGTCGCTGGTGTCTCCCAGGTCGATGTGTTCCAGCCCGGCGGCCAGTCCCGCGTTGTTGACCAGCAGATCGACCCTCTCGAGCGGTTCGAGATTCCGGCGCACCTCCTCTTCGGAGCGCACGTCGAACGCGAGCGTCGTGCAGCGGCCTCCCGCGGCTTCGATCTCGGCTTTCAGCGCCGCGAGGCGTTCGGCACGCCGTCCGGTGGCCGTGACGGCATACCCCTCTTTCGCAAGCCGCAGCGCCGTGGCGCGTCCGATGCCCGATGTCGCACCCGTAATAAGAGCTTCCTTTTTCATATCGAACCCTTTGTTTGCCGCAAAGATAGGAAAAAACGAGCGGTTTCGAAATACTTCCCGGATGATAAGTGTCGTTACGATGTTAATCGGTACAAAAAAGCCGGGCTGTTCCAAAACCGGATTGCGGGGGCTTTGTAAAACAAAAGTGTCGTTACGACACCCGAAATACGAAATTTATGTGTTTCTTTGCATAAATTTTCTGCAAAACCGCTGCCATGAATCTCGCTTTTTTCATCGCACGCCGCATGGCGAAGCCCTCCCCGGAGAACAAACCCGGGGTGATGGAGCGTATCGCCGTGGTGTCGGTGGCTGTGGGCGCGGCTGTGATGATCCTTGCGATGGCCGTCATCATGGGGTTCAAACGCGAGGTGGCGCACAAGATGACGGGCTTCGCCGCCCACGTCTCGGTGACCGACGTGCGGGGTGTCAACGCCCTCGATTCGGAACCCGTGCACCGCAGCGCACACCTCGAGGAGCTGATCCGCGCGACCGAAGGGTTCGAGGCGATGGCCCCCTACGCCGTGAAGGGCGGCATCGTGCGCACGGCCGACGCCGTGGGCGAGGTGATGCTCAAAGGCGTCGAGGGGGATTACGACTGGTCTTATTTCCGCGAGTGGCTCGTCGAAGGCGAGCTGCCCCGCGTGGGCGATTCGGTGCGCACGAAAGACATCCTGCTGTCGCGTTCGCTGGCCGACAGGCTGCTGTTAGGGGTGGGCGACAAGGTCGAGATGCTCTTCGTCGAGCCGGGCGAGATGCCCCGCCGCGACCGGTTCAAGGTGGCGGGCGTCTACGCCTCGGGGATGGAGGAGATGGACGGCATGGTGGTCGTCACGGACATCCGCAACGTGCAGCGGCTTTCGGACTGGGGGCCGGACGAGATCTCCGGTTACGAGATCCGGACCCGCGACCTGCGCGACGCCGGCGCCTTCGCCCGCACGTTGGGCCGCACGCTGCTCTACGACGAGGCGGAGGGAACGGAGAACCTCGCGGTGACGAGCGTCACGGAGCGTTACGCCAATATCTTCGACTGGCTGAAAGCCCACGACGTGAACGCCGCGGTGATCATCGTCATCATGCTGGTCGTGGCCTTCTTCAACATGGCCTCGGCGCTGCTGATTCTGGTGCTCGAACGCACGCGCATGATCGGTCTGCTGAAGGCTCTCGGGATGCGCAGCGGCGAACTGCGGCGCATCTTCCTCTGGCGGGCGGGCTTCGTCACGCTGCGGGGACTGGCGTGGGGCAACGCCGTCGGGCTGGGGCTGTGTCTGGTGCAGAAGTGGACCCATTTGATAAAACTCAGTTCGGAGGGCTACTTGCTCTCGGAGGTGCCCGTGTCGCTGGGATGGGGATGGTGGCTGGCGCTGAACGCCGGGTTCGTCGCCGCGATCGTCGCCCTGCTGGTGATCCCGACGGCCGTGGTGTCCGGCGTGAAACCCGAAGAAACGATAAGATACGAATGAAACCCTACAACACAGATCAGACCAAGAAGGAGGAGGTCCGCGAGATGTTCGACAACATCGCGCCGCGGTACGACCTGCTGAACCATACGCTTTCGGTGAACATCGACCGCATCTGGCGCCGCCGTGCGGTGAACGAGGTGCGGCGTGCGAATCCCCGCCGCATACTCGACGTGGCGACCGGCACGGGCGACCTGGCGATCGCCCTGGCGCGGCGCATCCGCGACGTGCAGGTGATGGGCGTGGACCTTTCGGAGGAGATGCTCGCCGTGGCGCGCCGCAAGGTCGAGGCCCGGGGGCTGGACAGCCGCATCGTCCTCGAACGGGGCGATGCCGAACATCTGGAGGTGGCCGACGCCTCGGTCGATGCGGCGACCGTCGCATTCGGGGTGCGCAATTTCGGCGACCTCGCGGCCGGGCTCCGTGAACTGGCCCGCACGATAAGGCCCGGGGGCAAAGTCGTTATCCTGGAGTTCTCGCGGCCCCGCAACCGGGTGTTCCGGGCGCTGTACGAGTTCTACTCCTACAAGATACTGCCCCGCATCGGCGGACTGGTGTCGCGCGACAAAAGGGCCTACGAGTATCTGCCGGCTTCGGTGGGGGAGTTCCCCGCTCCGGCGGAGTTTCTGGGGATGATGGAAAAGGCGGGGTTCCGGAACTGCCGGGCGAAGAGCCAGAGTTGCGGGATTGCGCAGATATATATAGGAGAGCGATGAGAAAGTTTCTGTTATACCTGTTGCTGCTGGCTGTTGCTGTGTCGGCGGCTTCGTGCCGCAAGGCCGTCGAGAAGGCGCAGCGCAACATCCGCTTCGAGGGGATCGAGAAGATCGAACGCCAGGGGCTGACCGGCGCCGAGATCGTCGTGCGGGTGATGAACAACACGGGCTACAAGTTGCAGCTCGAAACGGCCGAAATCGATGTTTACTACGCCGACGGGCGTGTGGGGACGGTCGTGCTGCGCGAGCCGGTCGAGGTGCCCCGGCGCACGACGGGCAGCTTCCGGACGCTGTGGCGGGTGAAAATCTCCGATCCGCTGGCGCTCTACGTGCTGCTCCGGAAAGTCGAGGCGGGAGACCTTTCGCAGGTCGGCATCGCCTATGCCCTGGAGGGGCGCGGAGGCCCGGCGCCCGTAAAAATTTCGCGCGACAGGATGCCGTTGTCGGATTTTTTGAATACCTTTGGCCTGACGTTGCAGGACGTTAAAAACAAATTGAAGTGATGCGCAGATTGTCGATCCTTATCCTGATGCTCCTGTGTGCGGCCGTTTCGCTCCGCGCGCAGTCGCTCGACGCTTTCAAACAGCGTCTGGCCGAACCCGTCGCCGGCACCGCCTTTTTCGGCCGGGCGCAGGTGACCGTCGCGGAGCACGGCGACGCCGCGCGCGCCGTGGCCGAGGCCGTGCGCGCCGGACAGCAGCTGCGGGTGCGCGGCTTCCGCGTCTGCATCTTCTCGGACAACGGACCCGAGGCCCGCAACGGGGCTTTCGCCGCCCAGAAACTCTTCGAAGAGACCTATCCGGGCGTGAAGGTCTACATGGATTACAAGATCCCCTATTTCGTCGTTTCGGTCGGGGACTGCCTGAGCAACGAGGAGGCCGTGATCCTGAAAGGCCGCGTGACGGGGACTTTTCCGAAGGCGTTCCTGAAAAACGAGGAGTTCCCGATTTCGAACCTTTTGGACTGAAAAAGCCCGTTTTTGAAAAATATGCGTTTTTTCTTTGCTTATTTCGGGCGAATATCTATCTTTGCGGCGTTACAGAACAACTAATTTCTAAACATTTAGCGCTATGAAAAAGATTTTCTCTTTTGTTGTCGTCATGGCTGCCGTCGCTATGGTAAGCTGCTGTGGCAATTCGAACAAGAAGGCCGCTGACAATGCCGCCGCCGAGGCTGCCGCCACGACCGAAGCTGCTGCCTGCTGCGCCGAGAAATGCGACTCGACGAAGGCTTGCTGCGCCGAGAAGTGCGATTCGACGAAAACCTGCGCCGAGAAACCCTGCTGCGAGAAGGCCGAGTAATTTCCGGTTAGGTTTGAGAGTGAGGGAGGTTCGAAAGAATCCCCCTTTTTCATTAATAGATGAAATGCCGTGTCTCCGGCGCGGTAAGTGCAGGGAGTGTCTTTATTAAAAATAGCTGTCATGAAAGTACTGCTTATTAACGGAAGCCCCCGGCGCGAGGGGAACACCTTCATCGCGCTTTCGGAAGTGGCCCGCACGCTCCGCGACGAGGGCATCGGGGCCGAGATCGTGTCGATCGGCACGCGGGCCGTGCAGGGGTGCATCGCCTGCGGGAAATGCACGGAGCTGGGCCGCTGCGTCTTCAACGACGCGCTTTATAACGAAGTGCGTGAAAAACTCGCCGGGGCCGACGCCCTCGTGGTCGGGTCGCCGGTCTACTACGCCGGGCCGAACGGATCGCTGTGCGCGCTGCTCGACCGGCTGTTTTACTCCTGCGGGAGCCTGCTGGCCTACAAGCCTGCGGCTGCGGTCGCCGTCTGCCGCCGGGGCGGGGCGAGTGCGACGTTCGACCGGCTGAACAAGTATTTCACGATCTCGAACATGCTTGTCGTCTCGTCGCAGTATTGGAACAGCGTCCACGGACGGCTGCCCGGCGAGGCGGCGCAGGATGCCGAAGGATTGCAGACGATGCGGGTGCTGGCGCGCAACATGGCGCGCGTGCTTCGCGCGGGGCTGCTGGCCGGGGAGGGGCGTCCGGAGCCCGAAGAGCGGGTGGCGACGAGTTTTATCCGGTAGGAAAGAGCGAAGTCTTGGGAAATTGACTTTGCTGCGCTCGTCGATCTTTGGTTCTGCTGATTGGTGGTCGGGGGATTGGCTCGCTTCACTCCGCTGGCGCTGCGTGCCGCTTCGCCTCTCCCCGGTCCTGCCGGAGGCGTCCCTGCAAAACTGATTTCCAAACGAAAGCCTCCCTTTTGGGGAGGTTCTTTTTTTGTTTTTGGACACGTCTGCAAATGAATTTGCGCCGCTCCTAAAACAAAAAAGGTTGCACTTTATGCAACCTTTTGTTTGGAAATCAATTTTGCGGAAAGAAGGGGATTCGAACCCCTGAAACCCTTTAGGGGTTTACTCGCTTTCCAGGCGGGCCAGTTCAACCACTCCTGCATCTTTCCGAAAGGTGCCCCAAAAATACGCAATATTTCCTGATTCTGCAAATGGAGACCCGATTTTCTGCGGAAAGCCCTGTGCCGGACCGGTTTTGCATCGGAACGGGCAGGGGCGGAGCGGCCGTCGGCCTGTCGGGATCAGTAGATGCGGAGCTTCCGGACCGGCTTCCCCTCTTCGGCCTCCTTGTGCAGGACGGCGAGAACCTCGGCGGCGATCTCGGGAAGCGTCCATAAGGCGTTCGGGCGTCGGGCGTAGAGCCGTTCGCAGGCCGTCCTGATCGGTTCGAGCAGCGCCGTCGTCGCCACGATATGCGGTGCGAGTTTTATCCCCGAAAGGTCGTATTTCCCTTCCTTGAGGTAGTTGAGAAAGGTGTCGTAGGTCGTTCCGAGGTATTTGCCGTATGCCCTGTAAATCCGTTTGCGGTTGCGGCTGGAGTTTCCGTCTTCGTAATAGAAGGCTTTGAGCTGTCGTGCGAGTGCGATGCGCAGTTTCAGGTGATCGGGTACGTACATGGTTCTCCGTTTTTTAGGGTTTGAAATTCTTGGCCGGCAAAAACCACGTATGTACGAAGAGGGCGGCAGCGACTATGGGTCGGTTAGGTTCGGATCGGCACGGTCGGAGCCCCCGACGGATGCCGTGGTTGTGCTGGTCCTGTTGTGTTCATGTTCATAAAACAAAAATCCGGTTTAGATACTGTATGGGCAATTCTAATCCCAAGGCTTGGTATTAATTTATAAAATTTAATTGTAAATTGAGATGGAATATTGCAAAATGCGATGCTCCGGCCCTGTGAAAAAGAGCCCGGACCGGGCGCTGGCGGGCGTCCGGTCCGGGTGGAATCCCGGCCTTGGGCGGGGCGGGGGCGGGTCAGAAAGGATAGCCGATGGCCAGGTGGAAGCCCAGGCCGTCCTTGAAGCTGGAGATGTTGTAATAACCCTTTTTGTCCGGATTCGGATAGGGCGTGTGCAGGCCGATGCCGAGGTCGGCGCGGATGACCAGAACGCTGATGTCATAACGCAGTCCGAAGCCCGTGCCCAAGGCGATCTCGTTCAGGAAGCCCTTCCATTTCAGCTCCGCGCCGGGGCGTTTGGGGTCGTTCTTCAGCAGCCAGATGTTGCCGGCGTCGAGGAATACGGCTCCGCCGAGCTTCCCGAGGAGCCCGAAGCGGTATTCGACGTTGGCTTCCAGTTTGAAATCGCCCGTCTGGTCGAGGTATCCGTTGCGGTCGTCGCGGGGCGGGCGGTAGCTGCCGGGGCCCAGCGAACGCACCGTGAAGGCCCGGATGCTGTTGGCGCCGCCGATGTAGAACTGTTCGCTGTAAGGCATCACCTCCGAGTTGCCGTAGGCGTAGCCCACGCCGACGAGCAGGCGCGTTGCCAGCCAGTTGTTGCGGCGGCCGATGCGGTGGTAGAACTTCAATTCGCTCACCTCCTTGGCGAACTGCGAGAATCGGTTGCCGAAGAGGTGCTGGCGCTGGCGTTCGCCGAAGGCCCGCAGAATGCCCGAGAGGAGATTGCCCGCCGAAGTGACGCTGTTCTGCCAATAGAGACGGCGGTTGCCCGTGGCGCCGTAGCTCTTGTCGAAGGTGTAGGTATAGCCGATCGACGGCACGAACTGGTTGCGGAAGCTCATGGCGATGGCCGGGTTCTCGTCCATCGTCTGATCGAAGGATTCGGTCGTGTGCAGCAGTTTGTTATAGGTGAGCTTGAAGACCGTCAGCGCGTGGCGGCTGTAAGGCGAGGTCTGGAAATTGTAGCCCGCCGAGCCGCTGAAGGCGATCAGCCGGAAGAAGCTGGGACGGTTCATCAGGTCCACGCCCAGCTGGAACGAGGTGCTTCCCGGATAGCGCATGCGCCGCGTCATGGAGTGCGGCAGCAGCAGTCGCGGGATGTTGAGATTGGCGTTCAGCCCCAGTTCGTAGGAGTTCAGCCGCGAGGAGCGGCCTCCGGAGTTCCGGTTGCCCGTCTGCCATTCGTAGGAGCCGTTGAGTTTCAGGGCGAGGACCTCGCCGCCCCGGAAGAGGTTGTTGTTGCTGACCTTGAAGGTGATGCCCGGGCCGATGAAGCTGTTCGACTTGGTGGTCACGTCGGTTTCGAGGGCCGCTTCGAGCGGGTAGTCGAACTGCGCGTCGAGCGTGACGTCGAGCGTGTCGGCGCCCCGCAGGGAGTCGAGCGGCGTGACGCCCAGGTTGACCGAGCGGAAAATCCCCAGTTTGTTGAGGCTGGTTTGCGTGCGGCTCTGGGCATCGACGGTGAAGAGCTGGCCGGGTTCGAGGGCGAGCGCCCGGGCGAGGACTCCGGGCCGTATCTTCATCGGACGCTGGGCGATGACCGTGGCGTTGCGCAGCCGGAGGGTGTCGGCCGGACCGGGGCGGATGTTGGTCAGACGGACGGTGATGTCGCCCACGCGATAGGGTTTGAGGGCCACCTCGGGGGTGTTCGGTTTGAGGTTCAGCCGCACGGCGACCCGTTGCGGCGAGATCGTTGTGTCGGCGAGGTATTCCAGATACTCCGGACGGAAATAGTAGTAGCCCCGGTTGCGCAGGAGCCGCGCGATGCGCTGCCGTTCGAGCGTGAGGGTGTCGAGGTTGTATTGCGCGCCCGTGCGGAGCAGCGAGGTGGCGTGCAGACTGTCGATCAGGGGTTTCAGCCCGCCTTCGACCGCCGGGTAGGTGATCTCCGAGTAGCGGAACGGCGGCGCGATCCGGAGCGTATAGTTCACCTTGGCCTTGCGGCCGTGCTTGCGGTGGAGCAGGGAGTCCGAGGCCCGGGAGCCGAAATAGCCGTAGTTTTCGAGAACCAGCTCGGCGACCCGGGTGCGCAGTTCGGGCTGCACCTTGGAGATCAGCACGGGCTGTTTGGCCAGCCGCTTGTAGAACCAGTATTTGAATCCCTTTTCTTTCGGCGTGTAGAAATAGTTCCACGCCCAGAGGCCGATCGGCAGCGGCGTGCGCAGATAGGGGCTGTAAAGCGGGTTGTTCGGGGCCACGGAGAGGGGCTCCTTCACGGCCGATTCGGCGGCCGAGGAGAGCACGACGCCCGAGTCGGGTTCGATGCGGATTTTCTTCACGCCCGTGTACAGAACCTCGCCCGCCCCCAGACGCCGGGTGGTGGAGCAGGCTGCGAGCAGCGCGGCGGCCGCAAGCAGGAGGACGCTATTTCGGAAGCTCTTCGGACTCATTGCGTTGTCGTTTTTCGGTGCTGCGCTTCGTCAGCCGGAACAGGTCGCCCAGGCGCAGCAGTTTCTTGCGGATGACGAAGCCCACGCCCGTCTCGGTGATCTCGCCTTCGAGGATGCTCTCGTAGCCCGTGTGGCGGAACAGGCGCAGGTACATGTTGTCCCGTTTGGTGAGCATGTATTCCAGCGAGATGTCGTCGATCAGGTTCTCCTTGAGGTTCTGCGACGGATCGGCGTCGGTGCTGATCTTGCCTCCGATGACCGCCCGCACGCGGTTGCTGAACAGGCTCTTCGAAAGGCGGTAGGAGTAGTCGGTGCGCTGGCCGTTGGGGTCGTCCTCGCCGTAGGAGTTGATGCCGAACGAGAGATCGACGCCTTTCAGATTGTTCTGCGCCCACTGGTTGAGCTCCTTCTGGATGAACGAGTTGAGCGGGTTCTCCGAGGAGGCTTTGCCCGTCGATCCGGGACCCGTGTAGGTGTTGTATATCAGGAGGTTCATCGCCTGCGTGGCGCGCTGTTCGGCCGTGAGCGAGTTCAGTTCGTTTTGCAGCGTGAGGTCCTCGGGGGCCGCGAGGTCGAAGCTCACCGCGAGGTCGTTGAGCGTGTTGCGGATGTTGATCGAGATGTCGAAGTTCACCGGGCGCGCATCCTGGTCGTTCGAGGAGACGTTGGTCCGGACGGTCTCGACGGCCGTGATGTTGAAGGCCGGGTCGGCGATGTTCCCCACCCACTCGACGTAGCCGTCGGGGGTGATCTTGAAGATCTTTTGCGAGATGACCGGCGGGTTGTAGCGCACGGTGCCGCCCGAGAGGACGTATTTGCCCGAGAGGCTCACGTCGCCCAGCGGATTCATCGTGTAGGTCAGGTTGCCGCCGCCCTGGAGGTCGATGCGGTTATCGCCGCTGGCCGAGAGGTCCACGCCGGCCTTCACGTCGCTGTTGATATCGACGTTCAGCAGCACGTCCATACCGCCGATCCGGACCGCCGGGGCCGCTTCGGAGGGCTCCTGCGCGTCGAGGTCGCGGAACGACACGAACGACACGACGTTCTGCGGCCGCTCTTTCACCTCCATCGGCGAGTCCTGCATGACGTAGCTGATGTCCGTGCCGCCCAGCAGGGCGAGGCTGCCGCGGACGACGAGTTCGTCGAGCGGCCCCCGGGCCGTGGCGTCGAGATCGAGGTAGGCTTTTCCGTAGACCGGGGCTCCCTCCTTGCGGGCGACGTTCACGAATTGGAAGTCGGAGGCACGCAGCGCGAGGTCGGCCTTCATCCGGGCGAAGTCCGAGAGATCGACGCTGCCCCGGATCGTCAGCGGATTTTTGTTCGGGGCCGTGATCGCGTAGTCGTCGAACCGCACGCGGCTGTCGGCGATGCGGATGGTGTCGGACGAGAGCCGGAACGAGGTGCCGATCATCGGCACGCGGACTTCGGTCTGCGCGAACCGCACGCCGCCGTCGAGTGTCAGCCGGTCGGAGGTGCCCCGCACGTGCACTTTCGCCCCGAGGTCGCCCGAGAGGCGGAGCAGATCTTCGGGCAGAAAGATGTTGACCGGACGCAGGGGAAGCCCCGGAACCGAGACCGTCAGGTCGAGCGGGCTTTCGCGGTCGGGGCGGTAGTCGCCCGCGACGGTCAGCGCCTCGGCGCCGTCCAGCAGAAGCCGTGCATCGGCCCGGTGTCCCCGGCCCTGACCGTAGAAGAGCCCGAAATCGAGATTCCCGAAACGCTGTTTTGCGTAGGAGAGCTCCGACACCGACACGTCGCCCCGGAGGCACAGGCTGTCCGGCGCGAGGTGCAGCGTCACGTCGGCGCCCAGCACGCCGTCGATGGGCGGCGCCGAGGGGAGCAGTTCCAGCATCGAGCCGATGTTCAGTCCGGCGATGTCGAGCCGGATGCCGTCGGGCGCGCCGGGGGCGGAGACGCTCCGCAGTGCGAACCGCTGGGTGCCGTGGGTCAGGTCGAGGTCGGCTTCCAGCCGTTTGTCGAAGCGGTAGACGAGGTAGTTGCCGGGATTGACCTCCCAGGGTTCGAAGCCGAAGAGCGGGTTGCGGGGCGTGACGCTCGCGCGGATCAGGCTGTCGGTCCACGCCACGTCGAACCCGAAGCGGAACCCTTCGCGGCCCGCACAGTTTTTCTGCCAGAGGTTCACCGTGCCGGTGTTGCCCGCCAGACTGCCGTACAGGGCGGCTTGCGCCACATGGTCGAGATTGCCGGGGGTGTTCGCCGCGCGGAGGTAGTAGGCCAGCCGTTCCGCCTCCTGCGCGATGCCGAGCTTCACGGTGTCCAGCACGATGCCTCCCGAGGCGAGTCCTTCGACGCGCATCCGGAGCGAGACGGGCTGCGAATCGTGGTTGCCGCCCCGGATTTCCAGCGCTTTGAACGAGGCTTTCCGGGTTTTCAGCAGGTTGTTCAGGATATTGTTCCGTCCGGCTGCGGCTTGCAGGTCGAAGTCGGGAAGCACGGGTTGCAGCTGCTCCATATCGACCTTCTGGAGGCGGATTTGGCGCGCCAGCGTGTCGGCGCTCCGGGTCAGGGCCGCGATCAGCGAGTCCAGCGGACTGCGCGACGAGAACCGCAGCGACAGGTCGCCGGACGACGCCTCGACCCGCGTCGAGGCCGTGTCGGCTGCGAACGAGAGGCTGGTGGCGCGGATGCGGTCGGTGCGGTAGCCGCTTCGGATCACGATGCTGTCCAGCCCCACGCGGGCGGCATAGCTGCCGGAGCGGGTCGCCGATGCCTCGGCGTCGAGCAGGAACGAACCGCCGAGCCGCTCCGGGGCAAAGCCCATCTGTGCGAGGTCGAAATCGGCGATTCTGCCTGCGAGGCGCACCTCCTGCCGCTCCTCGGTCAGCGCACCGGAGAGCGTCAGCGACATCCGCAGGGTCGAATCCCGGTCGGAGAGGGCGCCCGAAAGACGGTGGTCTTCCAAATCCGCCTCCAGCCCGATACCGCCGAAGTCGTGACCGCGGTACTCCGCATGGTCGATCTGCGCCCGGAGGCTCGCCCGGGTCCGGGCTTCGAACGGGTCGAATCCGGCGCCCCGGGCGGTCAGCGCGAGGTCGAGCATCCCCAGCGAGTCGGACGGCAGGAAGCGGCCGGCCGGGAAGCTGTCGCACCGGAACTCGGCGTCGTAGCTCTCCTGCCGGGGATCGAGACGCCCGTCCAGAACGATGCGGCCGTCGCCGACGGAGAGCGTTGAGGCGACCGAGAACGCACCTCTGTCCGCCGCGGCCGAGCCGCGAAGTCCGATCCGGTCGGGGATCGCCACCCGGCGGCGCAGGGCCGAATCGGGCAGTAGCTCCACGAGGAAGGCCATGTCGCGGAAGTCGCCTTCGAAACGGGCCGAAGCGTTCAGCGATTCGGGGTCGAGGAGGTTTTGCGCCCGGCCGTCGGCGGTGAAGTCGAGGTGTCCGGGCGACGATATGTCGAGACCGATCCGGCCGATGTCGGCCAGGGTTCCCGCCGCGGTCAGTTTCATCCGGACCGTGCGGTCGTTCAACGCCGGAGGGATCGCCGCCGGGCAGAGATCGGCGATCTCCCGGGTGTTCAGGTCGGCGGAAAGCGCGGCGGAGAGCGGCGTGCGGGGCTCTGTGCGCAGGATGCCGGGTCCGGCCGAAACGTCGGCCCGGAGCCGGGAGCGGGCGGTTCCGAGTTCGAATCCGGAGAGCGAAACGCCTGCCGGGCCCATTTCGAACCGTCCGCTCGCGTCGCGCACCGAAAGTCCGCTGCGCTCGGTGAACGTCAGCTGCCGGAGTTGCAGGGCGATGTCGGCGCCCCGGTTGTAGACCGAGTCGATCCGCAGGTCGAGTGCCGAGAGGGCGATGAACGCCGGGTCGAATCCCGCGGCGGGGCGGTGGCCCAGCGTGCCGTACTCCACCCGGTTGTCGGTCAGCGCGACGCTTCCCACCCGCACGGTCCACGGCAGGGAGGGCGTCGTGTCGGCGGGTTCGGGCGGCGTTTCGGCCCCGGGGCCGGACGGGGCGGTCAGGTAGGAGCAGACGCCGCGGTCGAGCAGCACGCTCCCGACGCTGACCTGCTGGCTGTCGAGCCGGACGCGGCACTCCTCGACCATGCCGTCGGCAAGGCGTACCGCGAGTTCGGTCACCGCGGGTGCGGTCCGCATCCCGAAGGAGGTGTTCAGTACCGAGATTTTCCGGATGTCGAGCGACCAGGCCGGCGGAGCCGTGCTGTCGGCCTTTTCCGCAGGGGCCGATGCCTTCAGGCCGAGGAAGATGTCGCCGTCGGAGAGTGTGATCCGGGCGATGCCGGCCCTCTGGGTCCGGAGGTCGGCCCGGGTCTCCCCGAGCGAGAGCAGTCCGGCGGAGAGGCGCATATCCAAACCTCCCGTGGTGTCTTTGTAGTGGGCCGCGATCCGGTCCAGTTCGAAACTGCGGACGACGACCTCTTTCCGGATCAGCGGCCACAGGGCCACGTCCAGCGAGAGCCGGCCGCAATCGACGAGCGTGTCGGCCCGGTCGATCAGCAGCGTCTCTTCGACCGTCAGCCGGAGCGGGAAGGCGAGGCGGATGCGGCCGACCGAAAGGTCCATGCCGAGCGCCTCGGAGGCGTAGCCGACCGCCTTGCCCCGGATGAAATCCTGAACGGCCGGAACGTAGAGCAGCGCGGGGGCGAGCAGCACCGCCAGCAGGATGACGATCAGTGTCCGAAGCGTATATTTTACGATTTTTCTCAGCATGTGCACAACGAACGATTCCGCCTGCCGCAAAATTCAAGCCGTTGAATGCCAGTTGTTTCTGTCCGCAGCTGCGGGAAGCGGATTTGTCCGGCTGCAAGTTACTAAAGCCCTGCCGATTGCGCAAGCGGAGGACTTCGGATAAACGGTCTTATTCTGGACATTTACGGTCTTTTCCGCTCGCATCTTACGGGCGTAAAGAGAACGCCGGCGCAAGCCGGCGTTCTCTCTTTCTCATCCCTTGATCATGGTCAGCAGCATTTTGAACCGCCCGACGGCTTGCAGGGCGTGAGGGACCCCGGCGGGCATGATGACGGCGTCGCCGGTTTTCAGCCGGAGCGGTTCGCCGCCGATCCGGATTTCGGCCTCGCCGTCCAACACCTGCACCAGGGCGTCGAACGGTGCGGTGTGCTCTGCGAGTCCCTGCTCCTCGTCGAATGCGAAGAGGGTGATGTTGCCGGCGTCGTTTTTCAGCACCTGTTTGCTTACGACGCCTCCGTCGGCATATTCGATTTTATCCGCGAACCGCATCACCGATGCCTTCGGGAACGTGTTTTCCGTCGTTGTTTTCATAAATCAGGTTTTTCATGTCTTCTTCCACAGTCGAAATGGTCCCGAGGCCGAATTTGTCGGTCAGCACTTTCAGTACGTTCGGCGACAGGAACGCCGGGAGCGTGGGCCCGACGTGGATGTTCTTGATGCCGAGGCTCAGCAGCGACAGCAGCACGATGACGGCCTTCTGCTCGTACCACGCGATGTTGTAGACGATCGGCAGGTCGTTGACGCTCCCGAGCCCGAAAGCCTCCTTCAGCGCCAGCGCGATGCGCACCAGCGAATAGCTGTCGTTGCATTGTCCGGCGTCGAGTACGCGCGGAATGCCTCCGATGTCACCCAGCGGCAGTTTGTTGTAGCGGTATTTGGCGCATCCGGCCGTCAGGATGACCGTATCTTCGGGCAGCGCCGAAGCGAAATCGGTGTAATACTCCCGCGAGCGCATGCGGCCGTCGCATCCGGCCATCACGATGAACTTCCTGATCGCTCCCGACTTCACGGCATCGACCACCTTGTCGGCCAGCGCCAGCACCTGATGGTGGGCGAAGCCGCCGACGATCTCTCCGTGTTCGATCTCCGTCGGAGGCGGGCACTTCTTGGCGTGCTCGATCAGCTGCGAGAAATCCTTCGGTCTGCCCTCCTTGCGGTCCGGGATATGCGTTGCGCCGGGCAGCCCGGCCGAGCCCGTCGTATAGATCCGGTCGGCGTAGGCCGCGTTCGGCCGCGGGGGCACGATGCAGTTGGTCGTGAAGAGGATCACGCCGTTGAAAGTCTCGAACTCGTCGCGTTGTTTCCACCAGGCGTTGCCGTAGTTGCCGACGAAGTGGCTGTACTTCTTGAAAGCCGGATAATAGTGCGCCGGAAGCATTTCGCTGTGGGTGTAGATGTCCACGCCGGCATCTTTGGTCTGTTCGAGCAGCTCCCCGAAGTCTTTCAGGTCGTGACCGCTCACGAGGATGCCGGGGCGTTTGCCGACGCCGATGTTGACCTTCGTGATCTCCGGGTCGCCGTAGGCCGAGGTGTTGGCCTTGTCGAGCAGCGCCATCGCCTTGACGCCCGCTTCGCCGACGTTCAGGATCAGCGCCGTGAGCTCGTCGGCGCCGATGTCTTCGCGGCTGACCTCGGCCAGGGCGTTTTCCAGCATCTCGTAGAGCGACGGGTCTTCGTGGCCGAGGTTCAGGGCGTGTTCGGCGTAGGCGGCGGCTCCCTTCACGCCGTAGATGATCAGTTGTTTGAGCGACCGTATGTCCTCGTCGCGCATGCTCAGCACACCCACTTTTGCGGCTTCGGCTTCGTATTCCGACGGGGCGGGGCGGAATTTCACTTCAGGCATGTCGGGCAGCGCGATGCCGCGTTTCTCGGCCGTTCCGATCAGGCGGTTTTTCGTCGCCAGCGCTTCGGCGATGCGCATCTTCAGCGCCTCGTCGTCGAAATTGGCGTTGGTGATGGTGCTGAACAGCGCGTCGAGCATCCGGCGGCTGGCGGCGGTGTCGGCGGCGCCTTTTGCGCGCAGCGCCCGGTTGACGATCGCCTCGCCCCGGACGGCATAGATCAGCACGTCCATCAATCCGGCGGTCGCGGGTTCTTTTCCGCAGACGCCCTTGATCGTACAGCCCTTGTTCATGGCCGTCTCCTGACATTGAAAGCAAAACATTCCCATAGTCGTATGTGTTTGTGTGTTTATGTCAGGAGGCCGTCAATTACCTTGCCAGCGATCGGGAACACGCACTTTCCGACCGGAATGTTTCGCTTTGCATGCAGATTTTCAGCCCTCGGCCGCCGTTGCCGGGCCGCTGCGGTTTCCTCTTTCCGACCGGATCGGCTATCGCTGATGCAGGTTCACCATATAGCAGGTGCGGTTCGTCGCGGGCCGAGTAGAGACAGTTCTGATTTTAACGGTGTTTGACCATGTGTTCCAATGCCTCCATCTCCGTTTGCTGGCCTTTGTCTCCCTGGCTCTCCATCCATTGCAGGAGTTTGGCGCGCATCCGGGCCTTTTCGCCGGCGTATTGCGGGTCGTCGGCGAGGTTCCGGGTCTGGAACGGGTCGTTTACGATGTCGTAGAGCTCTTCGGCCGGCCGTTTCTGATAGCGTTCGACCTGTCGCCGGGCGAATTCGTCGGTGGCGGCCTTCTCCTTCCACGACATCCACCAGCCTTTCTTGGGATTCGTGGACATACATTTGAATGTGGCCTCGGGCGTGAGGTTCATGATGTAGGCGTAGCGTTCGTTGCGAATCGAACGGATGGCGTAATACTCCGGTCCGAAGAAGATTCCGCGGCTGGTCTGGATGCCGTATACCTCGTTTTTGAACGAATCGGTTTCGCCCTTGATGACGGGCAGAAAACTCCTGCCGTCGAGTCCTTCGGGGATCTTTCCGCCGGCGATGTCCACCAGCGTCGGGGTCACATCGACATATTCGCACATGGCGTCCGTGACCCTTCCGGGCTTCACCGTCCCGGGCCAGCGGATGACGAACCCCGTATGCAGACCTTCGTCGTAGCAGGTCCACTTGCCGAACGGGAACGAATAGCCTTGTTCGCTGGTGAAGATGAAGATCGTGTTTTCGTCGAGGCCGTACTTGTGCAGCAACGCATCGACCGCACCGACCTGGTTGTCCAGTTCGTTGATCTCCGCAAGGTAGTTGCGGAACTGCTTGCGCGTGGCGGGCGTATCCACCAGGTTGCAGGGCAGCGTGAGGTCGTCGGGGTTCCAAAGGCTCTGGTCGCCTTTGTTCCAGGGGTCGTGGGGCTCAGTCGAACCGACGTAGAGGAAGAACGGCTCGCCCGAACGGGCCACATCGGCCAGAAACGGTTCGATCAGCTCGGGATAGACGGTGCGCTGCTGTTCGTTCGAGAGGTATTCGAACGGAAAGGCTTCGATGGGGGCGATGTGCCGTTTTCCTTCCAGCGCGACGCGGTAGCCTGCTTGCTTGAGGTACTGGGGGAGCGTGCCGACACCGTCGTTGAGCCGGGTGTGGTTGGGGTATGCGCCTGAACGAACGGGGTAAAGTCCCGTGAGCAGGCAGTGGCGCGTCGCCGAACTCATGGCTGTGGCCTGGAAGAACCGGGTGAAACGCACTCCTTCGGCGGCCAGCCGGTCGATGTTGGGGGTGATGGCATCGGGGCTGCCATAGCAGCCTAAATCGAGGAACCGGCAGTCATCGGCGATGACCAGTACGATATTCGGTTTTTTCGGGGTTGTGCCGGTTGCGGGTTTTGCGGCTTGTGCGATGCCGCCCGAGAGCAGGGCCAGCGAGGTCCCGAGCCCGATTTTTCCTGTGGGTGTCATTTCACTTCTCTTTGAATGTTGATGCGGGGGCGGCGCTCCCACCAGGCGAGGAGGCTCTTCGAAAGCTCTTCCGTAAGGCCGGGATGCTCTGCGGCGAGGTTTTGCGTCTCGTTGGCGTCTTTCGACAGGTCGTACAGCTCCGCATTCGTTCCGTCGGGGTTGACGAGCAGTTTCCAGTCGCCGCGGCGGATCGCCAGCGAAGGGCTGCGGTGATAGGCGTCCCGCGGGAAGTTGAACGATACGTTGCGGCCGAAATCCCACATCAGATCACCCTTGCGGGCCGAAGCTGTCCCCAACAGAGCCTTGCTCATATCCTCTCCGCTCGATCGGTAGTCTTTCGGCAGGGGAGCCCGGGCGATGGCGCAAAGCGAGGGCAGCAGATCCACGGCGCAGACGACGGTCTCGTCGTCCACCTTGCCCGGCGTGATGACGCCCGGCCAGCGGATGATGAAGGGCATGCGGATGCCGCCTTCGTAGAGGCTGTTTTTGATGCCGCGCAGACCGTTGGTGCGGAGCTGGCGGAAACTCGGCGCCGGACCGTTGTCCGACGTGAAAATGACGATGGTGTTGTCGCTCAGCCCCAGTTCGTTCAGGCGGGTGAGAAAACGTCCGATCTGACGGTCGTATTCCGCCAGCACCTCCGTGAAGTTGGGGCGCGATCCCCACGTGTTGTTGTGGTCCTGCGACTCTTCGTCGGGAACCCAAGGCGTGTGCATGTCGTCGGGCCAGAGGTTCACGAAGCAGGGCGTTCCCTGATGGCGCACCAGAAAGTCGAGCGTCTTGTCGATGAAGTAACCGGTTCGCTCCCATCGTTTTACGTCGTCTTTTTTGCACCATATCCAGTTCGAGGCGGTCAGTTCGGGCGCGGGATCGGGGCTCTCCCAGGTCGAGCAATATTCGTCGAATCCGTAGCGGGTGATCTGCGGTGCATCCGTCACGTCGCGTCCGCCTCCCATGTGCCATTTGCCGAAGTGTCCGGTGGCGTATCCTGCGTCGTGGAGGATGCGGGCCATCGAAGGCGCGTCGGCTGAGAGATAGTCGGCCTGCTCGCAGGCGGCATTGCCCTTGCGGGCCTGAAGGTATGTGTTGATGCCCCATTCCATCGGGAACATTCCCGTCGTGAGACCCACGCGCGACGGCGAACTGACCGGCGCTGCCGAGTAATAATTGTTCATCACCAGCCCCTGGGACGCCAGGCGGTCGATGGCCGGCGTTTCGATCCATCCCGTGTTGGTGCATGAGAGGTCGCCGATGCCCATGTCATCGGTGTAGATGATTATGATGTTGGGGCGCGTTTGGGGCGCTTTGACTTTGGCGGGCGTTTGGGCTGCGGCTGATGCAGCGGTGCTGACGCCCAGCAGTCCGGTGAGCAGTGTGCGGTTATTCATGTTCGGATATTTTGAGTGTTTGTTTTTTAGCGGGTGTTTTACTCGTGGTCGGCCACGGTTTCACTTGACAGCGCTCTGCGAATGCTTCCCATTTGCGGGCGAGTTCCAGAACCAGTCGGGGACGTTCGGCTGCGATGTCCCGACATTCGGTCCGATCGGTTTTCAGGTCGTAGAGCTCCCATGCCGAAAGCGGAATGTCCTGTTTGCGACCCTTCGATGCCTTGTAGACCAGTTTCCAGCGGCCCGATCTGACGGCCCGGTTTCCCTCGTGTTCCCAGAACAGATCCCGTTCCGGCATCGTATCGTCCTCGAACGATCCGGCGAGACTCGTGCCTTCGCAAGGCGTTATCGTTTTGTCCCCGTAACTTTCGGGATAATGCGCCCCGGCGAGATCGACGCAGGTGGCCATGATGTCCGGGAGCTGTCCCGGCGTTTTGCGCAGTTCGCCCCGGGCCGTAATGCCGGCGGGCCAGTGGACGATCAGGGGCGTGGCGATGCCTCCCTCGTGCACCCAATGTTTGTATTCGCGGAACGGGGTGTCGCTCAGGTGCGCCCAGCCTTTGCCGTAGGCTACGTAGGTGTCGGCGCCGCCGGCCTCGACCTGTCCGCGGCGCATCGGACGCCCGTCGCGGGTTTTGAAGGGGATCAGGAGGGTTTGGAGTTCGTCGGGAGCCATCGGGGCGAGGGTTTCGCCCTGGGGGACGCGGACCTTGAACGGGGGACGCTGCCGCTCCATGCCCTCGGCGCAGCCGCCGTTGTCTTGAAGGAAGAGGATGATCGTATTGTCCAGCATCCCCTGCCGGCGGAGCCATTCGACCACGCGGCCGATATTGCGGTCCATGCGCGATACGATTCCGGCATAAACTTCCATGCAGCGGATTTCGAAATCCTTGTTCTGCACCGTGCGCCACGGAACCACCGTTTCGTCGGTTGAAAGCGCCCAGGACGGGTCGAGCAGCCCTGACTGCCGCATCCGGTGGTATTTCTCGCGTCTGAGTTCGTCCCAGCCCTTGTCGAAGACGCCGTGATAAGAGGCGGCCTCTTCTTCCGGAACCTGCATCGGCCAATGGGCTGCCGTGAAGGCCATATACATGAAAAACGGCTTTCCGGCCTGCCGGTCGTGGTGCGTGGCGAGAAATTGCAGGGCGTTGTCGGCAATGGCGTCGGTGTAATAGAACGTTTCTGGACGGTAGGCCGGATCGTTTTCCGGAGTGATGTAGTCGTTGCCCCGGCAGAGCGTCGCCGGATCGTAATAGCTGCCGCCGCCCATGATGGTTCCGTAAAAGTGGTCGAATCCGCGCTGCAACGGCCAGTTGTCCTTCGCGCCGGAGGGCGAGAGCTGGTTGGTGACATGCCATTTGCCCACGGCGTAGGTCGCATACCCGGCCGTGCGCAGAACCTCGGCTATCGTCACGCAGCGGTCGTTCAGGTCTCCGCGGTACCCCTCTTCGCCGTGCTGTTTTTTGGCCATGTGCCCGATGCCGGTCTGGTGGGGATGCAGGCCGGTCAGCAGGCTTGCCCGGGAGGGGCAGCTCCGGGCCGTGTTGTAGAACTGGGTGTAGCGCAGCCCGTGTGCTGCGAGGCTGTCGAGATTGGGCGTACGTATCAGACCTCCGTAGCAGCCGATGTCGGAATACCCCATGTCATCGGCGAGAATGACCAGGATGTTGGGTTGTTCCCGGGCTGCCGCGGGCGCCGCACAGGCCGCCGCTCCGAGAGCGGTCAATAGGATCGGTTTTTTCATAGGCGGTGTTTCGGTCGTTTTGCGATTGCAAGATAGCTATTCTCCGATTGTGCGGATTTCAAAAATTGCCCAAAAGAGGTGGACGAAATGTTCAAAATGCGCCGAAAGGCCGGATATTCGATTTTCCGAAGGAATTTTCCGGAGGTGAGTCCTTTTATTTTCGCCCGTTTTTTCGTACCTTGTACCGAATCTGCCGGTGACGGACGATCCGGCGGAAACCTCGGGAAAAAACTGCGCGGACGTGCGGAAACCGACCCGGGAACAGAACTTAAAAACAGATTTCATGAAAAGACTATTCAGAATGTTGCTGACGGCCTCCGGGCTTCTTGTTTTCGTTGGCGGCGGTGCGGGCCGAGCTTCGGCTGTGGAGCCCGGGGCGACTGAAAACCGGCTGCCGGAATGGGCGCTGGGCGGCTTCGTCCGGCCTGCGGGCGCCAATCCCGTCATTCGGCCCGATTCGCAGGTCCGGTTCTATTGCCCGATGCGCAGGGATTCGGTCGGATGGATGGAGAGCGACACGTTCAATCCGGCCGCGACCGTCCGGGACGGGGAGATCTGCGTGCTCTTCCGCGCCGAGGACAATTCGGCCACCGGTATCGGCAAGCGCACGTCGCGGATCGGACTGGCCCGGAGCGCGGACGGTGTGACGATGCGCCTCGGGGATGCTCCGGTGCTCTTTCCGGCCGAGGACGCGATGAAGGAGTGCGACTGGCCGGGCGGTTGCGAAGACCCCCGCGTGGCCGTCACCGAAGACGGAACCTATGTGATGCTCTACACCTCGTGGAACCGCCGCATTCCGCGGCTCAGCGTGGCCACGTCGCGCGATCTGGTGACATGGACGAAGCACGGCCCGGTATTCGCCAAGGCTTACGGAGGGCGTTTCCGCGACCTAAAGAGCAAATCGGGGTCGATCGTGACGAAACTCGACGGCGACCGGCTGGTCATCGCGCGCGTGAACGGAAAGTATATGATGTACTGGGGCGAACGGATGGTCAACATCGCCACGTCGGACAACCTGATCGACTGGACTCCGGAACTGGATGCGGACGGGAATCTGAAAGGGGTGGTCTATCCGCGCGAGGGTTATTTCGACAGCGCCCTGACCGAGTGCGGCCCTCCGGCGCTGCTGACCGACAAGGGCATTCTGCTGCTTTACAACGGCCAGAACCGGCTCGGCGAGGGGCGGGACAAACGTTATCCGGCGCGCACCTATTCCGCCGGGCAGATCCTGTTCGACGCGAAAGAGCCCGGGAAAGTGATCGGACGCCTCGACGTGCCGTTCTTCCGTCCGGTGGACGACTTCGAGAAGAGCGGACAGTACAAGGACGGGACGGTCTTCATCGAGGGGCTGGTCTATTTCAAGTCCCGGTGGTATCTCTATTACGGCTGTGCCGATTCGCGGGTCGGGGTCGCCGTTTACGATCCGGCCGTCACGACGCCCGGGGACCCCGTTCCCGGATGTCCGGAGTGACGTTTCCTGCCGTCCTGAAAAAAAGGAACGATCCGAAAATCCGGATCGTTCCTTTTTTCATTGTACCTCGGCGCGGGTGGGCGGCGGCCCCTGGTAGGAGCGCTGCATGCCGCCGAAATCCAGCACGATCTTTTGAAGCACCGTGCCGGCGTCGCCGCACAGGATTTTCAGCGTGTGTCTGCCGGGCTTGCCGATGTGGAGCGTCGTTTTGTTCACGCGGCAGTTCCGCAGCACGCTTTCGTACCAGGTCTGCGCGTATTCGATCGACGAGGTCGAGGGGTTCATCACCGGACCTTCGTCGATGCAGACTCCGTACTGGGTTTCCAGATTCGTCGCCTCGTGTCCGGCGTATCCCCGGTCGGCGCTGATCACGAAGGTCGGCAGCACGTAGGTGTAAACGTCTACGGAACCCTGTTCGAACGTGTAGAAATCGTATTCCACGCAGGGCACTTCGCGCCGCCGGGTGTTCTGCTTCGGCATCGTCGGATCGCCCAGCTGGAGCGCCGCGTTCTCGACGCCCAGATTCGGAACCGGGCGGATGCGGATCGCGTCGTTCTCGCGCTTGCGGTGGAAATCCGCCGCCGGGATCGAAATGTATCCGTTGTGCTGTACATACACCCCTTGCAGCTCTTCGCGGGCGGGGGAGGCCGGGTTGAACACCGAAACCAGCACGCGGCAGCTCTCCCCGTTCGCGGCGGCGATCGTCAGACAGCCCGAAACCTCGTCTCCGACGGGAACTTTCGTCCAGTCCACCGACACTTCGATCCGCTCTTCAGTGCGCGTCGTGCCGGCCGTGCGGCTCAGCACGATCCACTCGTCGCTGGCGGAGGCGCTCCATTGCAGCGGCTCGCGGCCCTTGTTGTAAACGTCTACGAAATGGGAACGGCGCAGGAACGTGTCGAACGTCGGGAGCATGTGGAAACTGCGCATCCCTTTCATCACATCCTCGTTTTCGGCCTCGACCTCCAGCACGGCGCCGGGTGCGAGCTGTGCGCTCCGCAGTTCGGGCAGCTGGAAATAGGAGGCGGCGAATCCCTGGTTCATCGTCATCACGTGATTCCACTTGCCGCCGAGCAGGGCGTTGTAGCCCGCCGTGATGATCCGCAGGCTGTCGTGACACATGCGGCTTTCGGCGGCCAGCGCGTCGGTCGCGGCACGCTGCTGCGTGGCGTAGCGGCGGTTCTGCTGTCCGCGGAGCACCATCCGGTTCAGCAGTTCGCACGCCTTCACCGGGTAGTAGAGCACCTGATAGAAGCACGCCCGGTTCGCTTCGGGCATCCGGTCCATCAGCGCTTCGGCCTGCCCGGCGATCCGGGCGTAGGCTTCGAGACGGCGGTCGGCCTCGCGGTAATTGGCGAACGAGAAGTCGGTGTCCGTGTTCCGCTCCTTGCCGTGCTTGTCCGTGGCCCATTGGTAGCCCCAGCCCATGAACTCGGGCTTGCGGACGAATGCGAGGTGGTAGAAGGTGTCGGAAATCTCCCGGAAACGGTCGAAATACTCCCGGCCCAGCAGGCCGCTCATCCACTCGGCGCGGTAGTCCGCGGCGCGCCGGAAGTCGAACGAGTCGATGTCCCAGGCCATCGCCAGGAAGAAATCGACCGCGAATTCGCACGACTTGATGTCGCCGGCATTCAGCAGCCATATGCGGTCGGCCGTCGAATCGTAGGCTTTGCGCAGCTCCTCGTACATCAGCGTCGGCGAGGTGGTGTTCATCCACAGGTAGTCGTGCGGACGGCCCAGGTAGGACGAGTGGTAGTAGACGCCCGAACGTCCGGAGCGTTTCTGCTCCGCGGGGCTGCTCAGGCGTTTCATGTAGCCGTAGTTGTCGTCGGGCCAGATGATCGTCACGTCGTCGGGGAGCTCCAGCCCCCGGTTGTAAACGTCGAGCACCTCCTTGTAGGGTGTGAACGCCTGCGGAATCTCCTCCGCGGGTTTGCCCAGCACCTCTGTCAGGATCTGCCGCTGTGACAGCAGGGCCTCCTGCATGGTGGCTTTCCGTGCGTCGAGATCCTCGCTGCCGGCCATCGCCCGGTCGTGCAGACCCCGCAGGGCCAGCGTGTAGACGTTCTCATAGGGCGCCGAGGTCTCGACGCGCTCTTTTAACACCCGGTCCACTCCGGCGCGGTTGTTCACGTAGTCCCATTCGCCCATCGTCTTCGAATCCCATTCGCTGGCGGTGTTCAGCCCCAGCGGCTCGCAGTGCGACGAGCCGACGGCGATGGCGTAGCGGTCGGCGATCCGCATGTTTTCGGGAATCTTGTAGAAGGCCGTCGTTGCGTCGTGCATCGCCGGGGCCAGGTAGTTCGCTTGCAGGCGGAGCAGCAGCTCGCACACCTTCTCGTAGGTCTTCGGGCCGATGTTGCCCAGCTCCTTTTCGAAGTTCTCCTTCGCCCAGCGGTAGAGGCCCCAGTCCTCGTCGTTGATGAAGATGCCGCGGTATTTCACCGAGGGGCTTTCCGACGTGAAATCCCCGACGCGCAGCGTCAGCCGGTCGCGGTGCCGCACGGGGGCGTCGGCCCACCAGTACCACGGGCTTACGCCGATGGCGCGCGACACCGAAAGCAATCCGTAGGCCGTGCCGCGGCGGTCGCTGCCCACAATGACCAGCGCTTTGCGCATGCCGTGTCCCGGACGGTCGACCAGCCGGACTGCATAACGTTCCCAGCCGCCTTCGATGGCCGAAACGTCGATCTTGCCGGCTGCGATCAGTTCGTCGATCCAGCGGCTCTGACCGATCGTTCCGACGATCACGGCGCAGCGCGTCTTTGCGGGCAGTTCCTGCCCGGCGACGACCGGAATTTCGCGGCCTGTTACGCGGGCGACATCCGCGGCGAACAGCCCGGCGGCGGTTTCCACGACCGCGGCGTCCCCGGCGTCGTAGCAGACGGCCGCACTGGAATCTGCGGCGACCAGTTCGAAGTCCGTGCGTGCGGAGGCCCGTTCGGTCAGCGCGACCTGCGCTTGCAGCGCCGCGGCCTGCATCCACAGCAGGGCTAAGGTCAAGAGGGTTTTTCGTATCATCGTTGTCTGAATTTTGAAAGTGGGAAAAGGCCCGAAGATTTCTCCTTCGGGCCTTTTCGATTACGCTACCCGACGGCCTATTCCTGTGCGCGTCCGAGATAGATTTCGTTGATCTGGATGGTATTGCCCGGGTTGATGCCTCCGTATTCCACTCCGCGGGCGCAGTAGAAGCCCAGATTCGGAGACGCCTGCTTGACATCGTTCCAACCGCTGAACCGCAGATAACGGTAGTCGTTCTCCGGGATCGGAACGTTGTCCGTTTGCAGGTTCTCGTAGACGTTCGGATCGGGAGTCAGCTCGACCCGTTCGGCGATGACCTCGAAGTTCGTGCCGTCGTTGCTGCCCTCGATGCGGTTGAAGCCGAACCAGCGGACCAGAATGTTCTTGTTGCCGCCTCCCTCCGGACGGTGGTGGATACGCAGGTAGTTGACCTTGCCCGGATTCTCGCCGCGGTCGATCTGGAACCAGATCACGTCGTCGGCGGAAAGGCCGTTTCTGCCCGGACGGTCCATCGACAGCGTCGTGCTCGCGTTGCCGTCGATGGCGGCCGTCGCGCTGCTTCCGATGGCGTTGTCGGCTTTCCAGCCGTGTGAGAAGCTCATCGACCATTTGCTGCGGTCCCAGTCGCCGTAGAACTCGGTGACCGTGACCTCGATCGATGCCTTGACCTCGGGGTGGTTTCTGGCGGCGGCCGTGATGGTGACGCTGCCGCTTCGGTGGCAGATCATGCGGCCCGTTTCGGCGTTCACCGATGCGATTTCCGGATCGGAGGATGAGAAGACCACGCCTTCGTTCTGGTCGAACGGCTCGACCGAGACCAGCAGGTTGTAACCGACTCCGGCGTAGGCATTCATGGCCGGGGCGGAGAATACGATCGACTCGATGTCGATCGGGATCTGATCGACGACCGTCACCGCGAAATAGGTTTCGATGCCGCTCACGTAGATCGAAATCATGGTGATGCCGGCTTTCTGGGCCGTAATGACGCCCTTGGGGCTGACCGTCGCCACTTCGACGTTCGAGGAATAGAAGAGCTCCGCCAGATCGGTGGCATTTTCGGGCAGCACTTTCACTTTCAGCGCAACGTCCCTCGTTTCGCCGACCTCCATGATGAGGCCGCCGCTCAGCTCCTCGTCGAGCACGACGCTCTCTGCGGGAACCTCCATCGTTCCCGGTTCGGGTATGCCGTCTTCACAGCCGGCGCACAGCAGGGCCGCCGCGGCAAACAGACAAATGCTTATTTTTTTCATAATTTGAAAGTCGTTTTTTCGGTTGAAGATTCCGGACCCCGGCGGCGGACCGTGCTGCCGCCGGAGCCGGAAAGTTTAGTTGCCCGCCGCATCTTTCGAGCGTCCTATGAATAACTCGTTGATCTGGGCGGTATTTCCCGTCGTGTCGAAGCAATTTTTGTCGCTGACGAATTTCAGATAGCGGTAATTCGACAGCGGAATTCGGATGTTGTCCGTTTCCTGATTCGCCAATACGGTTGACTGGCTGTCGAAATCGACATCGGTGGCGATGGAGGTCCAGCTGCCTTCCTCTCCGGTGTCGCTTCCGAGAATCTCTACGAATTTATGCCAGCGGGTTCCGTAGTCGGCCTGACGCGTTGAAATGTGCCGGATGCGGAAATAATTGATCTTATGCGCACTTTGCAGATCGACCACGAACCATATCTGGATGTCGGATTGAGTCCCCAGGTTTACACCTCCCGAATTCTTGCCCGGACGGGTCTGACCGAAATTCGACGTTCCATTCGCATCATTGTCGAAAGCGGCCGTTACACTGTTTTTCGTGGGCGTCGTGGGCAGGTTGTGCGATGTCGCGCTCATCATCCATCCAGTGCGGTCGTAGTCGCCGCAAACGGTAAGGGTCAGTTCCGCTTTGACATCGGCGTGGTTCTTGGCTGCTGCCGTGACGGTCGTTTCGCCCGCTTTGAGACATGTAACCTTTCCGTTTTCGCTGACCGTTGCGACCGACGGATCGGAGGAGGTGAAGACGATTCCTTCGGTGTGCTCCGCAGGCAGGATCGTCAGCAGCGTTTGCAGATCCAGTTCTGCTTCCGGTTCTCCGAGTTCGACCTCCTTGCTCGATTCCGGGAATGCAATCGAGGTGATCAGCACGGCGCCTTTCTCCACCTTTACGCTGAAAGTGGCCTTGATACCGTCTGCTTCGACGGTGATCGTCGTCTCCCCTTCCGTAAGGGCCTTGATTTCACCTGCGTCGCTGATGCTTGCAACCTCCGGCTTCGACGAAGTGTAGGTTTCCGTCTTGAAGGAGGCGTTTTCGGGAGCGATCGTCGCCTTGCCGGCGA
The DNA here is from genome assembly GCF_040095975.1 of Alistipes intestinihominis. NCBI lineage: Bacteria > Pseudomonadati > Bacteroidota > Bacteroidia > Bacteroidales > Rikenellaceae > Alistipes > Alistipes intestinihominis. The sequence goes on from NZ_JBBMFL010000001.1 coordinate 246,125, forward strand.
TACCGAATGTGTCGCCGATCGCCAGCGTGACGCCCTTGGCCAGCTCTTCGGGCAGCGTCACCGACTCCACGGCGATCTTCTCGACCGTGAGGGTGAACTGGGCCGATTGGCCATCGACGGAGATCGTGATCGTCGCTTCGCCGACGGCGATCGCCGATACGATGCCCTCTTCGGTGACCGACGCGATCATCGGGTTCGACGAATTGTAGCTTTCGGTCTTGTCCGTGGCGTTCGAAGGGGTGATCGTCGCCTTGCCGGCGATGTCGAGCGTCGCGCCGAGTTTCAGCGTTACGCCGTCGGCCAGTTCGGCAGGCAGCGTGACCGATTCGACGGAAATCCGCTGCTCCCGGACCTCCACTTCGAAGTGCGAGTGCTTGCCGCCCACGCTGATCGTGACCATCGCCAGGCCCGGCTTCACGGCCTTCACGACGCCGGCGTCATCGACCGAGACGGTCTCCGGGTCCGACGACTCGTAGGTCTCGGTCTTGTCCGTGGCGTTTTCGGGGCGTACCGTCACTTTGCCGGCGATGTCGGCCGTCTGGCCGACGACCAGCGAGATGCCGCCGCTCAGCGACGTGTCGAGTGCGATCGCCGAAACGGGAATCACCTTGTCCGTGTCGGAGCTGTCGTCGCAGCCGGCACCCAGCAGGGCCGCCGCTGCGAACAGGAATATGCTGATTTTTTTCATCATCGTAAGTTTATCGGTTTATACGGCTCTACCAACCGGGATTCTGCACCAGCACGTCGCTGCGCTTGATCTCGTCCAGCGGAATGGGATAGAGGTAGTTTTTGTTCTTGAAGGAGCGGGTCTGCAACTTCGTGCGGGTGTAGAACGCGGGCTGCGCCTGATCGACGTTCATGCCGTGGAAATCGCCTCCCTGACCGCCTTCGCCGGGCGCTTTGTCGGCGATCATCCAGCGGCGCACGTCGAAGTAGCGCTGCCCCTCGGTGGCCAGTTCGATGCGGCTCTCGCGGCGGATCGCCTCGCGCTGCAAGGTCTGGTTGCCCTCGATGGCGGGATTCAGCGCCTCCAGATCGTCCAGCCCGGCGCGCCGGCGCACCAGATTGACGTATTTCAGTACGTCCGCGTTGCCCGGGTCCACCTCGTTGAGCATCTCGGCGTAGAGCAGGTAGAACTCCGCCAGGCGGAAGATGATCACCGGACGGTATTTCGACGTTACGGCGCCGGAGATGTTGCCTCCGTAGACCGTGCGGTTCATGCGCTTGTAGAGCAGGTAGCCCGTGAGCGGGGCGCCGTCGGCCACCGAGTTGTCGTCCCGGCCGCCGCGGTAGAACTGGATCTCCTGATTGCTCATGTGCCACTTCATGCCCGAGAACGTGACGGTGTTGTAGAAACGGGGTTCGCGGTCGATGTACATCTTCGACACCTGAACGCCGTTGTAGGTCCCCATCTCGGCTTCGTTGGCGGGGTAGAGCTCCGACTTGGGGAGGAACGAGGTGGCCTTGATCGGCTTGCCGTCCTTCATGTAGAAGTCATCGACCAGCTCTTGCAGGACGTGGAATCCGCCCTGACCCTGAGGCTGCGAGCGCGGGGTTGCGAAGGTGTCGAATTTCTGTTCGCCCAGCTTGCCCCACGAATTGGTCGAGGTGGCCCAGATGATCTCCCTGTTGTATTCCTGGAACAGTTTGTAGAGGTCGTCGTCCGGGTTGCCCGTGTTGAGCAGTTCGTAGCGGCTGCCCTGCTCGGCGTAGTCGAGGAAGTCGCGCAGACGGTCCACCGCCGTTTGCAGCTTCGAGTCGTTCCGGTCGGGGAAGAGCCGTTTTCCGTCCTTGTTCGTCAGCGCCAGAGCCTCGGGCCATCCGCCGTTGAAGAGCGGGCTGGCGGCATAGACCCACAGTTTGGCGCGCAGCGCCAGCGCGGCGCCCTTGGTGGGCACGGCGCGCAGGTTCTCGTTGTCGTGGTAGGGCTCCTGCGCCATCTCCTCCATGCACTCCTTCAGCTCCCGGTCGATGAATTCGATCACCTCGTCGAGCGAGTTGCGCGGGAGGTCGAGATCGTCTTCCAGCGTCATCGAATGATCGACGATGGGAATCGGGCCGTACAGCTCCATCAGGTAGTAGTGGTAGGCCGCACGCATGAAGCGGACGTTGGCCTTGTAGAGCTTGATCTCCTCTTCGGTCAGACGGTCGGCGTCGGGACCTCCCTCGTCCACGATCGGGTGAGCCTGCTCGAGGAAGATATTGGCCTGCCGGATGCTCCCGTAGAGCGTGTTCCAGCGCTGCGAATTGCTGTTGGACGAGTTCCACTCGGTGTATTTGCCGGCGTTGTTGGCCAGTCGCGTGTAGATTTCGTCGGAGTAGGCGGTCCAGGGATTTCCCATCGGGCTGTCCGTGACCCAGACGGCCGAATAGTCGGGACGGTTGTTGAAGACCTGCGAATACCACTTTTTGGTGCGATCGACATTGCTGAACACCTGCGAGATGTCGGAGATGCCGCCGGCCAGTTCGTCGGACACGTCGAGGAAACTGCACGACCAGACCGTGCAGGCCAGCAGTCCGGTGGAAAGTATTTTTACAAAATTCTGTTTCATAGTTCGTTCTCCTTGATTAGAAGTTGACTTCGAGTCCCAGCGTGAAGGTGCGCGACATGGGATAGCTCATGCCGTTGTTGCGGTTGCCCTGCTCGGGGTCCCAGTATTTGATGTCGTCCCAGACGCAGAGGTTGTTGCCCAACATGTAGACGCGCGCCGCGTCGAGGCGGATCTTGCGGAGGAAGGTCTTGGGCAGGTTGTAGCCGATTTCGAGGTTCTTGAAGCGCAGGAAGTTGCCGCTCCGGAGCCACCACGTGCTGGCCTCCTTGTTGACGTTGTGGCTGTAATGGCTGTGCAGACGCGGCATCGTGACATCCTGGCGCGGGTTGTCGGCCGTCCAGCGGTCGAGGAACAGCGTGCGGTAGTTGGACTTGTCCTCGTACCAGTTGAAGGGCCAGAAGTGGTTGTTGCCCGACGCCAGCAGCACCGACGAGTTGCCCGTGCCCTGGAAGAACGCGCTCACGTAGAAGCCTTTGTACTCGACGTTGAGGCCGAAACCGTAGTTGATTTCGGGATTGTAGGGGTGTCCCACGCCGCGCTTCTTGTCGTTGCTGTCGATCACGCCGTCGTGGTTCAGGTCGGCGTACTTGATGTCGCCCGGGCCGAGGGTTCCTTGCAGCGCGACGATCGGAAGTCCCGGACGCAGCTCGTAGGAGTAGGTTCCGTTGGGATTCTGCGTGCGGATGAAGTCGTCCTCGGTGTAGAGGCGCTCGGCGATGTAGAGCGTGTTCTCGTTCACGCGCGTGCCGGTGATCCGCTGGTAGTCATAGAGCTGGTTCAGCTCGTCGTATTCGACGATCTTGTTGCGCGCGAACGTGAACGTACCGCGGGCGCTGATGCGGACTTTGCCGAAGTCGTGGCGGGCGTTCAGGCTGGCATCGACGCCCCAGTTGTCCACGATGCCGTAGTTCTGCCACGGTTTCGCGTGGAATCCGGCGACTCCGGGGACCGTGTTGCGCTCCAGCAGGATGTCCTTGCGGCGGTTGTTGAAATAGTCGGCCGTGAGTTCGATTTCGTTGTCGAAGAAGCCGAGGTCGAGTCCGACGTTGCGCTTGGTCTCGATCTCCCAGTGGATGTCGTTGTTGACGAAGCGCAGGTCGTAGATGCCGGCTCCCATGCCGTTCGAGGCCGAGGTGCCGATGCCCTGGTTGAAGGTGTGGCCCTCGGTGTTGAACGTCGCACGGTAGAGGAAGCGGTCGGTTCCCGTGTCGTCGTTACCCGTGCGGCCCATCGAGAGGCGGATTTTCAGGTTGTTCATCACCTTTTTCAGCCCTTCGGGATAGAATTTCTCGTTGGAGACGAAGTAGCTGACGCCGACGGCCGGGAAGAAGCCGAAACGGTTCTTCTTGGCGAAGGTTTCGCTGCCGGTGTAGCCGAAGCTGCCCTCGATGAAGTAGCGGTTGTCGTACGAGTAGGTCACGCGGCCCACGACGCTCTGCTTGCGGTAGGGAAGCACCGGATCGTTCTTCTGCTGCTCCTTCTGCATGTAGAGGAGCATGGCGCTCACGTTGTGGACATAGTTGAACGTGCGCTGGTAGTTGACGGCGCCTTCGATGTAGATCTTGCGCAGGTAACTCGTCGAGGTGAATTTCGGGTCCGAGATCTCGGGCGATCCCGACGAGGTGGTGGTGAAGACCAGGTTGCCTTCGGCGTCGCGGCCGCTGGCGTGGTAGAGGCTCGGCCAGTAGTCGCGCAGCGTCGCCGAACTGCCGTCGTAGTCGAAGCTGACGCTTCCGCGGACGCTCAGACCCGGGGTGATGAATTTCAGGTCCTGTTCCAGTTTGATGTTCGACTGGATCTTCACGCCCCACTCCTGGCGGTAGCCCTGGTTGTAGAGCATGTTGTAGGGGTTGCGGTTGTTCGAGTCGGCCTGCTTTTCGTAGCTGGCGAGCGTGCCGTCGCTGTAAATGGCCGGGAAGAGGTACGACGGCGTGTGCAGCATGAAGCTGAAGATGTCGTCGGCCGAACGGTTGGCCGTGCGGCGGTGTACGTACTGGCCCGAGAGATCGACGCTCAGGCGCGTGGTTTTGCTCACTTTCAGGTCGATGTTGCTGCGCAGGTTGTAGCGCTCGAATCCGAAGTTGCTGTCGTATTTGCCGTTGGGGTTCTCCTTGAAGACGCCGTCCGACTGGTAGTAGGCCATCGAGACGAAATATTTGGCATTTTCGGCACCGCCGCGGAAGTTGAGCGTGTAGCGCTGGCTGTGCACGGCTTTGCGGACCAGTTCGTCGATCCACTGCGTGTTCGGATAGAGGTCGTTGTCCGCGCGGTCGCGGTAGAGCTGGATTTGCGCGGCGCTGAAGCTGGGCGTGAGTCCGTCGTTGGACCGGGCCTCGTTGGCCAGTTCGAGGTAGTCCCACGAATCGACGAACTCGGGCAGACGCTGCGGCGAGGCGATCGACTGTTCGATGCGGAACGAGATTTTGGGACGGGAGATCGTACCGCGCTTGGTGGTTACGAGGATGACGCCGTTGGCACCCTCGGCGCCGTAGACGGCCGTCGCCGCGGCATCTTTCAGGATGCTGAACGTCTCGATTTCGTCGGCTTCGATGTTGTTGATGTCGCGGGGGATTCCATCGACGAGCACCAGCGGGTTGGTTCCGCCCTTGAAGGTGCTGATGCCGCGAATCCAGAACTCGGCGTCGTCGCGTCCCGGTTCGGCGCTGCGCTGGATGCTGATCAGACCGGCGAGCTGTCCGGCGAGGTTGCTCGTCAGGTTGCTCGACGACGACTGCATCAGGTCGCGCGACCCGACGGTGGCGATCGAGCTGACCATCGCCTGACGTTTCTGCTTGCCGTAGCCGACGATGACGACCTCTTCGAGCTGATCGGTGTCGGATTGCAGCTTGATGTTGAACACCTCGCGGCCGTCGGTCGGGAGCGTCTGCGACAGGTAGCCGATGTAGCTGATCGTGATCTGCTGTTTGGGCAGTACGTCGATGACGAAGAGACCTTCGGTGTTGGTCGTCGTTCCGACGTTGGTGTCCTTGATGTAGACGGTGGCGCCGACCAGCGGCGACCCGTCGGCGTCGGTGATGGTTCCGGTGATGCGTCGTTTCCCTGTCTGTGCGGAGGCGCCCTGTGCATGGACTGCATCGACGCTCACCGACAGGAACATCACGAGAAGCAGGGCGATGCCCGCGCTTTTCAGCGCTCTGGCGTACCCGATGCTTGTTTTATAAAATTTTTCCATACGGTTTTGGTTGATTGATGATGATGATTCGGAAGGGTTCGGACCTCGAAAGCCCGTAGTCCGGAAAGCGGGTCGCGCCCCGGACCGAATGTTTCTTCATTCGGTCTGCTGTGTGTGTTTCATAGGCTTGCAGGTAGGTTTAGGGTTGTTCTGTCGTTTATTGTTTCTGTTCGTTGGCCAGTTCGGTCAGCGCGTAGGCGCACCACATCACGGCCGCCTGTCCGTGCAGGTCGCCGGTGTATTTGTCCCGGTCGCGGTAGTATGCGTAGCTCGTGCCGGCTCCGGTTCCGCAGCAGACGTTCCGGATTTCGAAGTTGGTGTTCAGGTAGTTCTGGATTCCCAGCCACCCTTTGCGGGCGACCGTGCCGTAGGTCTTCTCGTCGAGCCAGCCGTTCTTCACGCCGAGGATCATCGCGTAGGTGAACATCGCCGATCCGGAGGTCTCCTCCCACATGTCGCCCTGATTGGGATGGATCAGCTGTCCCCACAGTCCGCTGTCGTACTGATAGGCGCTCAGCGTGGCCATCATCTTCTTGTATTCGGCGAGAATCCGGTCTCGGTAAACGTCGTATTTCGACGATTTGGGAAGCATCCGCAGCATTTCGGGCATTCCGACGGCCATCCAGCCGTTGCCGCGCGCCCAGAAGAATTTGGCGGTGGGGGCGTGGTAGAAGATTCCGTTCTCGCCCGGAAGTTCGTCGAGGTAGAGAATCATCTCTTTGGCGGCCCGTTCGATGTATTTCTCGTCGCCCGTGGCCAGGTAGGCTTGCGACTGGAGCGCCGTGATCATGAACATGTCGTCGATCCACAGGCGCGTCTGGTATGAATAGCCCAGGTTGTGATAATACTCGGGGTTCTTCATCTTCTCCAGGTATTTCTGCTCCGTCGGCAGCTCCCACTGCTGGTCGGCGTAGCGAAGCCCCAGGTCGAGGTATTTTTTGATCTCCGACTCGGCTGCGCCGCGCTGTTTTTTGACATGGTAGATGTGGAGCGGCACGGCGCCGAAGATGTTGTAGTCCACGGCGTTGTTTTCCGTGCGGGGGATCTGCGTCACCAGACTCTTGTTCGGCTCGACGCTCTTGTCGTCCACTTCGAGGAACTGGTCGAACTTGGCCACCAGCCGGTTGAACAGGTCGTTGTTGCCCGCCGCTTCGGCATACCAGAAGGCTCCCAGCCAGGCGCAGACATCGGGGTAGGAGGTCAGCGTGCTTTTCTTGGAGGAGTGCATGTCGCCCCAGTTGGAGTTGCCCGAGCGGATGAAGAGATCGACGACCCCTTCGCCGACCGTTTTGGGGTCTTTCCGGTCGGGGAAGCTGACCAGATCGTAATCTTCGACTTCGGGCGTCGGGTCGGGCTTGGGTTTGGGCTTTACGCCCGATCCGGAGGTCGCTTTCTCGCTGCATGCCGTCAGGCACAGCCCGGCCGCGGCGAATCCGAGAAGGATGGTTTTCAGAATCTTGTGCATGATAGGGATCGGTTTACCGTTTCGGGGTCAGTTTGTAAGGTTTCACGTCGCAGGAGAGCGCATAGGCGCACCACAGCATGGCGGCCTGTCCGTGGAGGTCGCCGGTCAGACGGCGGCGGTTCTGATACCAGTCGAAGCTGTTTTTGGCGCCGGTGCCTTCGCAGACGTTGCGGAGATTGTCTTTCTCGTCGAGGTAGGAGAGCAGCGCCAGCCAAGCCTTGCGGGCGGCCGTGCCGTAGATTTTCTTGTCGAGCCAGCCGTTCTTCACGCCGAGGATCATCGCATAGGTGAACATGGCCGTCGAGGAGGTCTCCTTCCACGAGTTGGGGTTGTCGATGATCTGACGCCACATGCCGTCGTAGCCCTGATAGCGCAGCAGCGTCTCCATCATCTGCATGTAGGCCGCCCGGATGCGCGGCAGGTAGGGGTTGTCCTTCGGAAGCATGCGGAGCATCTCGGCCATGCCGACGGCCATCCAGCCGTCGCCGCGGCCCCAGAAGTAGGGCGTGCCGGTGTGGTGGTAGAAGAGTCCGTTGGGACGCTGGATGCGGTCGAGGTAGAGCGCCATCTCACGGGCGGCGCGGTCGATATACTTCTTGTCGCCGGTTACCAGATAAGCCTGGGCTTGCAGGTCGGTGATCATGAACATGTCGTCTACCCAGAGCCGGGTTTGCCACGAGTAGCCCTCGTCGGCGTATTTTTTCGCTTCGGACAGCTGCTTGTAGTGCTGCGGATTCGCGGGCAGCTCCCACTGTCCGTCGGCGTACTTCATGCCCAGTTCGAGGTATTTCGGATCGTGGTTGCGCTTGTAGATCTCCAGAGGCACGGCGCCGAAGACGTAGAAATCGACGACGTTGTGGTCCTTGGGGAAGAGGTTGGGTTGCAGATTCTTCTGCGTGGTGAACAGCGGTTCGAAGCGCTCCACGAGCCGGGTGTAGAGGCTGTCGTTGCCGGTTCCGGCGGTGAACCACAGCGCCCCCAGCCAGGCGCAGACATCGGGATAGGTCACGAGGGTCACCTTGTGCTTCGAGTTGATGTCGCCCCAGTGCGAGTGCGGGGTTTGGAGGTAGCGTTCGGTGAGCCTTACGCCGATCTCTTCGGGACGGCATCCCTTCGGGAATTTTTTCAGGTCGTAGCTTTTCTGTGCCTGAGCGTTCGGGGCCGCCGCGAACAGCAGCAGCAGGGTTTGTGCGGCTAACAGGAATTTTTTCATCGGTTTGCGGTACTGTTATTCGGTTAGATTAACGATGCGGACAGGTTTTCAGAGGGTTTCGCCCGAGGGCAGCAGCAGCGGTTCGCCCCATCCGGCTCCCTCTCCGAAATCGGGGGTTCCGTCGGCGTTCCACGTGAATTTCTGGACGAAGGGGTAACGCTGGCCCCAGCCGCCGTCGGAGTAGCGCATGGCGTGGTAGACGATCCAGTCCTCGGTTCCGTCGGGCGACTTGGTGAAGGTGCAGTGGCCCAGTCCGTTGACGCCCGATACCGGCTCCTTCGTGTTGTCGCAGCGCCAGAAGGCGTAGTTGCTTGACTTCTGCCAGTCGGCCGGATTCATCGGATCGCCGTCGTTCATGTCGAGCATCAGCCAGGCCAGCCGGTAGTTCTTGGTCCACGAGGGGTTGCAGGAGTAGACGATGAAGAGCTTGCCCTTCTCTTCGTTGACGAGTATGGCGGGACCCTCGTTGATCTTGCGTCCGTCCATCGTCTCCCACGACTGCGTGGGGGTCGAGAGGATGACCATCGACGAGGAGATCGTGCAGGGGTCCGACATCGTGGCGATGCGGATCTGCTGAACGGCGTCGGTTCCGTTGCCCGACCAGACGGCGTAGCGCTGTCCTTTGAGTTCGAAGGTCGTCAGGTCGATGGCGTATTCCGTGTTCGCCGCGGTGGGCTTGATGCCCGGCTGGTAGTCGTAGCCCGTGTAGAGCATGCCCATGTCCTCCCATTCGCCCAGCGGGTCGTCGGTCTTCGAACGGAGCACGCCGCTGCGCTGGGTGCCGTAACCGGTTATTCCGTCCTGTCCGCGGCGTCCGGCGGCGTAGTAGACGTACCAGCGGTCGCCGATGTGGAACAGCTCGGGAGCCCAGAGGTCGGCGATGTTCCACGGTTTCGAGGGGCCTTCGTAGGGAAGGCTCCATTTCTTGGTGGTGGCATTGACCACCGTGAGCCGCATGGAGCGCGAGATGGCGATGCCGTTGCCGCTCGCCTTGCAGGTGTAGTAATAGTCGCCGTCCTTGACGATGTAGGGGTCGGGCATCGTGGCGATGTTGCCTCCGATGGTGATGGGGTTGGTGAAGGTCAGCGCCGACTGCGTGATGATGATTTCGACCGGATTGACGCCGTCGGCCGTGAAGCGTACGATGCCCGTGCGCTTCTCCGTGCCGTTCTCCTCGAAGGAGATGCGCACCGCGAGGTCGCCTTTGCCGCCGCTGCGGTCCACGCTGAGCCATTTGCTCCGCGGCTCGGAGGTCCATTCGGTGTTCGACGACACGAACACTTCGAGCGATCCGGCGGAGTTGGAAACCATCTTTTCGCTGAAATTGAGCCGGATGTACGGCTTTCCGGAATTGCCGCTGCCTGAGTCGTCCTTGCTGCAATGGCTGCAACACAGCATCATCGTGACAATGGCCAGGGAAGCGGTCAGAAAGGAGAGAATTCGTTTCATATTCATTTGTGTTTTAGAAGTTAGTCATTGCGATCCGGCGAATCCACTCCCGCCGGGTGGCCGTGCCGTCGGCCGTTATTCCGCGCCCTGCGAGCGAGCTCCACAGGCGCGCCGTGGAGGCGTCGAGCGGACGGTCGAGCCCCGCCTCCCATTCGGGGAAGAAGCCCCGCAGCGCCAGCCGCTGCACGGCGGCGTAGTCGGGATCGCCGGGGCGCAGGTCCCGCAGGTAGACCAGCACCGCTCCGTGGCGGAGCAGGCGCTCCTGCAACGAGTCCACGGGGATTTCGCGGACGTTCCGGCGGCTGTCGGCCGCCAGTGCGGCCGCCGTTCCGGCGGCTTCGCCCAGGGCCATCCAGCAGGGCTCCATGCGCAGCGTGGAGAATCCGACGTGGCTGCCCGAAACGGCTGTCGGGAAGAGCAGGTTTTCGACCCGCCGGGGAACCATCACGCCGTAGGGAACCGTGTAGACCGCCGTGGGGTGGCTGAAAAAGCCGTCGAGGTGTATGCGTCCCGGCTCGCGTTTGCGCACGGCGTGCGAGTCGAGGGCGTAGTGGCTCGCGGTGACCGAACTGCGGTGGAGCGGCGGGCGCTTCCCTTCGGCTTCGGGCAGGGCGTCCTGCGCGGTGAAGAAATGGCAGCCTTCCAGCCGCCGGCCCTCGCGGACGTAGACCTGACGCGGGAATCCGCCGTTGTCGCGGTATTCGTCGGCGGCGAGACCCCACCGCAGGCAGGCTTCGCGGAAGTGCACGGGCAGCGCCTCGTCGTGCTGGGCGAACCACAGCAGGCCCAGCGTGTAGTCGCGCAGGCGTTTGGCGAAGCGGTCGCGCCACGCCCAGCCGGCCGTCGGCCACGCTTGGTTCTCTTCGGGCAGGTCCGTGGAGATAAGCGCGAGGTGCTGGTTGTTGGCGTCCGTTTTGGCGTTCGGCAGGCGGGTCATGCTCGTCACCTTGGCCATGCCCCAGACATCGCCGGGGGCCGAGGTCCGCTCTCCGGCCTCGATGCGCCGGCGGTTCCGGGCGATGGCCGCCGAATCCGCCGTGCGGTAACGTGCGTCGGTGTTGCGGCCGTCCAGCACGTCGCCGACCAGCGAAACGTACTCTTCGCGGTCGTAGTTTTCGGGCCGGGGAATCGCCAGCCGGTTCTGCGGGTCGTCCGTCAGGCAGAGGCGGTAGTTGTAGGCTTGGATGGCGTCGTCGCCCTCGTAGGTCGTGCCTTCGGCGTCGGGGCCGTGCTTCCACCAGCGGTAGATCTTTCCGGCGCACGGTTCGCCGTATTCGGCGGCTCCTTCGCGCCCGGTCCGGAACGGAACTCCGGCGGCGGCGCCCAAGTCGCCTTCGTAGGTGGCGTCGATGAATACCGCGCCGCGGTAGTGCTCTTCGCGGCCCGTCGCACGGTCGAGGATGCGGATCGAGACGATCCGATCGCCCCGCTTCTCGACGTAGCGCGCTTCGGCGTCGAACTGGCGGCCCGTCAGGACCGTAATGCGTCCGGGGCCGGCTTCGGCGAGCATCCGTGCGAAGGTCTCCGCCGCCACCGACGGTTCGAAATGGTATCCGTCGCTGCAATCGCGCGCCTGCTGCGAACCGGCTCCGTATTTTTCCGTGTAGTGGGCCTTGTTCAGCGCGACGAAACGGGCGAACAGCCCCGCCGTGGCGCCCCGCGTGGCGATGTCCGTGGCGCCCAGTCCGTTGACCGGGAGTCCGCCGACGTGGTCCGAGCGTTCGAGGATGACGCTGTTTTTCCCTTCGCGCGCGGCGGCGACGGCGGCGGTGATCCCCGCAGGGGTTCCGCCCACGATCACCACGTCGTAAGTGTGCGGCCGCGCTCCGGCCGTGAAGGCCAGCAGCAGGAACAGGATGTGCAGCAGGGGTTTCACGGACGCCGGATTTTGACCTTGAATTCGCGCGTGTCGAGGTTGAAGCCCCGCACGACGAGCGTGTATGTCTCTTCGGGGAGTTTGTCGAGCGCCGTTTCGATGCGCACCGTCCGGCTCTCGCCCGGCATCAGGCAGAGGAAATTGTCGGTGTAGAACGAGGGCCGCACGGGCTTGCGCCGCTCGTCGAGCCACTGCACCTGCGTGAAGAACGCCACCGTGCGGCCGGTGTTTTTCAGCCGAAGGTCGATGTAGTGGCATCCGTCGTCCACCGAGGTTTCGTACGACGCGGCGACGCGGGTCCGGGCCAGTTCGCCGAGCGACTGGAATCCCGCCGTCGCCGGACCGGTGAGCGTGTTGGCACCCTTGTATTCGTTGTCCGAGCGCCAGTAGAAGTTGCTGCCTGCCTGCTTGCCGCGTTCGTCGAAGAGTCGCAGCTTGATGAACTGCACGGGGGTCTTCGACGCCGAGAAGTCCAGCGTCAGCACGTCGTTCGCAACGCCGTCTTCGGGAAGATCGACCGCCGCCGACTGCGAGTCGATGCGCCGCATGTCGAGGTCGTAGACCTCGGCCGTGACCCGGTAGCCGCGGTATGCGCGGTAGTGGTCGTTGACCACCGACACCGTGTTTTTCAGGTAGTCGAACTGCGGATGGAGGGGTTCGCAGGCGTTCTGCGCGGCGTAGAGCGCCGCAGTGGGTTCGAGCGACCAGTCCCACATGCGTCCGGCGACCTGGCGCACGGCCGAATTGTGGTACCAGTAGAGGAATCCCGACGTGTAGCGGTCGCCGTAGCCGAACTTGTTGTAGTTCCAGACCTCCCAGATGCTCTTGTAGTTCATGGCGCCGAGGAACTGCGCCTTTTCGGCGAACTCCTCGATGCTTTGCGAAGGTCCGTATTCGTTGGTCATGTCGGTGTAGAGCGTTGACATGAGGTGGAAGCCGTTGCCGTCGGAGTAGTCCCAGACCGCCTTGTTGACGGGCCACAGGTCCTTTTCGTCCATCATTTCGCGCAGGCACTCGACCGTCGGCAGGCACGGGGCGCCGTATTCGGGGTTGAATCCGTAGACGCGGCTGCCGCGCGGGGAGGCTTTGTCCTCGTAGTGGCTCATGATGTTGACCTGCTTGTAGGGGCTGCCGTCGTGGATGCCGCCGCACTCCGACTGCATCTGATAACCGCGCGTGCCGTCGAGCCTTTCGAGCAGACGTTCCATCTGCGGCATCTCGGTGCTCTCGTTCGAGGAGACGTAGTAGGCCAGCGAGGGGTGGTTGCGGATGCGCTTCACCGTGGAGACCACGTTTGAATAGTAGACGCCCGGATCGTTGGGGTGGTTGGTGTCGCCCGTCATCCAGAACTCCTGCCAGACGAGGATGCCCAGCGAGTCGCAGAGCTGGAAGAAGTAGTCCGATTCGGTGATGCCGCCGCCCCAGAAGCGGATGAGGTTCACGCCCGACTGGGCCGTGTAGCGCAGTTCGGCCCGGGTGCGTTCGTCCGACGTGCGGAGCATGGCTTCCGGCAGCCAGTTGGTGCCCCGGACGAAGAGCGGCCGGCCGTTGACGCTGAACGTGCGCGACTTGTCCGGCGTGTCGGTCGTCGAGGCGATCTCACGGATGCCGAAACGCGTCGAGATCGAATCGCTGACCCGGCCGTCGAACTCGACTTTCAGCGTCAGGTCGTAGAGCTCCTGTTTCCCCTTGTTCAGCGGCCACCACAGGCGCGGGTTGCGGATCACTAACTGCGGAAACTCTTCGGGGGTGAAGACCACCTCCTTCACCTCGCCGCGGTAGAGCGACACCTCCTTTTCGAAGCGGATGCCTTCGCCGTGGATCTCGCCGCTGACTTTGGCTTTCCGCCAGGTGTTCTGCGGGATGTAGTCGGGATAGGTCACCTCGACCGAAACGGTCTGGTGCGCCACATCGTAGCCGGGTTTCGACAACTCGGATTTCACGAACGGATGGGCCAGCCGCACGCGCCCGGTGGTGAAGAGCGTGATGTCGCGCCAGATGCCGGTGTTGCGGTCGCGGATGCCGTCGAGATAGAAGAAGTCCCACCCGACGGTCATCAGCTGGGTGACGTTGCGGCCGATCTCGCCGTTGCCGCCGTTCTGGAACTCCCCGTTGGCGCCGAACGACTTGCCGCCCTTGGGGCGTATCGTGCCGGGCATGTCCACGGGGTAGACCTTCACGGCCAGGACGTTCTTCCGGTCGAACGTGACCTTGTCGGTGATGTCGATCACACGTTGCAGGAACATGCCGGCCGTGCTGCCCACCATGCTGCCGTTGAGCCAGATTTCCGCGCGGTAGTTGATGCCGTCGGCTTGCAGCCAGACCTTCCTGCCGCCGCACTCCTTCCGGTCGAGCCGGAACTCCGTCCGGAACCAGTAGGTGTAGAAATCCCGTCCGGCGCGGTAGAGGTCGGGAATGAGGTTCGATTCCAGTTTGTTGTTGAGTCCGTAGTACGGTTCGGGGTATACGCCGTCGTGCACCAGCGAGTTGAGCACCGTTCCCGGGACCACCGCCGGCAGCCACCCTTCGGTTGGGAGCTCGGCGGAGGAGACCTCCTCGGAGCGTACGCCCACTTCGTCGGCACGTTTCATTTTCCAGTCGAACTGCCCGCCGTGGCCCTCCTGCGAGGTCAGGGTGCAGATCGTCTCGCGTTCTTTCAGGGCGCTCTGCGCCGGTGCGGCGAGCGGTGCGAGAAGAATGAGAAGCAGTAGAATTCGTGTCATTTGCCCGTGGTTTATCGGTTGGCGAAAAATTTCGTGACGCGGTCGGGGGTGAGCATCTGCCAGAGCGACGCTACGGTCCATCCCGGCGCGAAGATGTCGTTGTAGAAGCCTTTGCCGTTCTTGCCGTAGTCCCAGGCGGTGTGCTGCACGACCTCGGGGTAGTAGCCCGTGCGGGCGATCCCGAACATCGACCCCTCGGCGGGCATCAGCTGGAGCATCGAACTCCGGATCACGGCGCTCATGCGGGCGAAACGGGGTTCGCCGCACGTGTCAGCCAGGAAATCGAGCACCGTGGCGAATTCGAAGATGAAGACATCGACATGGTTGTTCTCCACCGACACGTTGCCCCAGCCGCGCGAGCGGAAGCCTACGTCGCCGAGCATCTGCCCCTGTGCGAAAGGCACGTCCCAGAGGTAGTACCACGAGAGGGCGAAATAGGCCGCCTCGCGGCACAGATCGACGTAGCGCTGCCGTTCGGCGCCCTCGGAGATGAATGTCAGGTAGTACATCGCCGTTGCGGCGTAGAGCGAAGCCTCTTTGTCCTCGCAGTTGGCGTCGAGCGTCGAGGAGAAGTAGTCGGCCTTGGAGATGAGGTTCTTTTCGAGATAGTCGGCCGTGCGTACGGCGCTCCGGCGGTACGCCTCGTCCCCGAAATAGGCGCAGGCCATCGTCAGGGGCAGCGTGGCCGAAGGCGTGCTGCCGCCGGAGGCGTCCACGACGGTCAGGTTGTCGCGGAATTTGCGGGGGAAACTGCCGTCGGGATTCTGGAGCGTGCGGAATTTCTCCAGCAGGGTCCGGATGCGGGCCTCCCACCGGGGATGGCTGCGGCCGTGCCGTTTTTCGTAGTCGAGGTAGTTCAGCAGGGCGTAGAGGCCTTCCGACTGGCGGCGGATGCTGTACACGTCGGCTTCGCGCTCGCGTTTGAAATCGACCACCTCGCGGATCAGGCCGCCCGGCGTGAATCCGTATCGCAGGTAGCTGTCGAAGATCGACCGGGCCTCTGCCGCGAGCTGTTCGCGGCCGTTCGCCTCGGCGTATTCCAGCGCGTTGAAGGCGTTGAGCAGCACGCGGCCCACGAATCCCACTTCGGCGATGTCCGTGCTTTCGCAGTCGGCCGTGCGGAGCTCCACGCCGGAGGTGAATTTCAGCGGGTATTTCCCGACGTAGCTGCGGGAGAAGTATTCGGACAGAATGGCCTTGGCTTCGTCGGGAGTGTAGCGCGGGCTGACGGGCCGGGGATCGAGCGTGTCGAAGGAGTCGTTCCACACCTCGGCCACGAACGACGAGTAGGAGGGGCTGGCGCCCTTGCGGATGGTCCATGTCAGGCGGCGCGTCTCGCCCTTCTCCAACTTTTCGAATGCCCGGACGGCCGGGGCGAGGGTCAGTTTGCGGACGTAGGATTTCGGGGCTTCGCAGTAGGGGAAGCCGAAGACCAGCGCGGCGTGCGCGTCCGCATTGCGGAATCCCGTGAAGCCCAGCGACGTTTTGCCCGAGAGGATCACCTCGCCGTAGTTGTGGCAGGCGAGCGCCTCGCAGTCGGGCGTGTCGGTGCGGAGCACCGTGTAGTAGGTGCCCGATCGTTCGTCGTAAATACCCGTGAGGGGCGTGCTCAGACGGTCTTCGCGCACCTGCCAGCTGTCGCCGGTGTGGAACGAAGGGGCCGATTCGGGCGACCGCAGGTTCTTGCGGTACCAGAATCCGGGCATGTAGAAGAGGCAGTTCTCGTGGGCGAGGCCCGTATGGAAAGACTGCTCTACATTATAATATAGGAGATCCTCCGCTGTCAGCGTGAGGACGATTCTGATTTCGTCGTCGGTTTCGGTTTTTTGCCGTCGGACGGTCAGCGGCAGCCGTCGGTCAGCTTCTAAAATTCCCCCCCCC
The DNA here is from genome assembly GCF_040095975.1 of Alistipes intestinihominis. Lineage (NCBI taxonomy): Bacteria > Pseudomonadati > Bacteroidota > Bacteroidia > Bacteroidales > Rikenellaceae > Alistipes > Alistipes intestinihominis. The sequence continues at coordinate 262,477 of NZ_JBBMFL010000001.1, forward strand.
TCAGCGGTTTCGCGGAGGTTGTAGGTCACGGCGCGGTTGCCCGGGGTTTTCAGCGTGATCCGCTGCGAAAGGCTGCCCTTCATGGCAGCGGTCTCACCGGCGATCGCACAGCAGGCGAACAGAATGGAAATGCACTTTTTCATCGGTTGCTTTCGGTCCGGCAGCCATCCGGGGCGTGCCGTTTTAAGTCGGGTTTTTTAGCTAAAACAAAGATATGAAAGGGAAAACGGGGCGCAAGAAAATATAGTCGCTATTAACGCAAGAATTATCTCAATTTTGTCTCTTGTCCGGTGTGAACGGATTGTTTTGTTTTTGCAAATCGTTGTTCGTCAGCGCGTTGTGCAAACGGGCTCTTTTGTCGCAGGGTCTGCGGGGTGTTTTTCGGTGATATAAATTTAATTATATTTGTTCTGCTAACCTGAACTTCGTATGGGAAAATTTTATCCGCTTGTCCTGGCGTTTTGTTGCGGCGTTTTTCCGCTCCGTGCGCAGTCGATCCATTTCGACCGGCTGGACATCAACGACGGATTGTCGCAGAATACGGTCACTTCGATCATTCAGGATGACAAAGGCTTCATGTGGTTCGGCACGAAGGACGGCCTGTGCCGTTACGACGGGAAATCGTTCAAGACCTTCATGCACGATCCCCGTTTCACGGCCGGACTGGGGAACAGCCTGATCAAACGTCTCGTCCAGGATCACGGTCACAGAATCTGGGTCGGCACCGATTCGGGGCTTTATATCTACGATCCCGAGACGGAGCATTTCTCCGGCGTGCCGCTCTACGCTGCCGACGGGAAGCCGGTCACCAAGCCCATTTCGATTCTCGACTGCGACCGGGAGGGCCGCGTCTGGATCGTCGTGGAGAACGGCGACGTTTTCTGCTACGATCCGCAGACCCGTGAGGTCGAACGCCGCTACAAGCCGCGGAAGCCGCTGCGCAGCCTCGCTTCCGATAAGAACGGGGTCATCTGGTTCGCCGGCTACGGCGGCGGGCTTTACTGCACCGAGGACCTGTTCCGGACCGTGAAACCGTTCCTCGACGCCGACGGGCGGGAGATTTATCCCCAGGATATCATCTCCTTCATCTGTCTGAGCGACTACAACGAGATGTACCTCGGGCTGGAGGAGCGCGGCGTGGCGAAGGTGGACCTCGTCTCCGGAACGGTTACCCGCCTGCGGCTGTCGGACAACCCCGATGCACCGCTGTTCGTGCGCCATATCCTGCCGTATTCGCCCGAAGAACTGTGGATCGGAACCGAGTCGGGCATCGTCGTCTACAACGTCCGCACCCGGCGTTACCAGCATCTGAAAAGCTCCCCGTACGATCCCTATTCGCTCTCCGACAACGCCGTGTATTCGCTTTGCAAGGACCGCGAGGGCGGGTTGTGGATCGGTTCGTTCTTCGGGGGCATCAATTACCTGCCCCAGCGGAACTCCGATTTCGAAAAATATTACCACACCGACGATCCGCACAGCCTTCAGGGCCGCCGCGTGCGGGAAATCTGCCCCGGCAGCGACGGGCGGCTCTGGATCGGCACGGAGGATGCCGGGCTCTACACGTTCGATCCGGCGACGGGTTCGTTCGGCTTCTTCGCCCCGAGCCGGGAGTTCTCCAACGTCCACGGACTGCTGATGGACGGAGACGACCTCTGGGTGAGCACCTTCTCGAAAGGCATCCGGGTGATCGACACCCGGACGGGCCGCATCCGCAAATACGACAACGACAACAAGCCGGGGCGGCTGTTCAGCAACTATGTTTTCGCCCTCTACAAGACCAACGGCGGGCGCATCTACGTGGGAACCATGCACGGACTCCAGTATTACAACCGCGAGACGGACCGTTTCCTTTACGTCCCGGAGATCAACGGCGGCAAGATGGTCCGCGACATCCGGGAGGATTCGAACGGGAATCTGTGGGTGGGGACCTCCTCCAACGGCGTCTACCGTTACGACGCGCGCAACGACGTTTGGACGCAGTTCCTGCACGATGACGACGATCCCGACTCGCTTCCCTACGACAACATCACGGGCATTTTCGAGGACAGCGGCCGCCGGATATGGCTCACCACCGAGGGTTCGGGCTTCTGCCGCTTCGACCCCGCCGGGAACACCTTCGTCCGCTACACCTCCTCCGACGGAATGCCCAGCGATGTCGTTTTCCAGATCATCGAGGACGACCGCGGCTATTTCTGGATCACGACCGACCGGGGGCTGGCGCTGTTCGATCCCCGGGCGGGCCGTGTCCGGCAGGTCTACACCGTGACCGACCGTCTGCTGAGCAATCAGTTCAACTACAAGTCGGGGTACAAATCCCCGGACGGGACCATCTATTTCGGCTGTATCGAGGGGCTGATCTCCTTCAACCCCGAGACGCTCCTCGGCCGCAAGACCGACTACGTGCCGCCCATCTACATCACCGATTTCTCGCTGCTCGACGAGAAAGTCGCCGTCGGGGGCCGCAACTCTCCGCTGCGCAAGAGCATCATCTGTTCGGATTCGATCCGCCTGAAACACGACCAGAACTCCCTGTCGTTGCAGATCGCCGCCCTGAGCTACCGCGAGCCGCAGACCAGCCGCCTGCTCTATAAGCTCGAAGGCTTCGACGACCAGTGGCGGCAGTGCACGCCCGGGAGCGCCACGATCACCTATTCGAAAATCCCCTACGGTAAATACAGCTTCCGGGTGCGTCTCCCGGCGGGGTCGGACCATGCCGGCCCGGAGGCGGAGAAGCGTCTTTTCATCGAGGTTTCGCCGCCGTTCTACCTCTCTGCGGCGGCCTATGTCGTCTACGGGCTGCTTGCCCTGGGGGCGCTCGTGCTGATCCGGATTTACTATACGCGCCGCAACGTCCGCCGCCAGCAGCAGCACATCCAGGCTTTCGAGCGCGAAAAGGAACGCGAGCTGTACAATGCCAAGATCAGCTTCTTCACCAACATCGCCCACGAGATCCGCACGCCGCTGACGCTCATCAAAGGGCCGTTGGAGAACATCCTCGGCCGCCAGATGACGGACCGGAGCATGGCCGAGGACCTGATCGTCATGGACCGCAACACCAACCGTCTGCTGGACCTCACGAATCAGCTGCTGGATTTCCAGAAGATCGAGAAAGAGCGTCTGTCGCTCAACCTGACGCGGCAGAACGTGACGGATATCGTCGAAGAGACGTTCTACCGTTTCAGCTCCTCGGCCAAGCAACAGCACAAGACCTTCGAACTGGACCCGGGCGAAGGGGCGATTCATGCGCAGGTCGATCGGGAGGCTTTCACCAAGATTCTGAGCAACCTGATGAACAACGCCCTGAAATATTCCGAGACGATGATCCGCGTCGGGCTGTCGGTGGCGGGCGATGCGTTCCGGGTCACGGTGACCAACGACGGCGAGGTCGTGCCTCCGGAGATGCGCGAGGCCATTTTCGCCCCGTTCTTCCGCCATACCCGCAAGGAGGAATCGACCGGAACGGGAATCGGGCTGGCGCTGTCGCGCTCGCTGGCCGAACTGCACCACGGCACGCTGGCGATGGAGGCCGACACGGAACTGAACGTGTTCGTGCTGACCGTTCCGCTCTGCCGGCAGGAGGCGGAGGCGGTCGTGGAAACCGTATCGGCGGAGGATGCCGAGAGCATCTCCGACGAGCGCGGCGACCCCGGCTGGGAGGCTTACAGTGTGTTGGTCGTCGAGGACAACCCCGAGATGTGCGCCTTCATCCGGCGGCAGGTGTCGGAAAGCTACTCGGTGCTCACGGCCGGGAACGGCGTCGAAGCGCTGGAGCTGCTGGAGAAGAACTACGTCAATGTGATCATCAGCGATATCATGATGCCCAAGATGGACGGCATCGAGTTTTGCCGGCAGGTGAAAACCGACCTGCGTTACAGCCATATCCCCCTGATCCTGCTGTCGGCGAAGACGAATCTCCGTTCGAAGATTTCGGGCATGGACGCCGGGGCCGACGCCTATGTCGAGAAGCCTTTTTCGTCGGATTACCTGCTGTCGGTGATCGCCAACCTTATCAAGAGCCGGCAGATGCTGAGCGAGGCTTTCTCGAAAAATCCGCTGGTGTTGGCCAATACCGTGGCGACCTCCTCGGTGGACACCGATTTCATCGTCCGGCTGCAAGAGATCATCCAGGCCAACCTCAGCGATCCCGAGTTCAAGATCAACGACATCGCCGAGATGGTGCACATGAGCCGTGCGAGCTTCTACCGCAAGATCAAAGGCGTGCTGAACATGACCCCGAACGACTATCTGCGGCTCGAACGGCTGAAAACCGCGGCCCGGCTGCTCCGGGACAAGCGTTACCACATCAACGAGGTCTGCTATATGGTGGGATTCAGTTCCACGTCCTATTTCGCCAAATGCTTCCAGAAGCAGTTCGGCGTGCTTCCGAAGAAGTATGCGTCCGAGTGACGCGCGGGACTGCGGCCCTTGCCGCAGCGGCCGTCGGAAAGCGATCCCCGGCCGCCGTCATATTGCGTGTCTTGGGACTTTCGAATCGCGGCCGGGATCGCAGACGGTTCGACCGGGTTTCGTCCGGACGCCGCATCGGATCGTGCGGCGGCGGACCCGTTGAAATTACGAGATCGAAAAAACGGGTGCGGGACAAAGGTAAAAATGCATTGTGACGCTTTTAACCTGCAAACATGAAGAATTCGAATATCCCGCACCCAATTCGCCCGATGTCCGGTTCTGCGTTCCGGTCCGGGCATAAAAAAGCACGGAACGCAGGTACAGTCCCATGAGGTTGGCCTTGCGAGCCTTCACCGGTAACTGCCCTTGCGCCCGTGCATGCCGCCTGCACCGAAATGCAGGGGCAAAACACAGGTTTCAGACAAAATCTATACCAGTGAAAACCTATTACATTTATTAGTAGGTAACTATATACAAAATACCCTAATATTTTCTGAACATTTAACGCGTAAATGATAATTGTAATGGCGGTGCATCATTATTTGAAATAGAATTGTGAGGTATGATTATGGTTGCTGTAATTGATTTTGGAGAATTAATAAATTCTATATTCGTAGACAAAACTACTCCTTCTTTTTTCTGATAAGTTTTTACTTTTCTGTACCCTAATCTTATTAATTCATCAGCTAAATCGTCTGAAGTTTCCATCTCGCGTTTGTATGTGACTATTAGTTTTGCAATTCTCTCGTTGTAAGATGTTATATTGAACATTGCTGCCACCCCAACTCCATTTTTGTTTCCCAGCAGGCACATCCGACCGCAAAATATCCTATTATCATCAAGAACTTCGTAAATTGGCTTCATGGCAAGAAAGCCGTGATCTTGTAACAATAACGCAGCTTCTAATCCTGTTTTTTGCGACACGACTTCATCCCCTAATTGAGCAATCTGCGAAAACGCATTTACGCTGGGCATTACAGCGCAAACAACTAAGATAAAAATCTTTTTCATAATGGCGAATTTTAACGATTTTTCCACGTACAGCCGATAGGAAAGTTTTACAATGTTTAATTAAACAGAAAGTGGGCTGTCGTCCTCGTGTACTCGTTAGGTATCGCCAAACACCTGTATATACACACAGACGAACAGCCCACGAGTATGGACGTTCGCTGTGCCTTGTATATACGTTCGGTGAGATTGGCGATTTCAACGAGTATAAGGCACATTCCTTAATATTGGCAAAGATAGAAAAATTTTGATTTTTTTCGTAAAAATACAAATTATGAAGATGAATAAGCATGAAAAATTATATGCGGCAAATGCGGGTTACAAGAAGGATTTGTTGATGAAAATGATATAACAAGATGTCCCAAATGTGGAGCCGTGATAAAACTTGCTCCAGTAGATAAAGAGCGTATTGAAATACCAAAATGCAAATTTCAAGATTCCCCAAAAGCCTTCAATCGTGTTCGTGTAAGCATTTCCATCAACATACTGCCTTCGGTCATGATCTACAATGTAGTGCTGGTAGAACTTGCTTATTACATTATAGCCAGACCATTCATCAGAATATAACGTTGTTCGTAATTTAATAGTCTTGATAATCGGCGGCGTCAACGCCTTATAGGACGTATTATGAACCACTTGACATACGACCATACCGCCCCGCTGAAGCATTCCCAACACCGGGGTTTTATCTTTGAAACTCCGGCTGCGGGAATTTTGGACTTTCTTGTTGGCATGGCGATTCCGATTTTTCCCGCCGACAAACGTTTCATCGACCTCGACTTCTTCACATAATTTCTTCGGCATAACCAGTCCGAAGCAGACTCGAATGCGGTGGTTCATAAACCACGCGGTTTTCTGGGTGACATTTATGTATTCAGCCAGTAACGTGGACGAAATCCCTTTCTTGGAGGATGTGATAAGATAGATAGCTATAACCATTTACGAAACGAAATTTTGGAACCTTCAAATATAGTCCCTATACGAACGTTGAAATTCTTTTCCGTCGTTTTAACGATATAATCCATCGCCACGGTTATATACTACCGAAACGGGATCATAGGGAAAAACTGGCCCCGAAGGCCATCGAAGTTGTTCAAGATAGCGGATACTCGTCTCTGTGGGAAAGGCTTCCAACAATTCGAAAATCGACCGGAACTCGATAAATTTCATAATACCAACTATTAGTTGGTACCAATAACTTTGTGGATAAAATGACGCCGATTTTAGCTGTAAGGGTATTGTTGTATAAGTTGCCTATTAGTAATCGCAAGTTTACCTCATGGCATAAAGGTTTGCCTTAACCTTTAATTATTTATTGCAAATATGGCATAATTTTTTTAATTCGGGCCGTTCGGCCCCGAAATTTTGCGGTGCCGGAAACAAAAAAGAGTTGCAAGCCACGCTTGCAACCCGGCGATCTTCGCTTCTGCGGAGAGGGAGGGAAATGAACCTAACTCTTCGAAATATCCTATTATCAGATACTTGCTATATTCTTTCTCGTGCCAGGTAACGATTTGGATACTAACCTTATGATCTACTGTCCGGAATCGTCTTTTAAGAACCTGCTAACGGCACAAATGTACGTAGTTTACTGTAGATATGCAAGTTCAGAAAACTTGTTTTTCAAAGGTTATGTTTCCTTGTCGTGTAATTGATTGTATTTGGCTGGTAAAGTCCTTTTATTCGTTAACCGGAGAATATATTCATATAGGGTAATAGTACGCTGTATTATAATTAATTGATTATTCATTACGTATTAGTCGTTTTATTTCTTTTATAAAAGCGTCTTGTTCTTCAGGTTTGCCGGTACGTATGCCTTCAGTCAAATGTGCTAATACGGATTGTCGTTCCGCATTGAATTTTTTTATATTGTCTTCGACTTTATTAAGTCTGAATAATTCACAAATGGTAATTGTTTCACTTCCTTTAGAAGAGAGTGCTATATAAACGGATTTATTATCAATTTGTATGTGTTGTGGATATGAATCATAGTGAGCATGGATTATTTTAAATGCGTTACCTGAACGCGGATAATTTTTAATAGGCTTATTAAGTACATTTCTTGTTCCTTTCTTTGTATTGCATCCAGGACAGCTTAATGCAAGATTTTTACAATAGAATGCAAATTTTGAAAATGTAGATTTCGGAACAATATGTTCAATCTCTACATCTTTAATGTCAAATCCCAATTCACGTTTACAATAGCAACATGTATTGTCTTGCTCTTTTCTCAAATGTAGCACAATATTCTTTTTCAGCTGATCAAATATTCTTTTATTCCAATCCGTATGGGTTGAAAATTCCTTTTTTATTAAAGAAGTTTCTTTTGAAGTTAACTGATATGCATTGTTTATATGATCGCTCATCGTAAGGTTGCATTTATAATAATTTCGGCAATACTTTTTAAAGGATCGTTATCTTTCATTAACGGGAAATATTCTTCAATTTGACGTCTGACCGCATTTAATTCAGAATTTGGTCTATCGTGATCAGCCAACAATTCCAGCCCTTTTGATAAAACTTGGGATAGATAATAATTTCTTGAAGTAGGAAGCCTAAATACATTCAGTAAGATATCTTCTGCGCTCCAACCGAATGTAGACTCATGAATAACTTCTGACATGATATTCTTCTTCCTATTTTGTAATGTAATCACTGTAGATCGGTCGGGAGGGAGATCTGTGACCAACAGATGGGAATGGGAGGCTATAATGATATGACAGCCATGAAAATGTTCAAAAATGTTGTTTAATAATTCAATGTATTTAGCTTGCCAGATTGGATGCAAACTAATTTCCGGTTCGTCGATTAAAACCATACAATTATCCTCTAATAGCGGGAGTAATGCTAATAAAGTTGATAAAATGTTGGCTTCTCCGGAACTTGCTTCTTCAAAACTGAACTCGGATCCACCTTTCTTATATACTTTAACTTCGTAAGATCTGACAATATTCAACTTACGTAAGATATTTAATATCCTATACTCAGTTATATTATTGCTATATTGTCTTTTATCATCTGAGTGTCTTTCGATATTCTTTGCAGAAAAGTTGATTAAAATTTCTCTGTACCCATCATGGGAAAATTCTGTATTATTGAAAAAATCGGCCAATTCCTGTCCGTAAAGGTCTATGAGTTGTGTCTTTGTTTTATCAACCCCATTAATTTGACCCATTATAGACATTGTTGCACGAGTGTTTGCGAAAAGAAACTCTTTATTAATGCGTTTGCCTTGTTTAAATAAATCGGGGATTCGATATCTAAGTTTTAAAATCGGTTCAAAATCCAGATAATCGAATACATGCCTGTAATAACCTGAAATTTCCAATTCTGAGTAATGTTCGAAAAAAATATCCAATGCTCTGTTTATGGTGGTCTTATTCGAGAAAAAATTATTCCTGCTTCTGGGACCTAAATAAATGTATTTTGAATCTTTATATAAATTTTTAATAAAATCATCCGTCTTGTTGTAGCGTTCGTATACAGACCGATATTTTTTAAAACTGTTATCTAATGGGAAACGATCAGATAAGCTATTGGTTAAGGCAATTACTTTGTTAGGAACAGTGTTAAAATTAGCTTTACTGCCAAAAAATTTTGCTGGACTTTTGTCATTATAAATTTGTTTAAACAGTTTCGCTATGCTACAAAGCAGTCGACTCTTCCCCGTTCCATTATTGCCGATAATTAATGAGAAATAATTTGAATATTCATTTTGCTGACCGACACTGTGTCTGGGAGAGATCAGGGTTACGTTATCTGTTGTAATGTTGTTTTCTTCGATACGTACAGAATATAGTCGAAAAGGAGCCATGTTACTTAATTAAATATAGTGAAATAAATGTAGAATAATTTTGCGAAATTACAAAATAAACATACATGTCTTTCTTGTATTGTAATAGTTACAACTTTTGTTATATGTTGTATAATTAATCTAACCTACCACCTCTATTCACAGATTAAAAGAATTATCTTTGTAGAGTGAAAATTGACTTATTACATAATCAAGACAATGAATCTCCCACATCTTTCGCTCAAAGATTGGGAGCACAATACATGTCTACGACTTCGAATGAAGCAAAAAAAGAGAAAGGTCAATTTTTTACACCGGTTGAGATAGCTCGCTTTATGAGCGAGCAACTATCCACCGAGAAAGAGGATATATCAGTATTAGATCCGGGTTGTGGCACTTGCGTATTGTCTTGCGCTTTAATCGAGAGGTTAGTACAACTTTGTACCGTGCGTAGCATTCGGCTGGTCGTATATGAAACGGATTCAGGCGTTGTTGCATATACGAAGCGAGCATTAATTTATTTAGCAGAGACACTAAAGAATCAAGGAATTGATTTTGACTATGTCGTATGCGAAGATGATTTTATTCTACAAAATTATCAAGCACTGAATTCTTCTCCATCACTACTTCAGAAGGACGCGGATAAATTCGACTTCATCATATCGAATCCGCCGTATTTCAAACTACCAAAAGACGATAGCCGAGTCAAGGTTACACAACAAATAGTTGACGGGCAACCGAACATATATTCGTTGTTTATGGCGATCTCTGCGGGTTTGTTGAATAAAAGCGGAGAATTGATTTTCATTGTCCCTCGTAGCTTTGCATCCGGTCGGTACTTTCGGCTGTTCAGAGAATATTTTTTAGGGGCAATAGATATTTCGTTCATTCATCTATTCAATACTCGGAAAGATACGTTCGCCAAAGACGATGTATTGCAAGAAACGGTTATAGTCAAAGGCTTCCAGCGGGACGAAATGATAGATGATCGTAGAATTTGCATTTCATATAGCGAAGGGATAACGGATTTGAATGCCGCGAGGCAGAAGGTATACCCATATGCTGATATAGTTGATACGACATCGAAAGATAAGATCATTCATTTGCCGGTCAATGCACGCGAAGAGTCCATTATTAGACTGTTTAAGTCATGGAATGGTAGTCTCAATAAATACGACATCCAAATATCCACAGGGCCGGTCGTGGCGTTTCGAATGGAAAATAGCCTGTGTGATAAACCTGCCGCTTTTGATGTTGCACCGTTATTTTGGTTGCATAATGTCGTAAAGATGTTGGTGGATCACCCTGTTGAATATAAAGGGAAAAAGCAATACATCAGGATTTCTGCACAGACGCAACGAGTACTTATACCTAATCGTAATTATGTATTTTTAAGACGATTCAGTGCAAAGGATGATAAAAGCAGATTGATTGCAGCCCCCTACTTTTGCAATAAGACCAATGCCCGCTATATCGGTGTGGAAAATAAATTGAATTATATTTATAGGCCCAAGGGCCATTTGGATCGAACCGAAGTCATCGGAATATCGGCTCTATTGGATAGCGATTTATTCGATGACTATTTCAGAACATTCAACGGCAACGTGAATGTGAGTGCCACTGAATTGCGAAGTATGCCTTTACCGGATTTGGAAATAATCAGATCTATCGGCAAAAAATTGATATTGAAAAATAATTTCTCAATAGAGAATGTAAATGAGATTGTAAATAACTATTTTCAAATAAACTGATATGGGCAAAATCAAGGAAGCGCAAGCCATATTGAAAGCATTGGGATTGCCGGATGCTCAACAAAACGAAATGTCTGCTTTGACACTTCTTGCCTTATGTAATATAACCGAGGATGGGAATTGGGAGGATGCGTCTCGTGAGAGTATGGGTGTAAGCAAGGGTATCATGTCGTTTGTAAACGAGCATTACAAACAAGACCAGCCGTATGCACCCAATACGAGAGAGACGTTCCGCAGACAAGTTTTGCATCAGTTCGTGCAGGCCGGAGTGGTATATTATAATCCGGACATTCCGGATCTGCCTGTCAATAGTCCGCGAGCCCATTATGCCGTGAGTACCGAGGCGTTGGAGGTAATCCGAGCATATGGACAAAAAGAGTGGGATGACAAGCTGTCGGCTTTCATAAAGTTGTTGGGTAAATTGAAAGACAGGTATGACAAAGAGCGTGATTTAGCGAAAATACCTGTTATTATTGAAGGTGAAGAATATAAGTTGTCGGCAGGAAAACATAATCTTGTTCAAGCAGCAGTCATAGAGGAATTTGCCCCTCGATTTGCCCCCGGAGCAAAAGTATTATATATCGGAGATACAGAGAATAAAGATTTATATGTAGACAAGGTCGCGTTGGAAAAAATCGGCATTCCTATTACAGAGCATAGTAAGCTTCCTGATATCATTATCTATGATGAATGGAAGGAATGGTTATTCTTGATAGAAGTGGTTACATCTCACGGTCCCGTATCACCCAAGCGAATGCTTGAATTGGAGGATTTTTTGAAAGAGTCAGAAGTCGGTAAAATATATGTTACGGCATTCCCGGATCGGGCGGAATTCAGAAAACATATTGCGGATATCGCATGGGAGACTGAGGTTTGGATTGCTGATAATCCGGATCACATGATACATTTCAATGGAGACCGATTTATCGGTCCTCGTTAGTATTATTTGCTTTATTATAGTATGATGCTGCATTGTATAGTGTTATAATTAGGAAACTATTTCACTTTTTTTGATAACATCAAAAAGGTGTGATTTTGTTCTGATGAAAAAGAACATGATTGCTTGCTTGGTGTAGGTATGTGTCCAAGTAATGGACAAGAATTTCGACTGGAAGTATAATGGTCCAGTAGAAATCATAAACGTATTGGGGCTAACGGAAGGGACGATAGTAGCCATGGATCAGAGGGACCGGTTTGAGAAGACCGGAAAGGTTCTCCGAATAATTCCTACTCATGAGTAGCTGGTAGAATCATAATCTCATCGCTTACTTCACGATAACAGCGGGACGTTGCCATATCGGCCTTCGTTGTTGCTGGAACCTGTATGAGAAAGGTATTCGGGAGTAATCTGTAAAATAAATCTGCATAATGCTAATTATTTTGAGCGATAATGCTTTTTTTTGCACAAAATCGTTAATGTTATTGTATGAAGCGGGCATTGTTGCCGAGCCAGCGGAAGACGCTTACGGCTCTAGGCGAAAATATAAAGCTGGCACGTCTGCGCCGGGAGTTATCCTCGGAGCAGGTGGCCGAGCGTGCCGGAATCTCCCGTAACACCCTGACCAAGATCGAGCGGGGTGAGGAGGGAGTTGCGATGGGATACTATTTCCGGGTGCTGGCTATCCTCGGCCTGGAAAAAGATTTGCTGCTCGTAGCTAAAGATGACGAGTTAGGGCGTGCCCTTCAGGATGCCAAACTCGTGGTTGGGGAAAGGGTTTCCAAAAAACGGTAAATTATGGTAACGCAACGCGATATATACGTATATATGGACTGGCCCGAGGATGCGGAGCCGGTCTATATGGGTGTACTCCACAGCGAAATGATCCGGGGCAAAGAGGTCTTTTCCTATGAAAATGATCCCGCATGGTTGGCCCATCCCCGTTTTCGTGCGTTGGATCCCGACCTGTCGGCATTTACCGGGAAGCAATACCAACCTTCGGATAAGAGCAATTTCGGATTGTTCCTCGATTCCGCACCAGACCGCTGGGGACGTACGCTTATGCGCAGATGGGAAGCCATCAACGCCCGGTTGCAGGATCGAGAACCGCGAACGCTTAACGAGGCGGATTACCTGATGGGCGTGTACGACGGCAACCGTATGGGGGGCCCTGCGCTTCAAGTTCTCGAAAGAGGGGGACTTCATGGATAACGAGCGGTCGCTGGCTACGCCACCCTGGGCATCGATCCGGGAACTGGAACATGCCAGCCTGCAAATAGAGCGGGAAGATATTGTCGATATCCCGGAGCATACGCGATGGATTGATATGCTCGTCGCACCTGGTTCGTCATTGGGCGGGGCAAGGCCCAAAGCCAATGTGGTAGATGAGAACGGACGCTTATGGATCGTCAAGTTCCCGAGTGCCGGAGATACGAAAGATTCCGGGGCATGGGAGATGGTTACGGCCGAGATGGCCCGCTTGTGCGGTATCGAGGTGTCCGAATGCCGGGCGCAGCGCTTCGGAAGTCGGCACCATAGCTTTATGACCGAGCGTTTCGACCGGACCGATAGGGGGCGACGGATGCACTTTGCTTCGGCCATGACGTTGCTCGGTTATACGGACGGTACGAGCCATACGGAGGGAGCCAGCTACCTCGAACTGGCCGAATGGATCATCGCCAACTGCGATGATACGGACCGGAACCTGGAACAGCTCTGGCGCAGGATCGTGTTCAATATCGTGGTTTCGAACTGCGACGACCACCTGCGGAACCACGGGTTTATACTTACGCCACAGGGCTGGCGATTATCACCGGCCTATGATCTGAACTCTGACGAGTACGGCATTGGACTGAAGCTCAATATCTCGGAGAATGACAATTCACTGGATTTCGATCTGGCTATGAGTATCACGCCGTATTTCGGGTTGGAGCCCGCCCGTGCGGAATCAATATTCGCGGAGGTCAAACATGCCGTTTCGGGTTGGAGAAAACTCGCTACTAAATACGGTATTTCCAAGTCCGAGCAGGAGGCTATGGAGAGCGTTCAGATATTGAAAATCATAAAAACATCAGCCTATTAAATACGCAATTGTACTTGAGACCTTATGGTGATTTTCTATTAGTTGAAATTTTATATCTTAAACTATCGTATTTCTTTTGTGTTTAACCAATAGTAATTGCTCGTTATTTTTAATTGACGTTAAATCCATATGAAATTGAGGCATTCCCTTATTTGAAATATTACGCCTAATCAGCGATAGGTGGTAACCCCAATTCTTTAAGGAACTCATTGTGACGAGCTAACGCTTCTTTTGATCTCTTTGCAATATCTTTCAGTTCATCATTAACCTTTTGTAAATCGATTGGCTCCTCTTCTTGTGCTGTGCTGACGTAACGGGTAATATTCAGATTGAAATCCTCTTGTTCGATTCGTTCTAACGAAACCCGCTTGGAATAGCGCGGTTCTTCTTTGCGAAATTGGTAAGTTTCCACAATTTTTTGAATATCGTTAGGCTCTCCGTTTTCACCCTCACGCAATCGGTTTTGACGTTTGTCTTTCTTATATCCTTCGCAGGCATTGATAAACAACACATCTTCGGATTTTTTACATTTTTTCAGTACCAAAATACACACCGGAATTCCCGTGGAGAAAAAGAGGTTGGCTGGTAATCCGATAACAGCATCGAGATTGCCGTCTTTCAGAAGTTTGGTTCTGATCTGCTTCTCTACTCCTCCGCGGAACAATACGCCGTGAGGCAGAATAATAGCCATTGTCCCATCTTCGCGGAGGAAATGGAAACCATGCAGCAAGAATGCGAAATCGGCTGCCGATTTGGGCGCAACACCGTATTTTTGGAATCGAAAATCGGTCGCGAACTCTTCTTTAGGCTCCCAACGGTAACTAAACGGAGGATTAGCGACGATCGCATCGAATTCGATTTTTTTCGCCGGATTCATTTCGTTCAGTATATCCCAGTCATTGAGTAGCGTATCTCCATGAAAAATCTCGAATTCAGAATCCTTCACCCCATGCAATAACATATTCATACGAGCAAGGTTGTAGGTCGTAATGTTCTTTTCCTGCCCGTAAATTTTGCCGATACCTCGTCCGCCGTTACGTTTCATCTGGTGGCGGACATTCAGAAGCAACGATCCCGAACCGCAAGCGAAATCGAGAACCTTGTCTATTCTCTGCTTCGGGCCCGTTGTCGGATCTTGGCTATCTAATGTTACGATCATTGAAAGAATGGTCGAAACTTGCTGCGGAGTATAGAATTCACCTGCTTTTTTCCCCGAACCCGCTGCGAATTGGCCGATCAGATATTCGTAAGCATCACCCAATGTGTCAGAGTCACTGGAAAATTCAGAGATACCTTCTGCAATCTTCTTGATGATTTCGCATAACTTTTTGTTACGCTCGGTATAGTTTTTCCCTAATTTCTCCGAACTAAGATTGATTTCCGAAAACAGTCCTTGAAAAGTGCTTTCGAAAGATTCATTTTCAATATACTTGAAACCGTCTTGAAGGGTTTTCAACAAATCGTCGCTTTGCGTTCGGGCCAACTCGTACATATTCTTCCACAGATATTTCGGCTCGATCACATAGTGGATTTTTCGTCGCATCTGCTTCTCGAATTCCACAATATCGTCAGGATTTCGATTGTACCAAATCTGCAATGGGATCAAAGCTCGATTTTCGTCCGAATCGACATCGGACACTACGGGATAATCCGAACCAAGCTCTTTTTTTACGGCATCTTCATAATTGTCAGAAAGATAGCGCAAAAACAGAAATGAGAGCATATAATCACGGAAGTCGTCCGCGTTCATCGCTCCTCGCAGTTTATCTGCAATTCCCCAAAGGGCTTTACCTAATTTTTGTTGTTCTATTGCGGTCATTCTGATTCAGTCTTAGTTTCTTCTGTGATAATTTCAGGTAAATCGAATTCGTATTTTGCCAGAAAGGCTTTCAATATATCGACAAATAGATCTTTCGTATCGTGCCCCATTTCGACGGGC
Organism: Alistipes intestinihominis; assembly: GCF_040095975.1. NCBI lineage: Bacteria > Pseudomonadati > Bacteroidota > Bacteroidia > Bacteroidales > Rikenellaceae > Alistipes > Alistipes intestinihominis. The sequence goes on from NZ_JBBMFL010000001.1 coordinate 278,395, forward strand.
TCGTAAATTGAATATTTACCGTGGCTCAACAGGTTCAGGGCTCTGGCATACAATACTTCGTCTTCTACACCGTGTATGCACATAGAAAAATCGTTGTAACCGAAGAAGGTTGCGGTCTTTTCCAAAATGCTCCTCAACATGTTGAAATGATAGGTTTTTATGCTGACGTTATCCACCGTTTGCCCTTCTTTCGGTATAAGTTTTTTTAATTCGCTCAATAACGCGACATGATGAAAAAATGGGGTGTCATTCGTTGCTTGTAACGAATATCCATTGTCTCCGTTTTTGTGAAGAAAATAGCGTTTACATTTTTTCTTTTTCAATTCATTGCACATCACGTTGAAGAAGAGATGATGATGCGACGAAATAACGACATTGCGTTTACCGGTTCCTTTTTGCAAAAGACTTGACAAATCGCTTGCCACGGCAATTGCATTGTTGTCATCGAGCGACGATATGGGATCGTCGATATAGATGTATTTTACCCAGTCGTACGACTCGGCCCCGTCGATCGTTAATTCGCAGATTGCAAGAAATATACACCAGATAAAAATATTTTCTTCTCCGCGCGAGACTTTGATATTGGTCTGTATGACGGTTTCAGGCTCATCGTTATTGGGTTGATATGCAGGGTTGGGAACATCTTTGCTAAACGATATTTCCCAATTCTCGTAGTCGATCTTAAAATCGAAAGTCGCATACCGTTGTAAGTATTCGAAGATTTTATCTTCAAGTGCCAACTCTCTAAATCCGTTGAAGAAATTCGATGCGGCATTCATTTTCAGGACCCGCAGCTCGTTATTCCAATAGAATAAATCTTCGGTGAAGGCGTTGAAATAAAGGGTATCCCGTTTGTTTCCCCGACCTTTCTTGCCCCGATCTTTGAATTCCATCGAGAGCCGGGTTTTCCCGGTTCCGTTGTAAGCATACAGCAACACGAAATCCAAATCTTTTAGATCGGAACGAAGCCGGACGGCAATGTCGGATAACGACTTGAATGGTACGATTTTAGGCGGGTTGTTCATGCCTCGGTGTCTTTTATATTCGGGAATAGTTGTTGCATCAAGCCTTTTTTGTGGATTTTCAGGGCTTCGAGCCGTTTTGTTTGGGAGACAATTAAATCGTCGATAGAGGATAAACAATCGGCGATTTTTTGTTGTTCTTTTGGTTTAACCGGTGTGAATTGAATAAAATTCTCTAAGTCGGAATTTTTGAGGTTATTAATATTGCCTCCTCCAATAGCAAGAGAAATAAACTTTGTATAACTATCTGTTTGTAATAAATATTTGGCAAAAATATTCTTAGGTCTAAAAATGGAACAAAAAGCCCCTATCGTTAAATCATACGAAATATCCTGGTCAAATTCTGCATTTTTGCCAACCAATGTTTTGCTGCCATTGGACATGCAGATTACGACATCTCCTTTTTTCAATCGTTGTTCAGCGGTGCAAGTTTTATTGACAAACACTAAATCTCTATCCAAAATCAGTCGATTATCTTGGATATTAGTAGATCGTAACACGCCTATTCCTTCGTTATCGTTAGAAATATCAGCTGTGCTATACGTTAACCCCCTGAAAAATGAGCCGAAATCGTTAAGTCTATAAGGTTTCCATTCTCCTGCATCTTGGAACTCAGGGAAGCGGTATTCCGGAACCGTTTTTCCTTCGGCAGGAAACAAATGTTGCATCAAGCCTTTTTTATGGGCTTTCAGTTCGTCTATTTTATTTTCCGTAGCTTTTATTAAAGCGTCAATTGAAGAAAGACAATCTGCAATTTTTTGCTGTTCAATTACTGAGGGAAATACTATTGGAAGTTCGAAAAGTTTTTTTGTATCAATACTTAAGGATCCATGAGCACGTGCTCCAACTTCAATAAACTTACGAAGCCATTTACCATGATAATTATCTTCAAATAAATAATTAAGATATTCAGGTAATATTTCTTCTCGATTTACTTTGAAGCATGTGAATATACTATTAGGAACAGCGGCTATTTCAAGATTTTTAAGCATGGATATATATCCTTCTGGATATAAATTAGTTGCACTCTTGTTGTACGCAAAGTCCCCCTTTTTTATAACAAAATAGTTTCCATATTGATTCCCTGAAATGTCCCGTCCAAATTTTTCTTTTTGAGAAATTAACCCAATTCCGGAAGTAACACTCATTGGTGTGTAGCTGCCATTTCTTGCTCTTTCTTTAATCAGATTCGCAATTTTAGACAACTCTTTAATATGCCAATTACGACTACTAAACTCTGGAAACCGCAAAGTAGGAACAACCTCTTGTTTTGTATCTTTTTCGTTAGTTTTCATAAGCCGAAAGTCCTGATATTTCGTGGCCGTCGGCCAGTCGTTTCAACATGGGGACAAGGTCGTCCATCAATGCCAGTTCCTTTTGTGTACGCGCTTTCCAGCCCAATCCGAGCGGGGCGAGCAGATCGCTGAGTCGTTCACCGTCGAAGATTTCGCGCTCGACAATCTCTTTGACGAATGCATCCAATGCCGGAAACTCCAGTCCGTATTTGGTCGCTATGGAGGTTATCTCATTTTTATATTTTTCTTCCTTGAAAAACTCGTACCCATCTTTGATCTCTTGTTCGGTTTTACCATTGATCTCATCGAGACTGTTAATATAGGCGACGATATCTTCTTTCTCTTCCATCAGATTCGCGCTCGATGCGACAAGTGTGATAAGCTGCTCTTTGGTAATCCGCTTTTTGGCAGTACCCCGATTCGTATATCGGGCAATAAGCCCCATGATATAGTCGTAATCGATAATCGCCGATGCGAACAATATGAATTCGAAATCGAGGTCTTCGATTTGTTGGCTGACCTGTTCTCCTCCTCTCTTTTCGCGCTTCTTTTTCAACCGACGAGCGGTATCGATATATATACCCTTGAATGCCCGAAGCGTATCTTCCTGCATCAAGGTGTCGATCTTTGCTTTATCATCCGACTGTATATCCGTATATTGTTCCAGTTGCATTCTGAAACGTTGTACTTCCTTGAAGCAGTTGATAAAACCGGCACGGGCCTCATCTCCGCGAAGATTGTTGACCTCTTCGGGTTTACACTCCAGGCCGTGTGACTGCATGAACTTCTCCAATTGAGAGATAGCCTCTTCATATTTCTCGATTACCTTCGGAACGGGATCAACCAGCCAAATCTGTTTCGGGTCGTTGGTATGTTTCTCTGAAAACATCACGATTGCCTCATCGACGGCATCCTCCAGTCCTCGGAAATCCAGAATATTGCCATAAGGCTTCGTGTCGTTTAGGATTCGATTCGTACGTGAAAAAGCTTGGATCAAATTGTGCCATTTCAGGTCCTTGTCGGTATATAACGTATTCAGGTACTTGGAATCGAATCCGGTAAGCAGCATATCTACTACAATGGTAATATCTATCTTATCTTTATGCGGAACGTCTTTATTGCCGTATTTCTGTGATTTTATCCGCCCTTGAACATCCTGATAGTAGGTGTCGAACTCTGCAATCGTATGATTTGTTCCGTATTGTTTATTGTAATCGGCAATGATCATTTTTAGAGCCGCTTTCTTTTTGTCGGGCTCCTGCTGGTTATCGAAACGTTCTTGAGGCAGGTCTTCCTGCATTTGCTGTATGTCTTTATTCCCTTCGGCCGGCGGAGAGAAGATGCAAGCGATATTCAACGATTCGTATTCGGGGTTTTGAGTTTTCCGTTCCTGCTGGATCGTCTTGAATAGATTGTAGTATTCAATGGCATCGTCGATGCGTCCGGTAGCCATGATAGCATTGAACCGGCGGGAATCGGTCGCTGCATCGTGCCTCTGCAGGATCGAGTTCACGATGGCCGTTTTTGATATCTCATTGTTTTTTTGTTGATTTTTCTCCTTTGGCTTGAAATAGTCTACGTGAAAACGCAACACGTTATTATCTTCAATTGCATTCGTAATGGTGTAGGCGTGTAACAACTTTTCGAAGATGTCTTCAGTTGTTTTATACATTTTTTGTTCCCCGTCCACTTGTGTCTGCACCGAATTCTTTTCAAATATTGGTGTGCCAGTAAAACCAAACAGTTGTGAGTTCGGAAAAAACTCTTTAATCGCCTTATGATTATTGCCGAATTGAGAACGGTGGCATTCGTCGAAAATAAATACGACGCGTTTATTCTTCAACGGCTTCAATCGTGCCTGGTAATTCTTCTTATGTTTCGGATTGAGAGCGATACCCAGCTTCTGGATGGTGGTTACAATTACTTTATCTGCGTAATCGTCTGACAACATTCTCCGAACAAGCATTTCTGTGTTCGTATTCTCCTCGACGCAATTTTCCTGAAACTTATTAAATTCCTCCCGAGTTTGACGATCCAGGTCTTTTCGATCCACGACGAACAAGCATTTGTCGATATCTGGATTGTCTTTCATCAGAGTGGAAGCCTTGAATGAGGTCAGCGTTTTACCGCTACCCGTCGTGTGCCAGATATAGCCGTTCCCGCGATTTTGATGCACGCAGTCCATAATCGCCTTTACAGCATATATTTGATAAGGACGCATGATCAACAATTTCTGCTCGCTTGCGACCAGCACCATATAGAGGCTAATCATCTTACCCAGTTCGCATTTGGTAAGTACGGCGCTCGAAAAAGCATCGAGATTACCTATCGGGGTGTTTTGCTCCGTCGCATATTGATACACCGGAAGGAACTGTTCATCTGCGTTGAAAGAAAAATGCTGGTTGTTATTATTTGTAAAATAATAAGTATTAGTTTGATTGCTAACGACAAACAACTGAATAAAACAGAGCAAGGTCTTCATGTAGCCATTGCCTGGATCATTTTTGTAATCCACGATTTGCTGCATGGCTCGCCGCGGACTGACATCATAGGTTTTCAGCTCGATCTGAACAACCGGAATACCGTTGATAAGCAGAATAACATCGTAACGATGGTAGCTGTTATCGGTATTCATCCGTAATTGATTGATTACTTCATAGTCGTTCTTACACCAATCTTTTATATTGACCAGTGTATACTGCAATGGCGTTCCGTCCTCACGGGTAAATGTATTTCGCTCGCGCAACCTTTTTGACGATACGAAAACATCGGGATTGATAATCTCCTCCAGCAACCGATCAAATTCGGAATCGGATAATTTTACTTTGTTCAGGGTCTCGAATTTCTGCCTGAAATTTGCTTCAAGAGAGGCCCTATCGTGAATGTCATCACGATAGACATATTTTAGTTGCTCCGTCAGTTTCCGAATAAAACTTTTTTCTATCTGTTTTTCCCGATTCATAGCAGTTTTAAAAGTGTGTATTTTACACCTAAATGTTACAAATATAGCGATTAATTCGGGTTTCTACGATTTTTAAAGTATAAGAAAGAGTAGTATCGGATTATTTTGCTTTGTCGGACTATTTTCTTTATTTGATATAATAGTCACATTCGTATTGTTAAATGATTATACTATCCCCAAAAATAAATCTTCAATACCGCATAAAGCATTATCGCTTTCCGGCTGAAGCAGATCGTGCGACGGGCCAGGCGCTTGATATGTGTGCGGATGGTCAGGTTATGACGTTCGATGTGGTTGGTGCCGCGGTGAGCAGTCCTATGGATTTCCGGTGAAATGAGAGTCTTATATTGCCGGAGTTTATCCGTATAGATCAATCTGGCATTGGCCAGTTTGTCGGTAACTCTACTTAGCGTCTCATTGGTACGAGGACCGACAGAGAAACAACCACCGAGCTGTCTGTACGATTTAGGGCGTATGCCACCCAGATATGATCTTTTTTACGTCCGACAAAAGTTTTGATTTCATTGACTTCATACTCTGCATTGGCTGTTACATGCGGAGCTGTTATATTTTTGGAGATGGAGATAATTCTTTTAATGAGAGTAGTCGTCGATATTTCCAGTAACCTTACGATACCTCTGATCCCGACGCCCTCTTTGATATATTCCGAGATCGTCCGGTTCAATTCCGGGATATGGCTTGGTAAGAATAATCCGTCTGTTGTTTCCTATGGCAGTGTTTGCATTTATAGCGTTGCTTTCCGTTCTCTTGATAGCCATTTTTGATACAAGTTCCTCCGCAAAATTTGCAAGCCATTTTTTCGTGCCCTAATCTGATACATAAAGGTTCCTATCCGAAACCCTCGGCCGATTTTCAGCCGATTTGCGGGCGCAAAAATACAAAAGACGACCCGAAAGTCGTCTTCTTTTTATGTTTTTCTTTAAGTCCTTGTAATGATTTTCAGTTAGTTGCAATCCTATGCCCTAATCTGATACATTACCACTTGGCGGAGAGAGAGGGATTCGAACCCCCGGTACAGTTGCCCGTACACCGCATTTCGAGTGCGGCCCGATCGACCACTCCGGCATCTCTCCTTGATCCCAAAACCGCTGTTTTGGGACTGCAAATATAGACATATTTTTTATTTCCGCCTATTTTCATGCGGAAAAAATTGCGATCCGTTGAAAAAAAGCTCCGGAGGCCCCGCCGAGGCGCGCTTTTCCGGATATAATTCCTATCTTTGATGGCGGGAATCCCCCTCGCGTGCGCAGTATTTCCCGCGCGGGGCCGTTTATAAGAATGAAATGATACTAAAAACGGTATGGTTTTCGTTTTTAGATCAGAGACTAACGCAAACAATACCCTTGTGCGCTATGAAAAAGTTGAGAATTTTGATCGGAACCGTCTTGCTCTCCGCCGGTCTGGCCGGCTGCACGTCGGCATATTACGCCTCGGCGGGGTATGCCTCCGACGACCTCTACGCCGTGCATGACAAGACGCAGATCGCCCGCAGGAAGCAGGCCGAGGCCGAGGCGCAGCGTGCTGCCGCCGAAGCCCGCAGGGCCGAATGGGAGGCGAAGATCGCCGAGGCGGAGGCCGCGGCTGCCGAGAACAACTATTACGAATATCAGGCTGCGGATGCGAATCCCTATCAAAGCGTGCTGGCCGACGACTACGAAAGCGCCTATGCGCGCCGTCTGCGCGGCTTCGAGTCGCCGAGCTACAAGATGCCGTCGAGCTACCTCGACGCGCGTTACAGCAGCGCGTTCAGCTACGCTTCGGCCTATGATCCGGCGTTCTACAACATCGTGATCTCGGGCGACCAGGTGTGGGTCGAACCCAAATACATTACGTCGATGTTCGGATCGTGGGGAACGGTGATCTACGGCGATCCGTGGTACTGGGGCTGGAACCGTCCGTGGGGACCCAGCTTCTCGATCGGCAGCTGGGGCTGGAGCTTCGGATGGAATTCGTGGTACAATCCCTGGTACGGCCCGTGGGGACCGTGGTACAGCTCGTGGTACGATCCCTGGTACCGGCCCGGATGGGGCTGGGGGCCCGGATGGCACGGCGGACACCACTATTATCCCGCTCCGGGATGGGGAGGACACGGACGCCCCTATCATTCGAATATCGTGCGGCGGCCCAATCCCTACACCTCGCCTTCGGGAACCCGCTACGGCGTGGGATCGCGTTTCGGAAGCCCGTCGTCGGGATCGCTGCGGGGCAGCGGCAGCAACCGCCGGAACAATTTCGGCGTGCGCTCCAACAACAGCGGCGGTTCGTCGAGGAGCCGCTACGATTCGGGCAGCCCGTCGCGCGGAAGCCGTTACGACGATACCTACCGCAATTCCGGCGGCAGCACCTACAACCGCGGCGGCAGCTATAACAGCGGCAGTTCGTCGCCTTACAGCCGGGGCGGTTCGTCGTCGGGAAGTTCCGGAGGCGGCTCGCGCGGCGGTTCGGGAACGACCTCTTCGGGCGGCAGCTATCGTAACTCCGGCGGACGGTAACGTTCGGACGCCGATAAATGTGAAAACACGATGAAGAGAGTGATTCTATTGCTTGCGGCCGTCGCAGCGGCGGCCGCGGCTTCGGCCCAGAGCTCCGGCAGAGGCTGGGGCGGCCTGCTGATGGATAAGGATGTGCTGATGCCGGGGGATATGGTCGAATTGTCGCAGACCCAGTTCAATTTCGGGACTGCGCGGGCTATGGCTATGGCCGGGGCTTTCACGTCGCTGGGAGCCGACCTTTCGTCGATGTCGATCAATCCGGCGGGCCTGGGCATGTACCGGCACAGCGACATTTCGATCACGCCGATGATGTCTTTCGCCCGGAGCAAGACCAATGCCCCGGAGTACGGACGCAATTCGCGGGATCGTTTTTCGATGGCCAATATCGGTGTGGCGATCAATGCCTATGAGGGCTCCGGTTCGCTGGTAAGCCTCAATATCGGTTTCGGATATAACCGTCTCGCCGATTTCAATTACGACTATTCGTTCCAGAGGGGCGGACAGCGGGCGACCGTCGGCGATGTCTATTCGCGCCAGCTCTATTGGGGCGGCGTCTCGAAAAACGATTTCTACACCAACGGCGGCTCGGGCAACTGGATTTGGCCGGACGATCCCCAGTATTGGAACGCCATGCTGGCTTACCGCGGATTTCTGGTCGATCAGGTGGACCCGGGTGATCCCAAAAGCTGGAAGCCGACCTGGGTCGGGAACGATGCCGAGATGGGCCATTTCACCGAGTTCCGGAGCCGCGGTTCGATCGGGGAGTATACGCTGTCGCTCGGCGCCAACATCAACAACAAGATCTATATCGGCGCGTCGCTCGGCATTCAGAGCGTCTACCAGCGCAAATACATCGATTACGGCGAGGAGTACTACTATCCCGGCACGGGGCCCGACGGATACGGCAATTCCGGACTGGATTATCAGCTCCTCTGGTGGAAGCTCAACCAGAGCGTGATCGTGGAGGGTACGGGCGTCAATTTCAAGGCGGGTATCGTCTACCGTCCGACGACCAATCTGCGTCTGGGCGCGGCGATCCACACCCCGACCTATTATTCGCTCGACCGGAAATTCCAGAGCGCCGCGGCCGGACTGGCCTACGCCAACAACGATACCGATCCGAACGTGAAGCCCGACGAAGACGGATACATCTCGACGGCCGGCGATCCGAACATGACTTCGCCGGTGCTGCTTGACGACGGTCCCAACAACTGGTCGTTCGTCTCTCCGACGCGGCTGATGTTCGGCGCTTCGTACACTTTCGGGCAGCGGGGCGTGATCTCGGTGGATTACGAGCGCGACTGGTACAACGGCATTCGCATCAAGGACAACCCGTCGGGACTCGACTCGCAGTCGTGGTACAACGATTCGTTCCGCGACAACTGCAAGGGGTCCAACATCGTGCGTGTGGGCGCCGAGTTCAAGCCCCTGCCGGTGCTGGCGCTGCGGGCCGGCTTCGGGTACAGCGGTTCGATGTACAAGGACGACGTGTCGCCCTCTTCGCCGCTGTTCACGAAGACCACCTATTACGGGGCCGGCGTAGGGTTCGTGCTGGGCCGGGGCGTGCTGCTCGACATCGCTTATCAGTATGTTTCGTCCAAGACGCCGGACTATTACCTGTTCTATGTCTGGGACGAGGAGGGATCGGCCGACAGCGCGGTCTATTCGACCGAGGTGAAGCGTCACAACGTGGCGCTGACGCTGGGATTCCGTTTCTGAAAGCATATATATTCAATATAAAGGTCCGTCTTTGCTGCGGACCTTTATTTTTTTGTATATTTGCAGTCCGGAATAAAAGTAAAAATTAGAAAGATATGGCAAAGGAACTGAAAGACCTTACGAAGTCCGACGAAAACTACTCGCAGTGGTACAACGAGTTGGTCGTGAAGGCCGGACTGGCTGAGAATTCGGCCGTCCGCGGGTGTATGGTCATCAAACCCTACGGCTATGCCATCTGGGAGAAGATGCAGGCCGCGCTGGACCGGATGTTCAAAGATACGGGGCATCAGAACGCCTATTTCCCGCTCTTCATCCCCAAGTCGTTCTTCTCGAAGGAGGCCCATCATGTCGAGGGTTTTGCCAAGGAGTGTGCCGTGGTGACGCACTACCGCCTGAAAAACGATCCCCACGGCAAGGGCGTCGTGGTCGATCCCGATGCCAAACTCGAAGAGGAGCTGATCGTGCGTCCGACATCGGAGACGATCATCTGGAACACCTATAAGAACTGGATTCAGTCCTACCGCGACCTGCCGATCCTCTGCAACCAATGGGCCAACGTCGTGCGCTGGGAGATGCGTACGCGCCTGTTCCTGCGCACGGCCGAGTTCCTCTGGCAGGAGGGCCATACGGCGCACGCCACGCGCGAGGAGGCCATCGAGGAGGCTGAAAAGATGATTCATGTTTACCAGAAATTCGCCGAGGAGTGGATGTCGCTGCCGGTGGTCGTGGGTCACAAGTCGCCCAACGAACGCTTTGCCGGTGCGGAGGATACGATGACCATCGAGGCGCTGATGCAGGACGGCAAGGCGCTGCAAAGCGGTACGTCGCACTTCCTGGGGCAGAATTTCGCCAAGGCGTTCGACGTGCAGTACGTCAACAAGGAGGGCAAGCTCGAATACGTGTGGGCGACCTCGTGGGGCGTTTCGACCCGTCTGATGGGCGCGCTCATCATGGCCCACTCGGACAACAACGGTCTGGTGCTGCCTCCGAAACTCGCGCCGATCCAGGTGGTGATGGTCCCGATCTACAAGGGCGAAGAGCAGCTGACGGAGATCCGGGCCCGCTTCGAGGCTATCGCCGCGCAGCTCCGGGAGAAGGGTATTTCGGTGAAAATCGACGACCGCGACAACGTGCGTTCGGGCTTCAAGTTCGCCGAATACGAATTGAAGGGCGTGCCCGTGCGTCTGGCGATGGGCCCCCGCGATCTGGAGAACGGCACGATCGAACTGGTGCGCCGCGATACGCTCGAAAAGGAGACCGTTCCGCAGGAGGGGCTCGTGGAGCGCATCGAGGGGTTGATGACCGAGATTCAGGAGAATATCTACAAGAAGGCTTTGGCTTTCCGCGAGTCGATGATCACGAAGGTCGATACGTGGGAGGAGTTCAAGCGGGTGCTCGACGAGAAGGGCGGCTTTATCCTCGCCCATTGGGACGGCACGGTGGAGACCGAGGTGGCGATCAAGGATGCCACGAAGGCCACGATCCGCTGCATCCCGGTGGATGCTCCGGACGAGGAGGGCGTCTGCGTCTTCTCGGGCAAGCCGTCGCACCGCCGCGTATTGTTCGCCCGCAGCTATTAGTTTCCGATTTCAGGCGGATATTTCCGCACATCCCTCGAGCGGGACGAATGGAATGTACCTGAGTACTACCCATTCGTTTCCCGAGAGGAGAAAATGGGTGTAAATATTAAATATTCAGCGATTTAATCTTTGCACAGGGTTTCTTCTTCGAGGGATTCCAAGCATAATAAGGTAATTCCAGACGAGGTTACGGTTTCCAGATCGTTACCTCGTCTGTTTTGCTGTATTTTGCATAAAATATTCGTTTGCAATTTCTTGCATCGCGCTTCATCTTGACAGACAACTCTGAGGAAATTAGTTTTAACCCCCAAATTTCATCGGAGTATGCGCAGTACATTCAAGGTTCTGTTCTACCTCAAAAAGGACAAACACAAAGTTCAGCCGGTTGTTCCCGTCATGGGCCGTATTACCGTCAACGGTACGATCTCCCAGTTCAGCGCCAAACTTAGCGTTCCTCCCCATCTGTGGGAGGTGAAGGGCGGTCGCGCCAAAGGCAAAAGCCTCGAAGCCGACCGTATCAACCGCTATCTGGATAATATTCGTATCCAGATCGGAAAGCATTACCAGTCTATCTGCGACCGTGACGGATATGTTTCCGCCGATAAGGTGAAGAACGCCTATCTGGGTTTCAGTAAAAGGTATAAACTGTTACTGGAGTTATGCGATGAATTCTGCAAAGAGTACAAGAACCGTATAGATGTGGACCGTACTATCCATTCCTTATTCCGTTATCAAACGCTACGACGCGATTTGAGTCTTTTCATCTGTCAGGACTATAAAGTCAAGGATATACCCCTTGTGGAACTGGATCAGTCTTTTGCAGAGAAGTTTGCCGCCTATCTGAAACATGTCAGGGGCCTTGCCGACACGACGATCAGCGTTGAGATCAAATCACTGAAGCATATCGTCAAGAAAGCGTTTAACGACGGGCAAATGGAGAAGAATCCGTTTGCCTATTACTACTACTTTGCCGACCAGCCGGAAATTGAATATCTCACCGAAGAAGAAATCAATAAACTAATTATCGGCAAAGTCAAGCAGCAGCGTCAGGATCGGACACGGGATATGTTTCTGTTCTGTTGTTTTACGGGCCTGTCCTATGCCGATCTGGCCAAACTGAGTTATGAGGAGTTGAAACAAACTCCGAACGGAGCATGGTGGATTAGCAGTATCCGTCAGAAAACGAAAGTACCGTTTACGGTAAAACTACTTCCGGTTGCGAAAGCTATTCTTGAAAAGTATCGTATTCCTGCCAACCGATTCAACCGGCTCTTTCCCGAGAATCCGGGAAAGGTTTTTCCGGTAGCTTCATTGAAATCCTCGGATGTCTGCCTGAAACATATCGCCAGACAATGCGAAATTACCAAGAATCTGAAATTCCACATGGCGAGACATACCTTTGCAACGACGGTCTCCTTGATGAACGGCATTCCGCTGGAAACAGTGTCAAAAATGTTGGGACACAAATATACGACCACGACTCAGATTTATGCCAAGGTGACAAACCAAATGATAGATAATGCGATAAGCCGAATAGAGGACCAAATTGGCGAACGGTTCCAATGTCCAACTCTGAAAGAAGAGAGCGACGGCTAATCCGAAAGACATCGGCGGAAAAGGCGACATTCTGCGGTTCGGATGCCAGTCGCTTCGCTACGTCCATATCAGAAACCCAAAGTAATCGCTTATCGCATTGTCTGTTTAAAATAGTCGTCTGTTGTTCTTCTTCTCGTGGAGATAATTCAACTCGTCGCTGTAAATTCCGATTACAAAGCGCAGCATATTGTCGACCAAAGCTGTAAGCCTTGTATTCTCATTCCCAATAAGTGGAGGATTGCCGATACTTTGTACTTGGTTGCCGCACTGATATAGATCGCCGAACGGTTACGGCAGTCCGCCGGGGCAAAGAACGTGCGTTCGAAATCCGGCAGCGGAATCTTTTTGCGACGGAATCCGGCCAGCTCCTTTACGTCACTCGTTTGGGTATTGGCGTCTGTCCTTTCAGCAGTCGGAGCCGATGCTCCGGATACCGTTTCCGATGTCTTTCCCTCGGGAGCGTCCGTATTTTCCGCTTCCGGTTCGGGAATCCGGCGGATGACTTTCGAATCCAAAGGGGCCTGTCCGGCGATCATCTGACGCATCAATTCTTCGTCGACTTCGATACGGGGACGCTTCGATGGTTTTGTTGCGAGGTTGTCGGTTTCTTTTAATGAATCCATGGTACAATGTTTTTAAGATTGAACGTTCGCTTTATGCTTGTAAAGCGTGTGTGTCTGGTTTTATGGTTTAAACCATTCAAAATACCATTTTCTGCTTCACGCAGTTTATATCGGAATAATGAACGGAACAAGAAAACCTACCTTTCATGATGCAGGATACCACCGACTGAAATACCTCGGTTTTGATGTCCGGCCACGACCGCTCCAGTCCGCACCTAGAGCTTGTTTTGGCGCCCGGACGGTTGTAATATTGCAACCGGGAAAGACCCGTCCTCGAAAGCCGTAGCGGAGGTTTTTCAAAGTTTTCACAAAAAATTTCCGCCGCGGATTTTTGTTATCGCCAGATAACAGCGAGCTGTACCTTTGTATGCCGAAAAACTTTTCGGCATACGAAAGGTGCTCGCTCTGCGAGGCCGGGATCGCTCCCGAGTCGAACGCCTTTTTAACCGATGTCATGAATACCGACCGAAAACTGACAAACGGGATTATTTTATCTGCTGAACTGAATCAGAGATTGACTGCTTGAATATTCCGATTAATGCATGTCTTCCAAAAAATCCAATATTTCCCGGCGAATCTGCCGGAATCTGGACACTGACGTGTCGTACCGGTCGAAATCGAATATGATTGCATTGACGAAAGCCTGCGCACGGATTGAATCCCGGGCCTCAACCATTTTCAGTAGGTCGTAGTCGCGAATGCCGTCACGCATGGCAGTCAGCCGGATCGAAGGATAGAGTTTCCGGTAACCGGGGTAGACGATATGCGAGTCACCGCCGGGCCAGTCATTGGCGGGGGCGGAAACATCCCCGAAAGGATCGCCGTTCGCTCCCCATGCATTGAAGCCCCAGTGAAGGTATCCCGGAGAGCCGTATTTGTAGTTTATCCAATGCAGCAGGCGTGTCTTAATGAGCGGCAGTGTTACGTAACGGTTTGCGAAATTCCCCCGGGGATACATGCAAGTGTAAAACCAGCAACTATGTCCGGCAGGCATTGTCCGATAGATTTCCCAAGCGAATTCGTCGAGTTGCGGCACCAGAATGTCGATCAGCGCCGGGTCGTAGGACGAAGAGCGGTAAGCTTCGATGATTCGGATATCGGGGGCAGCCTGTTTTACCTGGTGGGCCAATCCTTCCCAGGAGGTCTTATTTTCGTCGAGCGGTTCGTCGGCAATGTGTTGTGTGTAGATGTCAAGCCAGCTGCGGCCGCTTCCGTCATTGATCGTTTTGGAACGCAAGTGTTCCTGCAGAGCCGGGAAATACGCTGCGATGTATTGTTGCACGCGCGGGTCGTCATAAGGCAGACGCTGGTAAACATAGGAGCCCTCGCCGTCGGGGACCGGTACGTTGGCCCAGAAAGGATCGGTCCATCCGTTGTGGGATCGCTTGGCGAAATGGTTGGCCTCGATCAGCCGTACGTCGGCATGTCGGAGCAGGAATTCGATCGTTTTGTCCATCCGTGAGAAATCGAACGTCAGTCCTTTGCCATCGGCTGTCGGAACCGGCGTTCCCGTTTCGTAGAGCAACCAGACGTTCTGACCATAGGCCGAGGCGGTTTCGACGAGCTGCCGCATACATTCCCAATAGGCCGGTGAATCGTCCTCCACGTATTCGTTGTCGTTCATAAAAGAGAATTTATCGGGGAAATACCAGTTGGTAACCAATAACGACTGCTTGGGAAGCGTGACCGGATAAACTTGTATGGTGAATTGTCGGTCGGCAACGATCCGTTTTCCGTTCTTTAGCCCGGAAATGCGTACCGATCCTTCGTAAAGCCCCGCTTCGGCATCGGCCGGAATCGGAATGTCCAACCAGAGAGAAGCGGTCCCGCCTGCGGCGATAGATACGGTGGTGTCGGTCAGAATGGGATCGGGATATTCTCCGGACGGTGATTGCAGGGCGTCGGGGGCCGCCGGCACGTAGGCGTGGGAAGCCTGTACGTTCCGGACCCAGCCCAGAACGGCTTTGTCGAGCGAAGCTCCCTGCTTTGTTTTGAGACTCCGGAGGACAGGATTCATTGCCGCGACGGAGTCGTCTGCGGAGATAACGAATTGCAGAACGGCGTTCTCGCCGCGGGCCACGCGGACGGTATCGTCCCCGGCAGGAGGGCAAACGATTCCGGGAAGAACATTGGTCAAAGGATCGATGACGCGGATCGTGAGTCCGCTTTCATTACAGGCTATCGGTAGCAGCAGGAGTGCAGGACAAAGGGTTCGGATCGTCCGGTTGACGAGAAGTCGGAGCGGGAAAATGTTCATTTCGGGTTCGGTTTGAATTCTTAATTGCATTGCGGGAACACAGTAAGCCGGAGTTCCGTGCATCCGTAGGGAATCAGTTCGAGGTATTCGATACAGTCGGATACGGCGCAGGCTATCCCTTTGGTCGGAAGACGCGGCGTGTAGCGTCCTTTTTCCAATTCCCAGTCGATCTGTTTGACGGGAACCGAGATTTTCACGGGCGTATGTTTCGGATCGAACGGATAGCTTCCTGTGGCTGCGGATTTTGTCCGAACGACCTTCAGGGGTATGACCGGATCGGAGCAAAGGGCATAGTTCCAGGATCCGGCTGGCTCGATGTTCCAGCATTCGAATTCGGGGTTGCCGGGAACTTTGCCGTTCATATTCGCATAGACCGTCCGGTCGGCTGTTTTCCGTTGAGGAACAGGATAGGAGAAGAGCAAAGGTCCGCGCTGCACATAGATTCCCTGTCCGGGAACGGTGTTCATGACGGGTTGCATGCCGAGACACAACCGAATCCGGTCGCCGTTCCTGAATTTGCGCCGGAGAGTCACGAACGTGCCGGCAGGACATGCGTCTCGCCACAGTTTGCCGTTAACATATATTTTGGCATCCCTGCACCATGTGGGAATGCGCAGCAGAAACGAAATATTCGTCCTGTTTTTCAGACCGAAGGAGAACTCGATCTCTCCGTCGAACGGGTATGAGGTTTGCTGTACGATACGGCATTGTTGGCCGTTCGGCAGTTTGAATGTTGCGGCCGAAGGTCCGTAGAGCGCGGCGGCAATAGAGCCGTCTTTTCCGCGTATCCACATATGTGCGACGTAATTGGGCATGAAACGATGAACGTTTCCGGCGCAGCACTCCGTTTCATGCGTCGGCCGGAAGGCCATCCAGGTCGAACCGTGAAAGAATTCGTTGTGATTTGAACGCCCCGTTGCGATTACCTGATTGACGGACGAAAAATACTGCAACGATCGGAAATCCTTGGTAACGGCTCCCGGTCCGGCATTGAAGACCGCTTTTTCTATTTTGTCAGCCCACCGGACTTCGCCCGTGGTCAGGAGAAATTGCTCCAGCGTCCAGGTGTAGTCGGAAATGTCGCAGGTTTCGTGACTGTTGATAACGTTCCCGTTTCCGACGAGCGCTTCTGCACTGGCCGGAACGCCGTCGGGGAGCATGTGGTCGCGGGTGAGTTTGCGTTCGGCGTTGAGTGCAAGGTCCAGGTAATATCGTTTGCCCGTATAAGCATAGAGCAGCATCGGGAGTTTCAGTTCTTCCATGCAGGTGACGCCATGCATGACGAACCGTTCGTCGCCGGCCGCGACTGCGGGCGTCAGGTCCCCGAATTTTCCGCCATTGTAGGCTCTTTCGCAAATATCCAGCAACTTCGCATTGCCGGTTTTGCCATAAGTCCACAACATTCCCTCGATGCTGACGATGTTGCGCCATTTCTCGACCTGCTCCTGCGTAAAGTTCATGTAGTGCCTTTCCAAGGCTGCGGGGATCGCCGGATCGCCCGTGCGCTCGTAATAGGCTTGCAGCACCCGGAAGTAGACACACATGGGCCACATCGACTCAATCGCTTTGTTGCCCAAAACACCTGTGGACGATGCGTTGGCCAGCGTGTAGCGAATCCCCTCCTCGGCTTTGGCGATCATCTCCCGATCACCGAGCAGGTAACCCAGGCGGAGCAGACCGTCGGTGTAATAGGCTGTCTGCTCGTAGCGCCACCAGTCGCTTCCGTAGGTTTCGGTGTTACGTCCGATCTCACCCGCCCAAAGGCAGGAGTCGTACGGATAGGACATCGCCTCGGGATGTCCCGTAAGTCCCGTTTGTTGGCGGTGGAGGAATTCCTCGATCCAGCCCTGCGGCTCTATGCAGCCGATCATGCCGCCCTGAAACTGGGCATAAGGGGCCTGGGCGTTCGTCGCGGTACCGACGAGGCAAAGTGCAATAATTGAAAACAGCTTCTTCATGCGATTTCTTGACTATTTGTATTTTTCGACTCTTGCATCCCGGATGACACCTTTCCAGTCGAGCCCGAAAGCGAAATCATATGTATTTCCTTCCGAGTCCGTATAACAAACCATATCTTTCGGAACGTCTTCATGCTGCTGTTCCACGGTTTTCATGTCTGCGGGCAATTGCATCGGCAGAAGTGCCGACGGTTCCCGCCGGCCGGAGATAATATCCAGCACGGCCTGACGCTGTACCCCGAAAGCAAGCAGTATGGCATCGGCCGAAGGTTCGAATTCGGCCGGAACGAACGGTCTGGTCGTGGAAACGACAGCCACGACGGGCTTGTCTCCCATCTGCCGTTTCGTTCCGAGTACCCGTTTCAACTCTTCCCGGTTGGAACTCCGGACGGTTTTCCCGCGGTAACTCCGGTCGATGGACGGTTCTTTCGGGTCCCCGCCGGCAATACTCTCGGGGCGTGCGTGGCGGGCCGTGTAGTCGCCGTATTGCAGGCTGATCGGGACATAACCGTTGCCGCCCTTTTCCCGATCGGCCGCATCGTATCCGCAGCCTCCGTCGGGTTCGTCGATAAAAACGATCGCGAAGTCGGCATTTTCGGGGCTTTCTGCCAATTCGTAATATTGTTTGACCAAAGAGGTGTCTACAGGTAGGCGGGATTGTCCGCATTCGGGCAGATATACGCTCCGGCGGGTCGATGCGGGCAGGGTTCCCGCCCGGTTTTTCAGCAGGACGACCGACCGGAGCTGCGCTTCGTAACCGGCTTGCATAAATTCCGGATTCCCGACCGTCGCTTCCGTCCGGTCCGGGTCTACATAGGGATTTTCGAACAGACCGGTCCGAAAAATATTGAGCAGCAACCTTATGGCGGAACGTTCGAACCGCTCCCGGGCAGATTTTTCGCCGAATTCGGCGGTCCACATTCGGTAGGCTTCCAGCACGGGACCTTTGTCGTTGTTGCCGCCGAACTGGTCTACTCCGGCTTTGAGCGCTTCGTAATGCCGCTGCGGGATGCTCAATGCCTCCACTCCCCAGCATTTGCCGTCAGCCTCCTCGATGCTGGAATAGTCGTGCGTGATGCCCCAATCCGTGCAGACGACGCCGTTGTATCCGTATCTGTTCCGCAGCAGATCGGTGACGATATATTTGCTAAAACCGTTGCCGACCTTTTTTCCCGAGGGGTCCACCCCGTGGGAAACCGTATAATAGGGCATGACGGCTGCGGCCTTTCGTGTCTTGCCGTTGAGGCGGAAAGCTCCTTCCACAAAGGGCCGGATGTGTTGCTCGAAATTTCCGCCGGGGTAAACAGTGTATTTCCCGAAGCTGAAATGGGCATCCCGTCCGCCTTCTTCCGGGCCGCCGCCCGGCCAATGTTTGACCATGGCATTGACGCTTTCATACCCCCAGCCGTCCGCAATCTCGGCAGCTCCGACGGAGGTCTGGAATCCGTCGATATAGGCCCGCGCCATATCGGTGTCCAGATCGGGGTCTTCGCCGAAGGTACCGTAGAACCGGTTCCACCGGGGTTCGGTCGCCAGATCGATCTGCGGCGACAGCGCTGTGGCGATACCCAAGGCGCGGTATTCGGCGGATGCGATCCGTCCGAACTTTTCGACCAGTTCGGGGTCGAACGTAGCGGCCAGCCCGAGCGGACTGGGCCACAACGAAATCTTTCCTCCTGACCCTGCGTTGTATTCGGCCCAGGCTCGGGTTTCATTCCGGGGATCGGAACTGATATTGACCGGAATGCCTTGTCCGAGGCCTTCGACGAAGGCCTGCATGTTGTTGTTCCATTCGGCTGCAATGCGGGGACTTTCAACCCGGACGACGAGCACGGCCCGGAGATTGTCGTCCCGGAGGAACTTCCGCTGTTTGTCCGAAACAGCCGAGTGGGGAAGTCCGCTTTCCCGGAGTGAGGTCCCGTTGTAGGTCGAGGACCAGTAACCTACCGAATCCGTCGGGACGGCCTGATGGGAACTGTATAACATCAATCCGGCAATCTCTTCGACGGAGAGTCGCTTTGCAAGGTCTTCCGCCCGTTCTTCCGGGGTGTACCGCCAATCTTCGTAGCAGTCGAGAATCCCGTTTCGGTTCAGGTCTTTGAAAGCGTATCCGTCGGAATATAAGATACGGACGCCGGATCCGGGGAAATAGCCCAGAGTCTGTCCTCCGTCTTGCCGAATCAGACAGTAGGTGTCATGCGGCTCGACCGTCCATTTTCGGCCGCAGGCACAGAGTATCGGCAACATAAACGCCAAAGATACTATTCGACGTACAAGATCTGTTTTTGTTGTCATATCGTTATCAGGGTCGGTTCGTTCTTTAGGGGACTTGGGAAAGCAGTTACAAAAGAATGAATTTTTATCGGCCGCGGGGTTGAATATTTTCCGGAAAGATTCTTTCCCGTATACGGATACCTTATTGAAATAAAGGCGAAATTGCAGTTGTCCGGACGTTTTGAGCCGTATTGCGCCGTTCTCTTTCGGCCAAATGATCGTACAATTCGGCGGGATGCAGTTGTGTTTCCCGAAAAAAATGTATACTTTAGTTTCCGAAAATACCCGTTATGCATCGTCGCTTTCTTATATCCCGTTTTTTCATAGTCTGCATCGGATTTGTCCTTTCCGAGATACAGATCGTTGCTGCCGAGTCTTTTCCTCAGGTGCGTTTCACCCCGTTACCTTCCGACATTCTGCCGTCGAACGAAGTGCGCAAACTTTATCAGGATTCCGATGGATATATCTGGATTCCAACTTATAACGGATTGGCCCGCTACGATGGATACGGAGCCATCACCTACGGTATGCGTGATGTTTCGAACGGGTTGTTCAACACGTTCGTCAATGTCGTTGCCGAGGACCACGACAAGAACCTGTGGATCGGAACCGAGCACGGCCTTTTTCGGCTCGACAAGGTTTCGGGAAACATCGTGGCCGACGAATATCCAGAGTTGGCGGATTGCAACATCGCAGTCATTCTGTGCGATACGGGCAACGGCATCTGGATCGGCGGCGACAAGGGCCTTTTCCGCAAAAATGCGCTCGACCGTAATTTTCATCCCGTCCCGATCTCCAATTCGGCGGGTCGTCCCGTCAAGGCGGTCACCTCCATCATCAAGGATGACAAACTGAACCTGTGGATCGCCGCTTTCGATCAGGGTTTGTTGCGTTATGATATCCGTGAGGATCGCGCCTATGCTTGCGACGATGCCGTGCTGCGTAAAGCACATGTTTTGGCACGTGATGTCGCGGGTAATATCTGGGTGGGTACGTGGGGCGCCGGAGTGGTGCGGCTGGTTAATCCTCTGGCCCCGGGACCGACCCGTTACGTGCATTATAAACACGTGCCGGGCAGAACGCACTCGCTGCTCGACGATATTATTTACGATATTGAGGAAAATCCCGAGCAGAATACCATCTGGATCGCTGGTCGCAGCGGGTTGAGCATCCTCCACGACATCGACAATCCCGATTCGTTCCAGAATTTCTTTCCCGGCGACAACGTGGGAGACCTGCCCTATAACGAGGTGAATTCGATCCTTCGAACCCGTGACGGACTGATGTGGATCGGTTTGTTGGGTGGCGGCGTCTGCAAGGTCCAGACCAGCGGAACCAAATTCGAGTCCGATCGGCTGGAACCGATCAGAACCCGTTACAACACGAGTTCTGTTCGAAGTATGTATTACGCCGGAAACGGCGACTTCTGGTTCGGGCTGCTTGATTTCGGCCTTATAAAATACAACATTCGAAGCGGTAAAATCGTCGATTACCACGAGCATCCCGATTTGAAGTCGCTTCCTTACACTTCGACCGTCAATACGATCATCCGCCGCTCGACTACCGGGGAACTGTATTTCGGAACGCAAAACGCCGGTATTTGGGTGTATAACGAAACGCAGCACAAGGTTCGGCAGATCAATCATTTCAACCAGCCGAACTTTCTGGACGACTGCGTGATTGCTCTGTGTGAGGATACGCACGGCAATCTGTGGATAGGCTCCCGGTTAGGTATTTACGTCGAATCGACAGACGGGCGTTTCCACACCGCTGCTGAATGGCTCGGATACGCTACGCCATTCGATCAGACTTATGTGTTCGACATCTGTTGCGACAAAGCAGGCGATGTCTGGATCGCTTCCAACGGTCAGGGCATTCTGCATATCCGTACGGCAGACGGAACCTGGAGGCAGTATACACGCGACAACGGCATGATTTCCGATCATGTCTATTGCCTGCAGGCCGACGATACGGGGTGTATCTGGGCCGGAACTTTTGCGGACGGACTTGCGGTCCGTATTCCTTCGGAAGGGAGCTTTAAGGCCGTGTCGGCTTTCCCGAATCTGGAAAACAAAGGTATCGGCAATATTGCCCGGGATGAAAACGGCCGGATGTGGATTACCACGAATAATTCGGTCTTTTCCTTTTCGCCGGACAGCCTGGGCAATCCCGAGCATATCAATACCTATATTATATCGGCCGACATGCAGTCGTTCTTCTTCAACCGAAACGCTTCGGCGCAGGTCGATTACGGACGCATTGCTTTCGGAGGATCGAATGGGCTGATGATATTCACCGGCAATCGCACGCAGCCCCACCAGACGAGACTGCCGATCGTGCTCACAGACTTCAAGGTGCACAATCGTTCGTTACGGACCATTCCCGCACGGGAACGATCGCGCATCTCTCTCCGGGATATCGATTACACGGATGCCGTGACGCTTACGCACGACCGGAACAACTTCTTCATCGAATTCTCGATGCTCTCCTATGCCAATCCGCGCGATCATATTTTTAGATACCGGCTCGACGGATTTGATAAGGAGTATGTTACGGCCGATTCGCACCACCGTTTCGCCTCATACAGCAATCTTTCACCGGGAACCTACACATTCCGTCTGCAGGCTGCCGGGGAAAACGGCGTGTGGAGCAGCAACGAGCGGACGCTCACAGTGCGGATACTCCCCGCCCCGTGGCTTTCGTGGTGGGCCTGGACGATCTATTCCGTGCTGCTGCTGGTGCTCGCCTATGGGGTCGTGCGGTTCCTGCGCTACAGGCTCCGGCTGCGTCAGGAGGTGCAGATTTCGAAGTTGGAGCGACAAAAAACCGAAGAACTGAATCATGCCAAATTGCAGTTTTTCACCAACGTCACTCACGAACTGATGACTCCGCTGACGATTATTCTTACTTCACTCCAGAACCTGAACAACGGCACAGGGGACAATCAGACTCTTTACGGTGTCATGTCGGCCAATGCGACGCGGCTGATGCGACTGATTCAGCAGATACTCGAATTCCGGAAAGTCGAGAGCGGGAATCTGAAAATCCGTGTTTCGCATGGCGATGTCGTCGGATTCGTTCGCCGGTGTGTGGAAACTTTTGCCCCGCTTGTGGCCCGAAAGCAGCTCAAGGTCTATTTCCGTGCTTCGTCGGAACAGGTCGACGGCTGGTTCGATCCCGACAAACTCGATAAGATCGTCTACAACCTGCTGTCCAATGCGACAAAATACACGCCCGACAAGGGTGAAATTATCATCCGGATCGAAACCGGAGACGACTGTTCGGTCTGCATTTCGGTCGCCAACAGCGGCGAACTGATGACCCAGCAGACTATCGACGGACTTTTTCGCCGGTTTTACGACGGCAATTACCGGAAACACCATACGATTGGGACCGGTATCGGTCTGTCGTTGGTCAAGGATCTCACCGACCTCCACCGAGGTTCAATCCGGGTGTCGAGCGACGAGCAGGACGGCAACTGTTTCCGAATCACGCTACCCATAGGTCGAGATGCTTATACCGAAGAGGAGATCGACGATGATACCGGAGACGATGCCGCGGAAAAAATTTACGAAGGGGCCGGAGAATTCGTTCCGGTGCAGCCCGATGCGGCGATGACCGATACCCCCTCCCGCACACGCACTGACCATACGCTGTTGGTCGTCGATGACAACGAAGAACTGCTCTTGTTGATCTCCAATCTTTTGGCGCCCTATTTCCGAATTGAAACGGCATCCGACGGAGAAGAAGCGCTTCGTATATTGTCCCGACAGCCGGTCGATCTGGTCGTTTCGGATATCATGATGCCCGGCATGGACGGTATCGAATTGTGCCGACGGATCAAGCAGACCTTCGAATACTGTCATATTCCGGTTATCCTGCTTACGGCCAAAAATGCCGACGAAAGCCGGATTGAAGGGTACAATTCGGGGGCGGACGGCTATGTCACCAAGCCCTTCAACCTGCAGTTGCTCTACGCTCAGATTGTCAATCAACTCCGAAAATTGGAGATTCGGGGCCTGCATTTCCGCAACCAGCCGGTTTTTGAGGTGGAGAAACTGGAGTATACTTCGATGGACGAAAAGTTCATGCGTCAGGCTATGGCGTGCGTCAATGCGCATATCGACGATTGCGAATTTGCACAGGCCGATTTTACCCGTGAAATGAATATGTCGCGTACGATTCTTACCGAAAAACTCAAATCGCTCACCGGGTTGACTCCGGCTGCATTCATCATTGACGTGCGACTGCGTGCTGCCTATCATTTGCTCGAAGAGCAGAAGAAGATGCGTATTGCCGATCTGGCCTATGCTTCCGGATTCAACGACCCGAAATATTTCAGTACGTGCTTCAGAAAGAAATTCGGATTCTCTCCCAAGGAATTTATCGACAGACTGAACGAAAAAGGCGATAAAATCGCTTGATTGTCCGCAGAAGCGGGCCTACAACCGTTTTTCGGTAAAAATTCGACCTGCATGATCCATGTCAGGAGTATTTTCGTACCCGGTAGATTTTGTCCCGGCAGAGTGGATGGAATCGGCTCAATCCATAGGATATGATTATGAAACTCATTTTTGCAATCTCCATTGTCGCTCTTTCGTTCTTCGGCACTGCCTGCCGGAGATCTGTCGGCGAAATGATTCTGGTGCCGATGCCGCAGGAGGCAACCTTTACGGGAGGTTACTTTGAAACGGACAGCGCCCGATTCGTGGAGCGTGCAGGCGATGGGTACGTTGCCTGCCGAATCGATCCTTCGGCTCCGGAGATTCGTCCGGAGGGTTACCGGCTGAAAGTGACTCGCCGGGGCATTGACCTTACGGCCCTGGATTCCGCGGGACTGTTCTACGGCCGGCAGACGCTGTGCCTGTTGGCGACCGCACAGGGGATTCCCTGCGTGGAAATCATCGATAATCCCTGTTTCGGTTATCGGGGTATTCATCTCGATGTTTCGCGGCACTTTTTCCCCGTTGAAACGATATTCCGGCTCCTCGATGAAATGGCACGGTACAAGCTTAACAAATTTCATTTCCACCTGGCGGATAACGGCGGCTGGCGCATCAGGATCGACGCTTATCCGCTGCTGACCCGGCTGGGAGCATTCCGTACGGAGTCCGACTGGCTCGAATGGTGGAGTTACGGTGACAGGCATTATGTACCCGAGGACACCCCGGGCGCTTATGGCGGTTACTATACGAAAGAGGAAATTCGCAGAATCGTTGCCTATGCTGCCGAACGCTTCATCGAGGTGATTCCGGAAATTGAGTTTCCGGGGCACTCCGACGAGGTTTTCGCAGCTTATCCGGAGCTCTGCTGTTCGGGCCGGGCCTATACTTCCGGCGAGTTTTGCGTCGGCAATCCGCTGTCGTTGAAATTTATGGACGAGGTCATGACCGAGGTTCTGGAGTTGTTCCCCTCGAAATACATCCATATCGGCGGCGGCGAGGCCGACCGGACAGCTTGGAAGAGCTGTCCCAGATGCCGGCATCTGGCCAGGGAGTTGGGCGGAGTGGACCAGGTGCAATGCTATCTGGTTGAACACACCGAAAAGTTTCTGGCGGAACACGGACGCACGATGATCAGATGGGATGAAATCCTGAAGAACAACCTGCGGTCCACCTCTACAGTAATTTCCTACAGGGGGCAGCGAGGAGGCATCGAGGCGGCCAATCGCGGTTACGATGTGGTCATGTCGCCGGGCGAGATCCTCTATTTCGACTGGTATCAGGCCGATCCTCATACACAGCCGCGCGCAATGGGCGGTTTCTCGCCGATCCGGAAGATGTACGGTTTTCATCCCGTCCCCGATACCCCTGCAAAGGCGGCCGACAATGAATCGATAATTCGCGGTGAATTCGTTTCGCCGGATTCGGTCGAATATATCTATGACGGCGGCAAAGAGCACGTCATCGGGGTACAGGGTTGCACATGGACCGAGTTTATAGAAACGGAAAAACATTTGGAATACATGATTTTCCCGCGTTTGCTGGCAGTTTCCGAACTTGCCTGGACTCCCCGGGAGCGACGTGAGTGGAATGATTTCCGTCGTCGTATCAATGTTCATGTATCGTTGCTGCATGCGCGGGGAATCAATGCTTTTCCATTGAGCGACGACGTTGTGATTACGGCTCAGATGCTTTCCGAAGGCAAAAAGGCCCGGGTGACGCTCGACACGGAGAAATATCCCGCCGAAGTACGCTATACTTTGGACGGTACGGTCCCGGTTCCCGGATCAGACCTTTACGACGGGCCTTTTGTCGTGAAAGCGGGGACAACCGTCCGGGCGGCGCTCTTTGTCGCAGGCAGGATGGAGGGGACCATGACGGAACTCTATGTCGATGCCCGCCGCAATGTCGATAATTACTATACTTATCTGAATACTCCCGAGGTATACGCCTCGACAGACCGTTAATTGATACTTTATGAAAAAACTACTGATCGCATTGTTTTTGTTTCCCGTGACGCTGGTCGTGGCGGTTCCGTCTGCAAAGCCCCGGTTGGGCGAGGCTCCGGTCCGGAAGATCGTTGCGGCTATGAGCCTTGAGGAGAAGGCCGGCCTGCTGGTGGGAACCTCAATGGAGGGTTACGCTGGCGAGGGCGCTGTAACGGGCCGCACGTTGAAAACAGTTCCCGGTTCGGCCGGAACTACCCGCTCTTTGGAATCCTACGGCATTCCGACAACGGTGATGGCCGACGGTCCTGCGGGCCTTCGTATCGATCCGGAACGTGCAGGAGATGCACGGACTTATTTCTGTACGGCTTTTCCGATCGGCACGATGCTCGCCTCGACCTGGGACGAGGCGGCTATTGAACGCTGTGGCGCAGCAATGGGTAACGAGGTGCTCGAATATGGCTGTGACGTGATTCTCGGTCCGGGTATGAACATCCACCGCCATCCGCTCTGCGGCCGCAATTTCGAATATTATTCCGAGGACCCGTTGCTGAGCGGCAAATGCGGCGCGGCGATGGTGCGGGGCATTCAGTCGCAAGGCGTAGGGACTTCGGTCAAGCACTTTGCGGCCAACAACCAAGAGTCGATGCGCTTACAGAATGACGCCCGGGTGTCGCAACGTGCGTTGCGTGAGATTTACCTGCGAGGATTCGAGATCGCCGTCAAGGAGGGGCGTCCATGGACGGTCATGTCGTCCTACAATCGTATCAACGGACCTTATACGCAGGAGAACCGCGAGTTACTGACCACTGTTCTGCGCGACGAATGGGGCTACGAAGGTCTTGTCGTGTCGGACTGGATCGGAAAACGTAACACCGTGGCACAAGTACATGCCGGCAACGACCTGATGATGCCGGGAGAACCGGTTCAGGCGAGAGAGATTGTAGAAGCGGTGCGCAGCGGGAGACTCGCCGAGGCGGATGTTGACCGGTGTGTGACCCGTGTACTCGAATATATTCTGCGGACGCCCCGTTTCCGGAAACAAGCCGTGTCGGAGACTCCCGACTTGGAAGCACATGCCGCCGTATCGCGTCAGGTGGCAGCAGAAGGCATGGTTTTGCTCCGCAACGAAGGCGCTGCTTTGCCGCTTGCCGCAGGATGTAATCTCTCGGTGTTCGGAGTCAATGCCTATGATTGCATTGCCGGAGGTACGGGCGCCGGACACGTCAACAAAGCCTATACGGTCGATTTGGACGAAGGCTTGCGCAACGCCGGATTCCGGCTTAACACCCGTACGGCAGATCTCTATGCAAAATACATGTCTTTCGGTGAGGCACTGCTCGCGGAGCAGAACGCCCTGCGTTATTTGGGCGAAAAGTGGTTTGTCCCCGAAACGACGCTGACGCCGGAATTCATCGCTTCGCGTGCGGCGGACAGCGATGCGGCCATCGTTGCCTTAGGCCGCAATTCGGGTGAATACAACGATCGTCCTACATCGGATTTCTACCTGACGGAAGCCGAACGGGAACTGCTCGAATCGGTCTGCTCGGCGTTTCATGCCGCGGGTAAGAAGGTGGTCGTGGTGCTCAATATCGGCGGCGTGATCGAAACCATGTCGTGGAAGGAACTTCCCGACGCTATCTTGTTGGCCTGGCAGGGAGGTTTGGAAGCCGGGAATGCCATGGCTGATGTTTTGAGCGGCCGCGTATCGCCTTCGGGAAGGCTGCCGATGACTTTTCCGGCGGATTATTCGGATCATCCGTCATCGAAGAATTTTCCGCTCGACTATCGGGGGCGCTGCGGCGATTGGGCCGACGACGCCCCGGAACGGCACCTGCGAAACCTGGGATTCACTTGTTACGAGGAGGATATCTGGGTGGGTTACCGCTATTTCTCGACCCATGCTCCGGAGGCGGTGTCCTATCCTTTCGGCTATGGTTTGGGGTATACGACCTTCGAGTGGACGGATGCGGCCGTCAGGCGTTCCGGGACGGATTATGCGGTAACGCTCCGTGTAACCAATACAGGTTCGCGCGCCGGACGGGA
The DNA here is from genome assembly GCF_040095975.1 of Alistipes intestinihominis. Classification (NCBI taxonomy): domain Bacteria; kingdom Pseudomonadati; phylum Bacteroidota; class Bacteroidia; order Bacteroidales; family Rikenellaceae; genus Alistipes; species Alistipes intestinihominis. The sequence goes on from NZ_JBBMFL010000001.1 coordinate 306,628, forward strand.
GGTCGTTGAACTTTATGTTGCAGCCCCGCAAGGGGCGCTGCCGAAGCCCGTGCGCGAATTGAGGGCTTTTGCCAAAAGCCGGGAATTGCAGCCCGGGGAGTCGCAGGCGCTGACCCTTCGTTTCGCGGCTGCCGATCTGGCCTCGTTCGACGAGCGTATTTCGGCGTTTGTCGTCGATTCGGGGCGCTATATGGCCGAACTGGGGCGTTCTGCCGACGACATTGTCCAGCGGCTGCCTTTTGTCGCCAAAGCTTCCGAGCGCAAGGTGCATGACGTACTGAAACCGCAGGAGCCCCTGCGACGACTCAAATTCTGATGCAATGAAAATAATAGCTTGTTTGTTGATTTGTATGGGCTGCAATGCGCTGTTTGCAGCAGTGCCGCCCGCTATCCGGCCCGATGCGAAGATCGAAACCCGGATTGAAAAGATACTCGGCCGCCTGACGCTTGAAGAGAAAATCGGCCAAATGTGTCAGTTGACCGTCAGCATGGTGACCGATATGAATGATTCCGGGCATCCGTTCATCAGCGATGAGCTGCTCGATACGGTCATCGGACATTACAAAGTCGGGTCGATTCTCAACGTACCGTTCGATGAGGCGCAGTCCCGGGAGGCATGGACGCAGATTATCGGTAGGATTCAGCGTCGTTCGCTCGACTGCCTGGGGATTCCCTGCATTTACGGTGTCGATCAAATGCACGGTGCTTCCTACACCCGCGGTGCAACCTTTTTTCCGCAGGGGATCAACATGGGTGCCGCGCTGAACTGTGAACTGATGCGCCGTTCGTCGGAGATTTCGGCTTATGAAACCCGTGCCTGTGCCATTCCGTGGAATTTTGCGCCGGTGATGGATTTGGGACGCGATCCCCGATGGTCGAGGATGTGGGAGAGTTACGGAGAGGATGTTTGTGTCAATTCCCGGTTGGCGGCGGCTTCCGTGCGCGGTTTGCAGGGCGATGATCCCAATCGGATCGGGATGTATCGGGTGGCTGCTTGTTTGAAGCATTTCATGGCCTACGGCGTCCCCGTGTCGGGCAAGGACCGAACGCCTTCGTCCGTTACGCGCAACGCCCTGCGCGAAAAATATTTTGCCCCCTTTCTCGAATGTATCCGGGCCGGGGCGCTGTCGTTGATGGTCAACTCGTCCAACAACGACGGTATGCCCTTTCATGCCAACCGCGAGTTGCTCACGGGGTGGTTGAAGGAAGAACTGAACTGGGACGGGGTGATCGTTACGGATTGGAATGATATTTACAATCTATATGAGCGGGATCATATCGCCGAGAGCCGCAAGGATGCGGTTCGGATCGCTATAAATGCCGGGATCGATATGGCCATGGTCCCTTTGGACCGGGATTTCTGCGTCTATCTCCGTGAACTGGTCGAGGAAGGGCTGGTTTCCGAAAGACGCATCGATGATGCCGTTCGTCGGATTTTGCGGTTGAAAATGCGCATCGGGCTGTTCGAAGAGCCGTTCCCGGACACTTCGAAGTTCGATCGTTTCGCGAGTGATGAATTCGCCGCCGTGGCTTTGCAAGCTGCTGAAGAGTCGGAGGTGCTGCTCAAAAACGACGGAGGTCTGCTACCGCTCCCGAAGTCGGCGCGTATCCTGCTCACCGGCCCCAATGCCAATTCCATGCGCTGTCTCAACGGCGGCTGGTCTTACACCTGGCAGGGTGAGCGTTGCGATGAGTTTGCAGATCGTTACAATACGATTTACGAGGCCTTGGCGCGTAAATTCGATCATGTTACCTGGATTCCAGGCGTAGAATACGGCACCCCCTCGGAGAATTGGCAGGTGGAGCGTGTGCGGGGAATCGGCGAAGCAGTCTCGGCAGCGGCCGATGCAGACGTGATTGTCGTCTGCATCGGCGAGAACTCCTATTGTGAAACTCCGGGCAACATGAATGATCTGAACTTGTCGCAAAACCAGAAAAAACTGGTCCGCGAACTGGCGTCTACGGGGAAACCCCTCGTATTGGTGTTGAACGAGGGACGGCCGCGTCTGATCGGCGATATAGAGCCGTTGGCGCAGGCTGTCGTCGATATCCTGCTGCCCGGCAATTACGGGGGTGACGCACTGGCCAATCTGCTTGCCGGGGATGCGAACTTCAGCGCCCGGCTTCCCTTTACCTATCCGCGCTGGCCCGATGCGTTGGCCACCTATGACTACAAACCCTGTCAGAAAAGGGGTACGATGGAGGGCGAATACAACTACGATGCCGTGATGGACGTGCAATGGCCTTTCTGCCACGGATTGAGTTACACTACATTCGAATACGGAAATCTGCGGGCTAACCTTACGGAATTTCGGGCCGGAGATACGCTTTCGTTCACGGTCGATATCTCCAATACAGGCGACTGCGCGGGCAAGGAGGCCGTATTGCTCTGGTCGAGCGATTTGGTGGCAAGCCTGACGCCTGACGTGATCCGGCTGCGCAATTTCGAGAAGATCTCCCTTGAACCGGGCGAAACCCGTACGGTGACGCTTTCGATACCGGCATCCGATCTGGCGTTTGTCGGTTATGACGGTCGCTGGCGGCTCGAAAAGGGCGATTTCCGGATCCGTATGGGTACGGAGACCCTGTTCGTCCGATGCGTGGAAACCCGGGTGTGGGACACCCCTAACATTCCCTGAAACCGTTCTAAAACATACCGATATGAAAAATGTTTTTTTTGCCGTCATGGCGCTTGCTGTTTCATTTACGGAAACCCGAGCGGCGGATTCTCCCGCGATCGTTCCCATGCCTCAGCACATCGCTTACGCAACTGGCGAAGGAGCGGTGCTCTCCGCCGGATCGCGGATCGCTGTACCCGGCGGGGCTAAAGCGTTGCGGAGTGTCGCGGAACTCTTTGTGCGGGATATTTGCCGGGAACATGGACTTCGGCTGAAAGTTTCCGGAATTTCCGAAAGCGGCATCGTACTCGGGATCGATCCGGCGCTCAGGGCGGAGGCCTATTCGCTCGACATCGGCCAAGGGCGTGTCGCCGTGACGGGCGGTTCCCCTTCGGGACTCTTCTACGGATTGCAGAGCTTGCGTCAACTTATCTCGCAGTATGGCATGCGACTTCCGGCAGTGCATGTGGAGGATGAACCTTGTTTCGCTTATCGCGGCGCCATGCTCGACTGCTGCCGTCATTTCTTCACGGTTGACGAGATCAAAACGTTCATCGACATATTGGCGCTCCACAAACTCAACCGTTTTCACTGGCATCTGACCGACGACCAGGGATGGCGTATCGAGATCAGGCATTATCCCGGATTGACGAAAGAGGGGTCACGGCGTGCCGAAACAGTCCTTGGACGCAATACGAATATCTACGACGGCATACCTTCGGGAGGATACTATACGCAGCGACAAATTCGTGACGTCGTAGCCTATGCGGCCGAACGGTTCATTACGGTCATCCCTGAAATCGAAATGCCGGGACATGCCTCGGCGGCACTGGCGGCCTATCCCTGGCTGGGGTGTGCCGGTGAGGGGTATATGGTACGGACGCGATGGGGCGTATTCCCGGAAGTTTATTGCGCGGGCAAGGATTCGACGTTCGAATTCATGGAGAACGTGCTTGCAGAGGTGTGTGAACTGTTTCCCTCGGAATATATCCATATCGGCGGGGATGAGTGTCCCAAACAGAGTTGGACGAGCTGTCCCGCCTGTCAGCAGCGTATCCGTAATGAGCGGTTAGAGCATGAAAACGAATTGCAGAGTTATTTTGTCCATCGGATTGAAAAATGGCTCAACGCCCGGGGGCGCAATCTGATCGGGTGGGACGAAATACTCGAAGGAGGGATTTCAAAGACGGCTACGATTATGTCGTGGCGCGGTGCCGATGGCGGCGTTGCCGCTGCCAAGGCCGGGAATCAGGTGATCATGACCCCCAACACGCATTGTTATCTCGATTATTTTCAGACGCAGGAGCCGGAGCGCCTCGAACCACTCGGTATCGGCGGTTACGTGCCGGTTCGTAAGGTTTATTCGTTCGATCCCTATGACCGTCTTTCTTCAGCGGAACAATCCTGTATTCAGGGAGTACAAGGGAATATATGGACGGAATATATCGCTTCTTTTGCCCATGCACAGCATATGGCCTTGCCGCGGCTGGCCGCATTAGCGGAGGTGGGATGGGCCTGCGACCGCCGCGATTTCGGGGATTTCACCCGGCGCATGACGGTATTCCGGAAACTTTACGACAAATGCGGCTATCGCTACGCCTCCTATTTCTTCGATGGAACGGGCGAATAAATCGGTCTACCGGTGCTAAATATACTGCGATGATGAACCCGAACAGACGACTTTTATCTTTGGACACCCTGCGGGGGGTCGATATGTTCTTTATTATGGGCTTTTCAGGGCTCGTGACCTCGTTGTGCGCACTGTGGCCCGGATCTTTTACCGATATGCTTGCGTCGCAGATGCAGCATGCGGCGTGGAATGGACTAACGATTCAAGACACGATCTTTCCTCTGTTTCTTTTTATCGCAGGCGTGGCGTTCCCCTTCTCGCTGGCCAAACAGCGTGCACGCGGATTCGGCAGAAAACGGATTCTGGACCGGATTTTCCGCCGCGGACTGATTCTTGCCCTGTTGGGAATGGTTTATAACGGGTTGTTCGAGCTCAATTTCTCCTCGTTGCGCATAGCAAGCGTGCTGGGACGGATCGGCTTGGCCTGGATGTTCGCCGCACTGCTCTGCGTGTATTGCAGCGTGAGAACTCGGATAGCTGTTGCCGGGATTATCCTAATAGGCTATTCACTGCTGCTCGGCCTGGTCGTAGCCCCCGATGCTCCGGTCGGTGCCGATCCGCTTTCGGTGGAGGGGTGTCTGGCCGGATGGATTGACCGACAGTACCTTCCCGGACACATCCTTTACGGGGCATTCGATCCGGAAGGGATATTGAGCACCCTGCCGGCAGTCGTATCGGCTCTATTCGGAATGTTCACCGGCGAATTTTTGCTCGATGGCCGGAGAGGGCTCTCTGGCTCTTGGAAAGCGTTCTATATGGCCGTCGCCGCACTGGCGATCACGACGGCGGGCTTGTGCTGGAATCTTATCATGCCGGTCAACAAGAATTTATGGAGCAGTTCGTTCACTTGCGTGGTCTCCGGTTATTCGCTGGGGATGACCGCCTTGTTTTATTACCTGATTGACGTGTGCGGGTACAAACGATGGACGTTCGTTTTCCGGGTTATCGGATTGAATTCCATTACGATTTATATGGCGCAGCGGATTATTCCACTGCGTTATGCGTCCGATTTTTTCGTCGGCGGACTTGCTTCCAAATGCAGTGAAACAGTAGGGGCGGTGATCTACGATATAGGTTATATCGTGCTCTGCTGGCTGTTTCTCTATTTCTTGTATCGAAAAAACACTTTCCTTAAGGTATGACCGGCAAATAGCCCGAAAATTACAATAACCTCATTTAAATAAATTTAGCATGAACCAAACTTTGAAGTTCTCGTTCCGGAACTTGTTTTTGTCCTGTGTGTGCTTGCTTCTGTTTGCATGCGGCGGGAATCCGGAGATAATTTCTCCCGACGGGCGCACACGCCTTTCGTTCGTGACGGGCGCCGACGGCTGCATGGCCTATACCGTCGAACGCGACGGCAAACCTTTGATCCTTCCTTCTGCCTTGGGCCTCGTGGTGCAAGAACGGAACCTCGCCGGCGGCTTTTCGGTACGGGAGATTGTGAAAAGGTCCGTGGACGAAACATGGACGCAGCCGTGGGGCGAAAATAAAATCCTGCGCGATTGCCACAACGAAATGACGGCGGTATTGAAAAACGACGACGGCGTGTTGCTGACGCTTCGTTTCCGGGCTTTTGACGACGGTGTGGCATTCCGCTATGAATGGGAGGTGCCGGACCTCGATTCGCTGACCGTCACCGATGAACTGACCGAATTCCGCTTCGCCGAAGACGGCGTGTCGTGGTCGATTCCTGGAAATTTCAACACCTATGAATTGTTGTATCGCGAACTGCCGGTTTCGGCCGTCGAAAACGCCAATACGCCTTTCACATTCCGTGTGGAGGGCACATACGGTTCGATTCACGAAGCGGCGCTGTACGATTTCCCCGAAATGAATCTCTACCGGACCGATTCGCTGGCCTTCAAAGCCGAGTTGGCTCCGCTGCCTGACGGTATAAAGGCTCGTATTCCCTCGAAATTCATGACGGCGTGGCGGACGATCCAAGTGGGAGACAAAGCGGTGGACCTGATCAACTCGTCGCTGATCCTTAACCTGAACGAGCCTTCGAAGATTGCTGACACTTCGTGGATCAAACCGCAGAAATATATCGGCGTATGGTGGGGACTGCATCTCGGCACCCATACATGGACAATGGGACCCCGGCATGGAGCGACGACGGAGAATGCTCTGCGTCATATTGACTTCGCAGCGGCGAACAATATTCAGGGAGTGTTGTTCGAAGGGTGGAACGAAGGCTGGGAGAACTGGGGTAAAACGCAGCACTTCGATTATGTGAAGCCCTATGCAGATTTCGATCTCGACCGCATTGCCGCGTATGCCCGGGAGAAGAACATCGAGTTGTGGATGCACAATGAAACGGGTGGTAATATTCCTGAATATGAAGCGGCTCTGGAAACGGCTATGCAGCGCTATGCCGGATTGGGTGTGCATGCCGTCAAAACGGGATATGCCGGAGGCTTCAGGGACGGCCAGCTCCACCACTCGCAGTATGGCGTGCGGCACTACCAGCGTGTCGTCGAGACGGCGGCCCGTTATGGGATCGTCATCGATGCCCACGAGCCGATCAAGGATACGGGCATTCGCCGCACGTGGCCCAATATGATGACCCGGGAGGGGGCACGCGGCATGGAGTGGAACGCATGGTCGGAAGGGAACTCCGCGGAGTATCTCTGTACGCTGCCTTTCGTACGGCTCCTGAGCGGTCCGATGGATTATACGCCGGGGGTATTCGATCTTGATTACTCGCGCGTCCGGGGCCGGGAAACCGGAATGCAGGAGTGGAACGGCGACAACAATTCGTGTTGTATCAAGACTACGCTGGCACGTCAGATTGCCAACTGGGTGATTATTTATTCTCCGCTTCAGATGGCGTCCGATCTGATCGAAAACTACGAGGGACATCCGGCTTTCCAATTCTTCCGGGATTTCGATGCCGACTGTGACTGGTCCGAAGCATTGCAGGGTGAACCCGGCGAATATATTGTCGTCGTACGCCGTGCGGATGACAGTTTCTTCCTGGGCGCCGGCACGAACGATGAGCCCCGGACATTGACCCAGAAACTCGGCTTCCTGAAGTCCGGTATGACTTATACTGCAACGATCTATGCCGACGCTCCGGATTCTGCGGAGAATCCCGAAAACTATCGCATCGAAAAACGGACCGTGACTTCTGCCGATATGCTCGAAATTGCAATGACTGCCCGTGGCGGGCAGGCCGTGACGTTTGTTCCCGTAAATGAATAGAACCATGATGAGACTTGTTTTTTGGGGCGTGCTGCTGTCGGTCGTTCCGCTGTCGGTCGATGCCCGCAGCGAAGGGTGGGTAATTACCGCACGAGATACCACGGCTGATTATTTTGCCGTCGCCATGGCCAACGGAGAAATTGGCGTAGCCGTGGGGCGGGAGCCTTTTGCCCTCGGTTCTGTGATTCTGGGAGGGAGTTATGAGCCGGGGTTCGGAGATGATGTGAGTCGTATTCTGGAAGGGATCAATCCGCTGGGGTTGACAATGGCTGTCGATGGTCATCGGTTCGATCCGTCGGAGGTCCGTCCACAGCATCAGTCGGTCGATATGCGGCGTGCAGTGCACACGACCCGTTTTTCAACGGACGGTGTGACGGTCGTCTATCGTATACGGGCCTTGCGGAACATGCCTTACGCTCTTATGACAGAAGTGGAAGTGACGGCGGAACGCGATGCAGAGGTTCTTTTTTCAAACGGTCATACCGTTCCCGGAGAGTTCGCCGACACCCTGCGGGAGTCGCGCACGGTCGGATGTGAGGACGGCAGCCGTATTGCCGTACAGCGCACTTCCGGCAGTTACAACCGCGGCCGCGACCATATTGTGGCTTCGTCGACTTTTCTTTGCGGTGAAGGGTGCGAAGCGGTCTCACCGGAAAGCGTGAGGATTGTTCTGCGCAAGGGCGGCCGGGCGTCGTTCTCCCTTGTGGGAACAATCTGTACTACAGCCGCTTTCGCCGACCCGTGGAATGAATCGGAAAGGCAGGCTATTTATGCAGCCCGGGAGGGAGCGGCGCAACTCGTTGCGGCACACGAACGGAAATGGGCGGAGTTGTGGCAGGGCGATATCGAGATCGAAGGCGATCCCACGGCACAGTTGGATGTGCGTTTCGCCTTGTTCAACCTTTACGGCTCTATCCGTGAAGGCAGTCGCCGGAGTATTCCGCCGATGGGCCTTTCGGCCCGGGGCTTTTACAACGGTCATATCTTCTGGGATTCTGAGATCTGGATGTATCCGGCGCTGCTGGTGCTCCGGCCCTGCCTGGCGCGCCAGATGCTCGATTACCGAACCGACGGACTCGATGCGGCCCGTCGTCGGGCCTACGCCCACGGCTATCGGGGCGCGATGTTCCCCTGGGAAGGGGATGACCGGGGCGAGGAGGCTACGCCGACCTTTGCCCTCACCGGTCCGCTCGAACATCATATTACAGCCGATATCGCCATCGCCAGCTGGAACTATTACTGTGTGACGCAGGACCGGGAGTGGCTGCGCCGCGAGGGTTTCCCGCTGATGCGCGAGGCTGCACGTTTCTGGTGCGATCGCGTTACGGCGAATGCCGACGGCAGCTACTCGATCCGCAATGTGATCGGAGCCAACGAATACGCCGTCGGCGTCACGGACAATGCCTTTACCAACGGCGCGGCCCGCCGGGCACTGGAGTACGCTTCGGCTGCGGCGGAGCTTTGCGGCGAGCGTCCCGATCCGCAGTGGAGTGCGGTAGCCGCGGGCCTTCGCATCCCGCACTTCGCCGACGGAACGACGCGCGAGCATGCCGGCTACGACGGCGAGATGATCAAACAGGCCGATGCCAACCTGCTGGGCTATCCGCTGGGCATCGTGACCGGACGCGAAGCTCAGTTGCGCGATCTGGAATACTACGAGCGCCGAATCGATCCGCGTAACGGTCCGGCGATGAGTTACTCGGTTTTTGCGATTCAGTATGCCCGGCTCGGAATGGCCGAAAAAGCCTGCGAAATGTTCCGTCGCTCCTACTTGCCCAACCTGCGGCCGCCGTTCGGGGTGTTTGCCGAAACGGCCACCAGCGGCAATCCCTATTTCATGACGGGTGCGGGCGGCATGTTGCAGGCCGTGCTGTTCGGATTCGGCGGGCTGGAGATTACGGCGGACGGTCTCGTGCAGCGCCCGTCTGTCCTGCCGCCGCAATGGAAGAATCTGAGAATCAAAATAAATGGTAAAATCTATCAGGCAACGAACCAATAAATATTCCGATGAAAAAGACAATGCTTTTTTTGCTGCTTGCGTTCTGTTTCTCGAACTCGGTCCAGGCTGGTCAGGATGCAGTATCTATCAAACTGATTTCTTTCAATATGCGTACCAGTTGGGGGCGCGACGGCGACAACAGTTGGCCGAACCGTCGTCACGCCACGGCGCAAATGCTCCGGCAGGAGGCTCCCGATGTGATGGGCGTGCAGGAAGCCATGCAAGACCAGTTGTATTACATCGACACCGAATGTCCCCGGTATGCCCGTGTCGGCGAAGATCGTGACGGTGGGGCCGAAGGTGGCGAAACGATGGCGGTGTTCTACCTCCGCGACCGGTTCGAACTGCTGGACAGCGGCACCTTCTGGATCAGCGAGACTCCCGACAACGTGTCGCGCGGGTGGGATGCGGCCTGCAACCGCACGGTAACATGGGTCGAATTGCGCGACAAGAGTTCGGGCAAGGAGTTTTTCTATTTCAACACTCACCTCGACCACCAAGGGAAAATTGCCCGTGAGGAGGGTGTGAAACTGATCGTGACGAAGATTCGACAGATTGCCGGTAAGAAAGCAGCGGTTATCTTGGGCGGAGACCTTAATACATCCATTGACAATCCGCATCTCAAGCCGTTGACCAGACTGATGGCTTCGGCACGCGATACAGCGGCGGAAACCGATCAAAAGGGAACATTCAATGGTTTCGGATCGGCTCCGGACACGATTATTCTCGATCATCTTTTCTACCGCGGCAGGATGAAATGTCGAAAGTTCGTCACCCTCGACGGCGATTACGGGGCGCCTTACATTTCGGATCACTATCCGATAGCAATGGTTTTTACGCTCTGAAAGCGACGAGGCCGATTCGTCGAACCGGCCTCGTCGTACCGTCCGGAATTTGAACTCCGTTATCGGAGAGCCTGGATCAGTCCGGTTCGAGCGTCCGGTATTTCATCGAGCGGATAGTACCGGTGGATGATCGTTCGATCCTTGATGACAATAATCCGCACTCCCGAAGGAGCGTCTCCCAACGGTCGGCCCACGGCACTCGTGGTTATCATTCCGATGTTGTCGTACGATGTCTCCGCGTTGTCGTGCAAATGTCCCGTAAAGACGGTTTGCACACCGGTTTCCCGGAACAGTTCGAAATATCTCCGGCGTTTTTCCGGCGAAATGGTCGAATAGCCGTCCGGTTCGTCGATTTGCCGGAGAAAGAACGGGTGGTGTGCGAAGACAAGAGATGTCCGGCTGGCCCTTTTCTTTTTGAGCGAACGGGCCAGCCACCGGAACTGATTCTCTTCTTTCGAGGGGTCCCGGGTTTCGTCTTTCAGGTAATCCGAGTTGATGCCGGTCAGTAGGATCCCGTTCACACGCACACAGAAGCGGTCGGTTCCGAGGTGTTTCGTGTAGGGTTCCACATCGACGGAACCCTCTTCCAGCCGGACGTCGTGGTTGCCCGGGAGATAAAGGGTCTTGATGCGGGGATTTATTTCTGCGACGATCCGCAGGAATTCCGTCCATTGGCTCTCGTCCGCTGCATTGTGCACGTAATCGCCGGTGAAGACGACGACATCGGGGCGGAGCCTGTTTATTGCTTCGACGGTTTTTGTGAGGGTGCGGGTTTCATAGGCCATGTCGCGGTTGTCGGCATAGAACCCCATCTGGGGGTCCGAAACCTGCATGATGATCGTGACCGGAGATTTTTCCCTTGCGGATGTGAGTGCGGCCGTCAGACAGCAAAGAGTTGTTAAAATGATCTTTTTCATTGGATTATAGATGAATGCATAGCCAAAAATAACGAATGGGTTGCCGAAATCCAAAAAAAAACGAAGGAATCCCACTTTATTTTCCTTACGGTGTTTTTCCGGTAAAATTTCGACCTTTTTTCTAAATAAGAGAAGAATTTTGTATCGGCATTTCAACCGAAACTACTTTATCTGAAAATTGTAAAATGAAACATGCTCATGACACACGTTTACGACATTACTTCTTATCCCGTTCTCTATTTGTAGTCGGGTCCCATCTCTACGAATCGCTAATGTTTGATCCCAGAAAATCATGAAATGTATTAAGATTGATAATATGTTGCGGACTGCGCGGTTGATTATGCTCGCCGTGTTGTCCGGAGGTATTTTCGCGGTTCCTTGCGGAATATATGCACAGTCTGCTCCCCGAACGGTTTCCGGTACTGTCACCGATGCGGCCACCGGAGAGCCGCTGATCGGAGCCACCGTACAGGTAAAAGGTGTGACCATCGGTACTACGACGGACTTGAACGGAATGTTTTCGATCAACCTGCCGGCAAACCGGAAAACACTGCTTTTCTCCTATGTCGGGTATGAAGCCCAGGAGATTGCGGTTGGCCGTGAGAATTATCTCAACGTGGCGTTGAAACAGGACGCCAATGCGTTGGACGAAGTTGTGGTGGTGGGTTACGGCCAGCAAAAGAAAGGCATGCTGGTGAGCTCGGTACAGTCCATCGCTCCCGCGGAACTGCGGATGCCTTCGTCGAGTTTGTCGACCGGGTTTGCCGGACGCCTGGCCGGTGTGATCGCCGTGCAGCGCAATGGACAGCCCGGTGCCGACCAGGCGGATTTCTGGATACGCGGTATCTCCACGTTCGGTTCCGCGACCAAGCCGTTGATCATCCTTGACGGTGTGGCTATCGACGCGAATGAACTGAACGGGCTGGACCCGGAGATTATCGAGAGTTTTTCGGTGCTCAAGGATGCTACGGCGACCGCTCTCTATGGTTCGCGGGGAGCCAACGGCGTGATGATCGTTACGACGAAGAACGGTAAGAATCTGGATAAGCCGGTCATTAATTTTCGCTTCGAGACGGCTCTTTCGACTCCGACGAGCCGCCCGGAAACGGTCGATGCGGTGACCTACATGCAGATGTACAACGAGTCGGTTCTGACGCGCGGTACGGGGCAGATTCCTTATACGCAGGCGAAGATCGACGGTACGCGGGCCGGCAGCAACAAATATATCTATCCGGATGTGGATTGGTACGATGAGATGTTTAAAAATTTGGCAGTCAACGAAAACTTTAACTTCAATATCCGCGGCGGCAGTTCGAGGGTCGATTACTTCATGAGCGCCACCGTCCGTCACGAGGAAGGTATGTTGAAGAACCTGAGCCGGGATTACTTCTCCTATAACAACAATTACTCGGTTTGGCGTTACGCTTTCCAGAACAATGTCAACGTCAATCTTACGAAGTCTACCAAAGTGTCGCTGAAAATCAACACCCAGCTCCGGGATACGCATGGGCCGGTGAAAAGCAGCGAAAACATTTTCGGAATGATCATGAACGGCAATCCCGCCGATATGCCGATAACCTTTCCCGACGATCCGACGGTAAACCATATCCGTTGGGGCGGCAAAGCCATGGTGAAGAATCCCGTGGCTGAAATGGTTACCGGCTACAAAGACGAGTTCCAGAGCGTATTGAACGCCAATCTGAGTCTGGATCAGAATTTCGATTTCATCACCGAAGGGCTTTCCGCTTCGGCGCTGATCTCTTTCAAGAACTATTCCTATACCCAGACATCGCGTTCGGCAGGTTATAATTCCTACGAGATTTCGGGTACGCATACGGGCGATGACGGATTGGAAGACTATGATCTGGAGATCCGCGGCAACGAGCAAAGTACGACGCTCGCCACCTCCAGCAGTACCGACGGAGACCGCAAGATATATATCCAGGGAATGATCAACTATAACCGCAGTTTCGGCCGTCATGACGTGAGCGCTATGGTCGTGTATAATCAGGAGGAGACTGCGCTCGGAAATCCCGGTAGTCTGTTCAGTTCTTTGCCCAAGCGTAAACAGGGTCTTGCGGGCCGTCTGACCTACGGGTACGACAACCGTTACCTCATCGAGGCCAATTTCGGATACAACGGCAGTGAGAATTTCGCCGAGGGACGGCGCTTCGGCTTTTTCCCTTCGGTGGCCGTGGGATACGTGGTCAGTCAGGAGAAATTTTGGGCGCCTATCAAGAAGGCCGTCTCTTATTTCAAACTCCGCGGTTCGTACGGTCTTGTGGGCAACGACAGCGAGGAGACGCGTTTCATGTACATGTCGGACCTCTCCCTTTCCGGAGCCGGATATACGACGGGCGCCGACGGGGAGTATACGCTGAGCGGTCCCGTTTACAACCGTTTCGAGAATAAGAAGATCACTTGGGAAACCGGAGAAAAACTCAATGTCGGTGTCGATCTGCAATTTTATAACCGACTGAATGTAATGGTCGATCTGTTTCAGGAGGTCCGGAGCGGTATTTTCCTGGAACGCGGCACAGTTCCGGCTTTTCTCGGAACGGCTACGACAAAAGTGTACGGCAATCTGGGTAAGGTGAGAAATCGCGGTTTGGATCTCTCGATGGATTATACCCATCAGATCGGCAAGGATTTCTTCATTTCTGCCAAAGGAACCTTCACCTTCGCCCGCAACCGGGTGCTCGAACAGGATGAGCCGGATTACCTGCAGTATCCCAATCTTTCGCGGGTCGGCCGTTCGGTCAATTCGTTCCTGCTTTATGAGGCGCAACGCCTGTTTATCGACAATAACGAGGTGAAATACAGTCCTGAACAACTGCTGGGCGGTGAAATCATGGCCGGCGACATCAAATACGTCAACCAGCCCGATGCGAACGGCAACTACGACAACACGATCAATTCGAACGACCGTATTTATGCAGGGTATCCCGAAGTGCCGGAGATCGTCTACGGGTTCGGGTTTTCAGCGCAGTGGAAAGGACTCGATTTCTCGGTCTTCTTCCAAGGTACGGCCAATACGTCGCTCGTGATGAGCGGATTCCATCCGTTCGGTATCAATAACAATGTCAAGCGCAACGTCATGCAGTTCGTCGCCGACGATTACTGGAGCGAAAGCAATCCGAATATCTATGCGGCCTATCCGCGGTTGAGCGTCGTGGAATACGGCAACAACACGGTTGCCTCGACCTACTGGCTCCGCGACGCGTCGTTCCTGAAACTGAAAAACGCGGAGATCGGCTATACCTACAAGAAAATGCGTTTCTACATCAGCGGATCGAACCTGCTGACCTTCTCGAAATTCAAGTTGTGGGACCCCGAACAGGGCGGCGGATCGGGACTGAAATATCCGACCCAGCGGGTTTTCAACATCGGAATTCAGATGACGCTATAAATAAATTCCAAACGAAATCTTATGAAATCTTACACACATATCCTGTCCCTGATTTTGTCTGCCGCATTCCTGTTTCAGGCGTGCAGTTATCTGGACGTAGTCCCCGATGAGACGCCGGACGAGAAAGACGCCTTCCAGAACCCGACGATGGCCGAACGCTATCTCTATTCCTGTTATTCGTTCCTGCCCAATCCGCGTCACGAAACAGCTTCGCTGGACCTGATGACGGCCGACGAGGTGGTCACTCCCTGGGAGCACGAGACCTTCGCCAATTTCCCGAAGGGGAACTACAACGCCAGCGAACCGGTGATCTCCTATTGGAATACGCTTTTCGGAGGTATCAGGCGGTGCTACATCTTGCTGGAAAATATCGACGCGGTGCCCAACATGACGGAGGCGAATCTCCGGATTTACAAGGGGGAGGCGAAATTCCTGATCGCTTATTACCATTTCCTGCTTTTGAAGAACTACGGTCCGATTCCGCTTATCAAGGGCGTCATGTCCATCGATATGGACAAGGCGGACTTCCCCGAGCGGGACAGTTACGACGTATGTGTGCAGTGGATCTCTGACCTGTTCGACGAAGCGGCCGGGATGCTGCCGGCAGAGCAGACCTCCACGGCCTACGGCCGGGCCACGAGCGTTGCCGCCAAAGCGCTGAAATCACGGTTGTGGCTCTATGCCGCTTCCCCGCTCTTCAACGGAAACAGCGAATACTATGCGAATTTCGTCAGCAAGGTGGACGGGCGCCATCTGATTAGCCAGACTTATTCGGAGGCAAAATGGGAAAAGGCGGCTTCCGCAGCCGAGGAGGCCATTGAGGTCGCTAAGGCCGCAGATTATAAACTCTATACCGAAAGTCCGGTGGCTACGTCGAGGTTCGCCCAACCGACCGATCCTGTGCATCGGGTGCTCCGTCTGAATTTCATGGATTACAACACTTCGAAAGAGGTGCTGTGGGCCGATACCCGGAAAGAGGGCCATTACGGGTTGCAATACAAGTCCACTCCCTACCGCGTGGGTCCGTCATCGGGCAACGGTGTCGGTGTGACATTGACGATGGTCGAGATGTTCTATTCGAAAAACGGACTTCCGATCGATCTCGATCCGGAATACGACTATACCGGGAGGTACCGTTACGGGGAGTATCATAACGATGTCTGCGACGGCGTGACCATGAACCTGAATATCAATCGTGAACCTCGCTTCTATGCGTGGGTGGCTTTCCAGAACGGGTATTACGAAGTGCTCCGTCGCGACGGAGCTGACGACAACGCGAACATCGTGCAGACGAGGTTCCGCAAAAACGATGTTTTCGGCATCAAGGAGCGCACGACGAACTACACCCCTACGGGATATCTCAATAAGAAGGGCTGTTCGCCGCTCTACAACAATATTCAGGAGGATGTTGCCGCTCCGCATTATCCGTGGCCGGTGATTCGCATGGCGGAGCTGTACCTGAATCTTGCGGAGGCTTATGCCAACTTGGGACGGATTGACGAAGCGGTAGCAGCGCTGAAACCGGTCCGCGAACGGGCGGGACTGGACCCGGTAGACGAGGCTTTCGAAAAGGCGGGGCTGACGCTTGGACGCGACGAAATGATCCGCATGGCACGTCAGGAGCGGACTATCGAACTTTATCTGGAGGGGCACCGCTTCTGGGATGTGCGCCGTTGGAAAGAGGGCGACAAGTATTTCAACGTCCGCCCCAAAGGCATGAATTACAACGGGGAGTCCGATGCCGATTTCTTCCGGGTGACCGAGGTGATCGTCCAGCGCAAGTTCATGACTCCGATGCATTACCTGATGCCGATACCCAAGGATGACATCAACAAGAACGAACGAAAGTTCGTCCAGAATCCGGGTTATTGACAGAATCACGAATTTGAAAAACTGCATCTATGAAAAGCATATATAAAATACTGTTGCTCTTTACCTGTTCGTGCGGCGTTTCGTGCGGCGGGGACGATGAGCCTGTCATGACGGCGCTCGCCGTACAGGGAATCCGTGCCGAGGCATTTCCGGGAGCGATCCGACTGACATGGAACCCGATCGAAAGCCGCGACTTCCTCTATGCCGAGGTTTCGTATTACGATTTCGGCACGCAGACGACAATTTCGAAGCAGTGCAGCCGCTATACCGGCACCCTCTACATTGACGGACTGCTAAACCGATATGGGAAGTACCGTTTCACATTTACGGCTTACGATGTAAACGGAACGCCCGGGCAACCCGTCTATATCGAACGGCAGTGTGAAAAGGCCGAGTCCTATTATGTGGTTGTTGCGGAGAATCTGATCCCGCTCGCAGCAGACCAGTTGGCTACCAATGCCCAGGAGCCGAGCGAAGGCCCCTTGGAATTGCTTGTGGATGGAAATCCGGATACTTTTTTCCAGAGTTTCTGGGATGAGTGGACCTATCCCGAATTGAAGCCTACGGGTTATCATCACCTGACTTTCGATCTTCGCAAGGAAGTTTCAGCGCTTAAATTCCAATATTGGAACCGTAAGAAAGCGAACGGTTCGCTGCCCAAGACCGTGAATATTTACGGCAGTCCGGATGGCGAAACGTGGGCGTTGCTGGCCCAATTGGATAACCTGCCCGGTGATCTGGGTTCCTCCTACACTTCGGAGTTGTTTCTGCCGGAAGAACCTATTTCCCATGTAAAATACGAGGTGGTGAAAGGAACCGATGTCTACCAGCCCTATTTTTCACTCGCAGAGATCGAATTTTACGAGGTCGTGCGGGAATTGGTCGATCCCGAAGCCGAATGACAATCATAATTGAAAAAGCAACGATAAAGATGAAAAAACTCTTGAAATACATATTGCTGCTAATTTATGTCGCATTGATGCCTGCTTGTGGGGAAGATTCCGGACTGGACGGCGTATTTGCGAATAAGCCTTTTGCCCTGGTGACCGCTGCCGACGGCGGGCGGACTTCCATTTCGGCGGTCATCGACGACGGCAAGCGGACGATCCGTCTGACTTTCGACAAAAAGCGGGATGTGGATGCCGTGGAGTTGACGTTCCAGTTGAATCCCGGGTATGCGATGGTTTCTCCGAAGGAACCGGAGACGACGATGGACCTGACGCAACCCCGAACCGTGACGGTCAGCTCGGGAGCCGGGGAGGTCTCCTACGAAATCTCAGCCCGGAACGAAACTCCGGTCTTGTCGGCCTCTTTCCTGTTTCGCGGGAAACCGATCGAGGGAGTGATTGACCATGAGACGAGGACGGTTTCGTTCCCGATCACGACGATCTATGCTTCGGAATATCCGGAGGAGCTGTTGGGTGCCGTACCGCTGGATATCACGCTTTCCGACGGCTATCGGCCGACAAGCGAAAAGGTTTCGTACGACCTTTCGACCGGGGAGAGTTTTTCCGTTTACAAAGGCCGCAATACGTACACTTATAGACTGGTTGCCGACATTGCTCCGATACCGGTGGCAGATCATCTCTCTGACTTCCGGTTTCGGCGCGGCGTGAACCTCGCTTATTGGATGACGGAAGCCGATCGTGACTGGTTGGGCTATGTCATGCCCGCTCAATTCCCGTTGTGGAAAGAGTTGGGATTCGACCATTTCCGGGTTCCCGTCGACGAGCTGTGCATCTTTGACCGGGAGGGGCAGTTTAACGAAAAGGCCGTCGGGAAATTACACGAACTTTTTACATGGTGCGAGCAAAACGGCATGTATGCGATTCTCGACATGCACACACTGGCTCCCCGTGAAGGCTCGGACAGTTACCGGGAGGAGGAGTTGTACGACCCTGCCTATCCCGAATTTCGCACCCATTTCGTAAATGTTTGGCGAAAACTTGCTGCGGAATTCAAGGCTCACAATCCGAAGTGCGTGGCCTTTGAACTGCTGAACGAACCGCATGACGGGACACCCGACGCAACTGGTTGGAATAAGCTCCAGAATGAGGTTCTGACGGCAGTCCGAGAGCAGGACCCCGAACGGATCGTATTCGTCCCGGCAATGGGCTGGCAGGACTACAACTACATCAAGTATGCACGGGTGGCCGAGGAAGATCCCAATGCGGTTGTGTCGTTCCATTATTATCTCCCGATGCTGCTGTCGCATTATAAGATGCTGGCGTGGGTCGGCTATCAGGGAGCCGTGCAATATCCGGGGGTGGTCATTCCCACTCAGTCGGATGCTGACAAATACCCGCAGTATGCCTCTTTTCACAAAACGACCTACAATGCCGACCGGATTATGGGTGAAATGTCCAATGCGGCGTCCGACGGTCGGAATGCCGGACTTGCGGTACATTGCGGCGAATTCGGATGCAGTAAAAACGTCGCGGAAGCGATGCGTTTGGCGTGGTTCACGGATATGGTGGCTGCCATGGAGGCAAATAATATTCCATGGACGCTTTGGGAGTGCCTCGACGGCGGATTCGGATTTGTCGATATGGAATATGGCATTTACCGGATCAACTGTCCTCTACTGAAAGTGCTGACCGGCAAGGAATTGACCGATGCAGAGGCGAAAGTTCTGCTGCAAAAGTATGGATTTAAAACTGAATAGGAATGTTGTTGAAGATTACACAGGGCGTATTCTGGATACTTGCTGTTTGCCTGATGCCCGGAACAGCCTATGGGGAGGGCCGGGACGTCTTGCCCGGAAACGCCGCCTATAAGGTCGAGGTTTTTCGGGGCGGAACCTGGGAGGAGATCTTCGTTTATAATGCTCGGGTTTCCGATTATGCCGGCAATCCCGAGGCGGGATATACCCAGTATACAATGGGGTTCGCCTTGTTTACGGACTCGTTTCGGCAGCCGTTGAAGGTCCGCGTGACCCGCCGTGCGGGGACGTTTTCGAAAGTGGAGATTCGTCCGCTCTCTTACGGCATCGTGCCCGACGTGCAGACCCCGAACAGCGTCGAGTTCGAACTGGGCGATCCCGCGCAAAAGGTTTCGGTGGAGTTCGACGGCAATCGGATGGAGAACCTCTTCATCCTGCCCGACCTGCCCGACACGGCGATCCCGATGGGTGCCAATGTAACTTATTTCGGTCCCGGGGTGCACAATGCGGGTGTGATCCGTATTGCGAATGAAAGCGGCCGTATTCTCTATCTTGATGAAGGGGCGGTCGTGCTGGGACGGATCGAGGCTGAAAATGCCGCCAACCTTACAATTCGAGGACGAGGTGTTTTCTGTTCGTCGCAGGAGGATCACGGCGCCGGCCGGCGGCCGCAGATGGAGTTCCGCAATTGCGACAATCTGAAGATCGAGGGCATCCTGCTGCGCGACACGCCGAACTGGACGCTCAAGATCGTCGGGAGCACGGGCGTGCATATCGACAATATCAAGGAGATCGGCTGGATCATGAACTCCGACGGCATGGATTTCATCTGCTGCCGCGATGTGCTGGTCGAAAACACCTTCCAGCGTAACTACGACGATAACGTGACCATCAAGGCTTTCAATGCCACGCCCGAATACATCGCTTCCCATACGAATACCGACGGCTCCTATTCCGACGGGGCGATCTGGATGGTTGCCGGGCTTCGCGATTTCGAGGTCTGCAACTACGAGATCCGCAACTGCGTTTTCTGGGCCGACAAGGCGCACAATATGCTCGTAGGCCCCGAGGCGCGGGGCATTGCATTCCGGAATATCCGGTTCCACGACAACATTGTGCTGGAAAACCGTCAGGACGACGGGATTTATCCCGGGGCAATGGCGGTGATGATCGCCGACGACGGCACGTTCGAGGACATTGCGTTCGAAAACATCATTGTCGAGGACATCGACGGCGGAAAGGTTTTCTGCGCGCACTTCACCAACGCCTGGGCGTTCGACGGACTTTATGGACAATGGGCCCGGAACATCACCCTGCGCAACATCGCCTATACCGGTACGCGGGCGACTCCGAGCTGGATCAGAGGACGCAACGACGCGCAGTCGATCGACGGAGTGACGATCGGGAACTTCACGGTCAACGGCACGCCGGTAACCGACGGATCGGGCCCCCATCTGGAGATCAATGAATATGTCCGAAACGTAACGTTCGAATAGACTTTTGTCATGAGAAGAATCTTAATAACCTCTCTTGCCCTGTGTACGGCCGCGCTGTCAGCCGCCTGCTCCGACTCCGCGTGCGATTCGGACTTGGTTGCGGGCGGAATGGCTATGGTGCGGGCCGTACCGCAGTCCGTGACTGCGGAGGCCGCCTATGCCCACCGTGTCTGCCTGATCCGTGAAGGCGTTGTTGCGCAGTCCGTCTCTGCGGCATCCGCCGCGGCGCTCGCACCGTTTCGGGTAGAGCCGGGAACCTATGGAATGCTGGCGGTTGCTGCTGCGGACGAGGATAATCTGACCTTTCCGGCAGCGGAGGGGATCGCTCTGTCGGAGTACGGCGTCCGGATAACGGACATGACCGCTCCGATTCCCGACCTGCTGATCGGGTGCAACAGCCGTTTCGAAGCCGTCGCCGGATCGGTTTCGGCTCCGGTCGGGATGAAGCGGGCCGTGGCTCACCTTACGGTGACTGTCGTGGGGCTGGAAGCGCTCTCCTGCGAAAGTATCACGGTCTCGATTCCCCGGATGTACGACCGGATCGCCTCCGACGGAACGCCCGGAAACAGCGGGGCTGAATTTTCCGAAAAGGCGATCGTGCTGGCTCGGAACAGCGCGGGACGTTATGTCGGCCAGGCCGTCGTCCTGCCGACTGACACAGCCTCCGCGACGTTGGAGTTCCGCTTCACGATCAACGGAAAGAATTATGTTTCCGTGCAGGAAACGCGTATCGAGGCTAATCGGAAATACGCTCTTTCGGTCGCGGCGAAATTTAAGGACGATACCGACCTGAAACTTACGCCCGTGATCAGCTATCTCCCCTGGGACGCTCCGACGACGATTCCCGACGACGGGCTGCCCGCCATGGACGACCGTCCGGCCAATGACGATTTCACGGTGGAGATTTTCCGCAACGGATGCTGGGAAGAGATTTTCGTGCACAATGCCGAAGTTTCGGACTATGCCGCCAATCCGGCTGCGGGGTACGTCCAGCATGACATGGGCTTTGCAATGTTCACCGATGCGTTCGCCGCTCCGTTGAAGGTCCGTGTGACCCGCCGTGCGGGGACGTTTTCGAAAGTGGAGATTCGTCCGCTTTCTTACGGCATCGTGCCCAACGTGCAGACCCCGAACAGCGTCGAGTTCGAACTGGACGATCCCGCGCAAAAGGTTTCGGTGGAGTTCGACGACAACCGGATGGAGAACCTCTTCATCCTGCCCGACCTGCCCGACACGGCGATCCCGACGGGTGCCAACGTAACTTATTTCGGTCCCGGCATTCATAATATGGGGCGCAAGGAGATTCTCTATAAGGATAATCAGACGATCTATCTCGACGAGGGGGCGCTGGTCTACGGCAGCATCTATGCCAAGGGATGCCGCAACTTGACGATCCGGGGGCGGGGCATCCTCTGTTCGTCGAAGGAGAATCACGGTGACGGCCGCCAGCCGCAGATCGAAACCTTCGACTGCAACGGTTTCAAGGTCGAGGGCATCCTGCTGCGCGACACGCCGAACTGGACGCTCAAGATCGTCGGAAGCACGGGCGTGCATATCGACAACATCAAGGAGATCGGCTGGATCATGAACTCCGACGGCATGGATTTCATCTGCTGTCGCAATGTACTGGTCGAGAATACGTTCCAGCGCAACTACGACGACAACGTGACTATCAAGGCCTTCAACGGAAAGACCGATTACGTCACCGCGCATACTGCCTCCGACGGATCGTTCACCGATGCTTCCATCTGGACGGTCTACTATCTGGCGCAAAACAAGTTCGATGTCTACGATTACGAGATCCGCAACTGCGTCTTCTGGGCCGATAAGGCGCACAACATGCTCGTGGGCCCCGAAGCGCGGGGCATTGCGTTCCGGAATATCCGGTTCCACGACAACATCGTGCTGGAAAACCGTCAGGACGACGGGATTTATCCCGGGGCGATGGCGGTGATGATCGCCGACGACGGCACGTTCGAGGACATTTCGTTCGAAAACATCATTGTCGAGGACATCGACGGCGGAAAGGTTTTCTGCGCGCACTTCACCAACGCCTGGGCGTTCGGCAACCTCTACGGACAATGGGCGCGTAACATCACCCTGCGCAATATCGCCTATACCGGTATGCGGGCGACTCCGAGCTGGATCAGAGGACGCAGCGACGCACAGTCGATCGACGGTGTGACGATCGGGAACTTCACGGTCAACGGTACGCCGGTAACCGACGGATCGGGCCCCCATCTGGAGATAAACGGATACGTCCGGAACGTGACGTTCGAATAACCGCCTGAAATCAATAAAAAAATTTTATTAACCACCTTAAACGCATAATTATGAGAAAGTATTCCATGTACACATTTACCGTCGCCATGCTGGCCGGTATGATTCTGACGGGCTGCTCCTCCTCGGAGGAGATTCCGGGAGGCATTCCCGACAACGGACCGAAACTGATGATCGAAACCCGCTCGGCGGATGCCGCCGAGGCAGCTTATGCGCACCGGGCGATTCTGGTGTCGGAGGGTAACATTGCGGACGCAAAGAGCGCCGCCGACGCTGCGTCTTTAGGAGCCTTCTCCGTCGAGCCGGGTAGCTACACCGTTTACGCTGTCGCTTCCAGCGACGAGGCGAATCTCACTTTTACGGGTGTCGCCGCTTCGAATGCCGTTGCCGATGCACGTGTCAAAATAACCGACATTTCGGCTCAGATTCCCGAACTGTTGGTCGGTAATTCCGACGTCGTTACGGTCGGTGCCGAAGGCGCGGCGGCCGCACTCCAGCTCAAGCGCGTCGTGGCATCGGTCACGGTGACGGTCAGCGGACTGGAGAACGTCGATGCCGAGAGCATCACCCTGACGATCGGCAACATGTACGATCAGGTGAGTCTCGACGGCGCGTTTTCCAAGAGCGGAGCTGCGTTCGCATCGAAAAGTCTTGTACTCACCAAGAATGCCGAAGGCAAGTTCGTCGGCAACGCTATCGTGATGCCTACCGATACGGAGGCTTCCAACCTCTCGCTGACTTACAGCGTCAACGGCACGGATTACACCAGCACCCCTGCGGGCCGGATCGCGGCCAACGGGCAGTATGAACTGGCGACGACGGTCGAAGCCGGCAGTTCCTCCTCGAAGGTCAACCTCAACTCGGCGATTACCTACGCGGCCTGGGACAGCACGGTGGTGAATCTTTCCGACAGCTTTACCATCGACGAGACTACCCCTGACAAGCAGTGGATGGGTCCGACAGCCCTTCCGATCAGCGGTACAGCCGCTCCTGGATACGACAATTTCTGGGCGTCGTCCGATGGAGGCGATTCCGGCTGGGGCGAGACATTCTGGCAGTACAACCTTTATGACGGGAACAAAACGGACGGAAGCAACTATTGGTGTCCTGCCGAATGGGACCGCACAGCTCCCATCTGGTATATCAACCTCGGCGCTGCCAAGCAGGGCGTGACCATCGACTACTGGAACAAGGCTGGCGGTAAGGGCGGTCAGAAAATCAAGACGATGGACATTTACGCAAGCAATACGCGAGCCGATTACGGCGGTGGCAATGCGGATTGGGTGAAGATCATGACTTTCACCTCCGACAAGACCACTCCGACCACGGACGCCGGGGCGCAAGTGACGACGGGCAAGATCGCATTCTCGGAGGATGGAAGCGTCTCCTATCAGTATGTAAAATGCGTGATGACATCTAAGGTTAATACCGACGGTGCGACCATTACGGATGTGCTCGACGTGAATGTCGGCGAACTGGAGGTTTCGACTTGGGAGTACAAATAGTTGTCGGAAAGGAGTTTCCCTCCTGCGATACGCTGAATGGGGATTTGCGGGAGCGGACTTTAGCAGTCCGTTCCCGGTATCGCCCCGAACGGCAGTCGTGTGGGCCTGCGGGGCCTGAAGAATCAAGTATATAATATGAAAGCCATGATGATGAAAAAACAGAATGTCGGGAATGCCTGCGGATGGGCGGATCGCCTTGCACGCCTCCTGTTGCTGCCTGCGCTCACGCTCGTTCTGCTTTGCTCGTGCGACGAGGACAAGGCGAAATCCGAAAGACCGGAAGAGGGGGATCAGCTTTGGAAGATCGTGCCCGTTCTTGCATCCGAAAGCGATGGCTTCGAGGGGCTCGGTGAGTATGGGGTGTCGCTCTACCTTTTCAACGACATGTCATCCGACTGCTATAAATACCAGCATGCCGACTCGTTCGGCGATCTCGAACCGTTCGTGGTGGAAAAGGCGGCTTATTCGCTCGTCGCGCTGATGATGGATCGTGAAGTCCCTCATGTTTCCTACGAGGCTTCGGACGAGGCCAAAAAGAACACAACCGTGACCGTAACGGACATGAACGAAGCTATTCCGGATATGGTGCTCGGTACGACGTCCGTTTCCCGGAATGTCGGCGCGACGGTTCCCGTCTCCGACCTGCAACGCCTGGTCGGGGCCTTGGATGTCCGCCTGACCGATGTCCCGAATGATGTCACGGCCGTGGAACTTACCGTGGGCGATCTCTACGACCGGGTTGACCTTACGGGGCAATACGACTTTGCGACGGGGGAGCCCGCTTCGAAGCGAATCGAGCTGACGAAAGAGGGTACAGTTTTTTCAGCCAGGAGTGTGCTGATGCCTTCGGACGAGACGAGGGCCAATGTGAAGATGGATTTTCGGGTTTTCCGGGGCGACGCGTATGAGGATTTCGTCGTACGTCTTTCCGGAAGTATTCCGGCAGACAAACTCACGCGGCTTGAAGGCCGTGCGGAAGAGATCTTGAAGAATGCTGAACTGACGTTGGGTTTGACCTATGCTCCGTGGGATGCGAGCATAACGATCGAGGATCACTTCCAGACCGACGACGACCTGAATAAGGTTTGGTCCTCGGCGCCGCTTCCCATCAGCGGCGCAGCCGATCCCGGATATGACAATTTCTGGGCTTCGTCCGTATTCACCGACTGGGACGGTTCCGTAAAATACGATTCGTATCTTTATGACGGTATCATGGACGGGAGCGACGAGCACAAGGACCTCTATTGGGGCCCCGACGCAGTTGGGGAGGCAGAAAAAGGCACCGTTCCGTCGTGGTATGTGGATTTGGGAACCGGATGTCAGGGCATTACGCTCACCTACTGGAACAAATTCGGAGGCAAAGGCGGCCAGAAGCTCCGCACGATGAATATCTATGGAAGCAATGCTCCGGAGGACTATCGGGGCGGCAACGAAAGCTGGACGCTGATCACGACTTTCACTTCCGACCGGACGAAACCTACGGAAGACGCCGGAGCCGAGGTCACGACCGGGCGGATCGAATTCGACAAGGGAAATGCGACCTACCGGTATGTGAAATGCGAGATCACCTCCCGGGTGAACGCCGACGGCAATGTGGTCGAGGATTCCGATGTGAATGTTGCCGAAGTGCAGATAACCGTGTGGTCCTGTAAATAGGAATGTTTCGGCCCGGCTTGACGGCCGGGCCGTATTTTATGTAAAAATCAATTGGACATGAATGAACGATTGTTGCCGGGACGTATCCGTTCGGGCTGGGGAGTCTCTATTCTTTTTCTTTGTTTAATGGCCCTTTCCGGGTGCTGTTCACACGAAGCGATTCGGGTGAATCTCATTCCGCGCCCGGCGGAAATGGAGGTGCTGTCCGGGTATTTTCAGCCGGGAAACACGACGGTGGACGACTTCACGACCGTAGTTGTGGACAATTCCCGGATGGATGCGCTGGGACGGGAGGGATACGAACTTACGGTCGATCGCTCGTCGGTGAGACTCACGGCCGCCACCCAGACCGGCATTTTCTATGGGAAACGGACGCTGGAACAGTTGATGACCGACAAGGGTATTCCTTGCGTAAGGGTCAGCGACCGGCCCCGGTTTGCCTACCGGGGCATGCACATGGATGTATCGCGGCATTTCTTTCCGAAAAGTCAGGTGCTGAAGATGCTGGACGAAATGGCCCGCTACAAACTCAACGTATTCCATTTCCATCTGACCGATAACGGTGGTTGGCGCATCCGGATCGACAAATATCCGCGGCTCACCGCCGAAGGGGCATTCCGCACGCAGCGGGATTGGTATGCATGGTGGGACCGGAACGACCGTCGCTATCTTCCCGAGGGAACTCCGGGCGCTTACGGCGGATATTTCACCAAAGAGGACATCCGTGAGATCGTGACCTACGCCGCCGAGCGGCACATTACGGTCATTCCCGAGATCGAATTCCCGGCGCATTCCGACGCCGTGTTCATCGGCTATCCGGAGTTGTGCTGTACGGGCAAACCTTATACGACGGGAGAATTTTGTGTCGGCAACGAACAGGTATATACTTTTATGGAGGATGTGCTTACCGAAGTTATGGAGCTTTTCCCTTCGAAATACATCCATATCGGAGGCGACGAGGCCCGGAAAGTCGCCTGGGCGACCTGTCCGAAATGCCAGGCCCTGATCGAGCGGGAGAGACTTGACGGGATACAGGGACTCCAACCCTATATGATCGCCCGTATCCAGGATTTTCTCGCTTCGAAAGGGCGGGTTATGGTCGGCTGGGATGAAATACTGCACAACGAACTGCATTCCGAAACCTTGGTTATGTCGTATCGTGGACAGAAAGGGGCTATCGAAGCCGCTAATCGGGGCAATTATGCCGTAATGACACCCGGTGAAGTGCTCTATTTCGACTGGTATCAGGCCGATCCTTCCACTCAGCCGCGTGCCATGTACGGATATTCTCCCATTAAAAAGATGTACGCTTTCGAGCCGGTGCCGGCTGATCCGGAATCGGCGGCCCGCAACGAGTCGATCATCCGGGCCGAATTCGTGGACCCTGCGGCCGTGGAGCCGATCCGGGCGGATCGCGCCGACCGCATCGTCGGTGTGCAGGGATGTACGTGGGCTGAATATATCGAAGATGAAGAGCAACAGGAATACATGATCTTTCCGCGTCTGCTGGCTGTGGCAGAATTGGCATGGACACCGCAGGAGAAGCGCGAATGGTGCGATTTCAAAGTCCGGATGAACTCCCATATCCCACTGTTGCAGCAACGGGGGCTAAATACTTTTACGCTGAGCGACGAAGTTGAGATCACGACTCGCATTCGTTCCGGAAATAGAGCGGTTGAGGTGACTCTCGACTGTGAGAAATATCCCGCAGAGATTCGCTACACGTTAGACGGAACCCCGCCGACGCCCGACGCTTCGCTTTACGAAGCTCCTTTTACCGTGACCGATTCGACGGTGGTCCGGGCCGCCGTATGTCGGGATGGAGTGATTCGAAGTCCTGAACGGAAACAATTGGTTACTCTCGCCGCGGAGATCGACAACTATTATCCGTTCGATGTGCCGGAAATCTGGAAAGAATATTTCGATTAATCGTTCCATCGACTATTGTGCGTTATCGCCTTTTCTTTCTGGGCGGCAGACTGTGCGCAGCCTTGAAACGGAGTCGGACGTGGCTGACTTTGGGTTGATTCGGGAAAAGGTCCGGGTGGAGGGAATAACAGACAGCCCTTTTATTTTCGGCCTTCGGATTTTTCCCGTATGCCCTGACGCGGACGAATATGCCGTTGGGTCGCTCCTGTTCCGAAAGATCGTCTTCATTTCGCAAACAGAAACGACATCGTAATTGACGTTCCGGAGGGGGCAATGCCCGATAAACACACCGGTCGATAACCGATTCGTCATAGATCGCCCCGGAGATTTGCTAGTTTTCAAAATCAAAGATCCCCGGGGCTTATCGTACGATTCAGAAGCGATCGATATTTATGTGAACGGTTCAACATCGCATATAATCGGCTTATCTATCAGGTTCAATCTATTTAGAGACGGGAGAACCAAATATTTAAAGTCATACGCTCTATATTAGTGTACAAGCGTTTGTCAATGTGTTTATGTTCCTCAATATTCCGGAACGATAACCCATATCCTCCGAGATAGTTTTGTTGTTCACGATCATTTGATGGAATATAACCATTGGAGGACTGTCTATTTATCATGGTGAAGTCATTCTAAATAAATTATCCAATTTGAAAAATCGGGACATTTTATTAAATTTGTATTCAATAACAGGAGTTGTTTGACAAGATGGAACGCAGATGCGAACAAATGCATACGACTGTTTCCTAACCATTACCTGCTATATGCAAATAGAGTCATAACTTTTTAAGTTACAACTCTATCTAAAAATGAATGGATAATACCTCAAGTACTATCCATCCGTCCCGTTCTTCACGATGCCCGAAACTATCTCACCTGAAATCAAAAACACGCCGGGCTACACTTCATAAATATACTCCTCCGAGAGCAAAAACAACGCATTTTGAGGGAGTGATGCTATGGACTTTTTTCGTATTTTTAACCGCTAACTTTTATCCATGTCAGACGCCGCAGAAATCCGGAAACGACGCATTTACCGCGTGACCCTCGTCGGTTTCGCGGTCAATCTCGTGCTGTCGCTCGCTAAACTCGCCGCCGGCGTCTTCGGGCGAAGCGGCGCGATGGTCGCCGATGCCGTGCATTCGTTCTCCGACCTGGCGACCGATGTCGTCGTGATCGTCTTCGCGCGGATCTCGGCCAAGCCCCGGGACGACGGGCACGACTACGGTCACGGCAAGTACGAAACCTTGGCCACGATCCTCATCAGCATGGCGCTGGGGGTCGTGGGCGTCGGAATCCTCGTCAACAGCATCGGGGCCGTCCGGTCGGTGCTCGACGGCGGAGTGCTGCCCCGGCCCGGGCTGGTCGCCCTCGTGGCGGCAGTCCTTTCGATCGCGGCCAAGGAGATTCTCTACCGCTATACCGTGCGCGAAGGGCGCGCCATCGACAGCCCCAGCGTCGTGGCCAACGCCTGGCACCACCGCAGCGACGCCCTTTCGTCGCTCGGAACGCTCGTCGGCATCGGATGCGCCTATTTTCTGGGCGACAAGTGGCGCATCGCCGACCCGATCGCCGCGCTGATCGTGGCGGTGTTCATCTTCAAGGTGGCTTTCGACCTGATCCGCACGGGGGTGGGCGAGCTGCTCGAAAAGTCGCTCCCCGAAGAGACGGAGCGGGAGATCCTGCGCATCGTGACGCTCGATCCCGCCGTCCGGGAGCCGCACAACCTCCGCACGCGGCGTATCGGCGCCGCTATCGCCATCGAGATTCATATCCGCGTCGATGGGGCGATGACCGTCGCGCGCTCCCATGCCCTGACGGTCGGAATCGAACGCCGCCTGCGGGAGCGTTTCGGCGAGGGAACGATGATCGCCGTTCATGTGGAGCCGCTGAAATGAGCGGCGGTTTGTGGCACGGAATTTGCATGTCTCGGGCTGAAAATTGTGCCGGCAATTTCCGGCAGAGTAGAAAAATTTGGATTTTTCGGAAAATGTGCTTACCTTGCCAGCGTAAAGCCTCCGGAAACTCCGATGTTTCACAAGGCCCGAACAATGATTATCGACGACAACTGTAACTCTAAAAGGATTGCCTATCGGGAAAGAAATCTACTCTTAGTAACTAATTAGGAGACGAGAGTATGAACGTGCAAGTATTAAGTGACCAGGTATTGCTTAATCACTACCTTTCAGGTGACCGGAGTGCCATATCCCAACTTATCGAACGCCACAGCCGCAGGGTGAAGGACTATATCCACATGATGGTCAAGGACCGTGATGTGGCGGACGATATTTTCCAGGAGACATTCATCAAAGCCGTCCGCGTGATTGACGAAGGCCGTTATACCGATAACGGCAAGTTCCTTTCGTGGATACTGCGCATCGCCCACAACCAGGTGATCGACCACTTCCGCGCACAGCGTCAGAACAAGTCGGTCAGCGAGTCCGAGGCCGGCTACGACGTGCTGGGCACGCTGAAACTGGCCGAACGCACCGTCGAGGACGCTATGGTCTGCGAACAGATCGAACGCGACGTGCGCGCATTGGTCGAACTGCTGCCCGCCGAACAGCGCGAAGTGGTGATGATGCGCTATTTCTCGGGTCTGAGTTTCAAGGATATAGCCGAGCAGACCAACGTGAGTATCAACACCGCGCTGGGGCGCATGCGCTATGCGCTCATCAACCTGCGGAGAATGATCAAAGAAAAAAATCTGATTCTGAGCTGACATTGCACAATAATCCCCCGGCTGGCCGCGTTATATGAACAAAGCAAGTTAATGACAGGGCCTATGGAGGATATTGACAAAAATGAGGTTTCAGACAACGGCATCTCTGAGGACGAGGATTTGATGATGCGGGAGGTGATTCAAGGCGATGCGGATTTGTGTTATTTGCATCATTACCTCTCGGAGGTCTTCCGAAACGGGGATAATTTTTAAGGGTTAATTTTTGATGGGGAAGGGCGCCGGGAGGCGCCCTTCATTTTGGAGTTCTCAGGTCCGTTTTTTGCATCTCTCCCTTCGAAACGAACAACCATGACACGGATACGGATCAAACGGGTTTACGAAGCGCCGGCGCCGGACGACGGCTGCCGGGTGCTGGTGGACAAACTTTGGCCGCGGGGCGTTCGCAAGGCGGCCCTGCAATACGATGTGTGGGCCCGGGAGATTGCGCCCTCGGCCGAGCTGCGCACGTGGTATCACGCTGATCCTGCGGCGCGGTGGCCGGAGTTCCGCCGCCGTTATACGGAGGAGCTGCGCAACTCGCAGGCCGTGCGGGATTTCGTCCGCGAAATCGCGGATGCCGGGACCGTGACGCTGCTCTACGCCTCGAAGAACGCCGCCGAGAACCATGCGCTCGTTTTGCAGGAGTATTTGCAGCGTGCCGCGGAAGAGGCGGCCGATAAACGGACAAGCGGGGCGTCACCGAAGTGACGCCCCGCTTGTCATAAGAAGCGAACTCTAACAGTCGCCGCTGAGGCAGCGGTGGGCGTTGCGGAGCTGGAGGGCCAGCGAGCAGGCCGCGATACCCGCGAAAAGCAGGGTGATGCCGACCCAGACGATGACGGCTGCGGTGCCGAACACCAGCGGCTGAAACAGAATCCACAGCGAGCACAGCAGGAGCAGGACGCCTGTGAAGACGGTCCATCCGGCGCCGGGAATCTCCAGGGCGCTCATGTCCCCGCCCAGTCCGATGGAGCTGAATCCGCGCAGCATCAGCCAGAAGCCCAGGAAGATGGGCAGCGTGGCGGCCGAGAGCGCGACGTTGAAGATCAGGATGATGCCGAGGATGATCTCGATGATGCCTCCGGCCATCATCCAGCCGCGGCCGGTGATGAAATGGCGGTTGGCCGACGAGAGCACCACTTCGAGGATGCCCGAGACCAGCATCAGCCAGCCGAAGATGAGCGACATGCCCAGATAGCTCTGGGCCGGGTAGACGAAGGTCAGCACGCCGACTGCGAACAGCGCGATGCCGACGATCAGCAGCAGCCACCAGTAGCGGACGGCTTGCTTCGAGTTTTCGATCAGTGTGGTGAAATTCTTCATGGTATATGGATTTGCCGATTTCCGAGCAAATTGCGTACCAAACCGGACGGTTCGCCGCGGCTTTCGCCGGCCGGACTGCGGTTGAAATCCGGCGGTTAGCGCTCTGCGGCGCTCTTTTTCCGGCAGATGCAGCTGGTCAGATGATCGTTGACGAACCCTGTGGCTTGCAGATGGGCGTAGCAGATCGTGGACCCGAAGAATTTGAATCCCCGTTTTTTCATGTCCCTGCTCATGGCGTCGGACTCGGGCGACGACACCGGAATTTCGCTCAGCGACCGGAACGAGTTGACGATCGGCTTCCGGTCGGGAAAGAACGACAGCGTGTAGTCGTAGAAACTCCCGAACTCCTTTTGCAGAAGGAGAAACAGCCGTGCGTTCGTGATCGCGGCCTTGATTTTCAGCCGGTTTCTTACGATGCCGTCCGTGTGCATCAGCCGTTCGACATCTTCGTCGGTCATTCGGGCCACCCGTTCGGCCTCGAAATCGCAGAAAGCCTTGCGATACCCTTCGCGCTTACGGAGGATCGTTATCCAGCTCAATCCGGCCTGGGCGCTCTCCAGCACCAGAAATTCGAACAGCGTCCTGTCGTCGGTGACGGGTTCGCCCCACTCTTCGTCGTGGTATTTCACATACAGTTCGTCGGTTCCGCACCAACCGCAGCGGCCGTTTGTCAGATCCTGCATAATCGGAATGATTTCAATGCGGCGTAAAGATAACGGATTCTCGGCGTTGCGCCAAATATCGGCGGCCCTTACTGTGCCGCAGCACGGATTTCGTCGGCCGGGGTGCCGTTCCAGACGCTGAACCTCCGGATGCAGGCTCTCCGCGCGGCTTCCCGGCAGAGTTCGGCTTCACGTTCCGTCAGGGCGTGGGGCGTACCCTCCAAGCGGCATCCGTTTTCCGCGACGCTCGTCCCGAAAGCCGGGGCTACGAGCGACTGGAACCAGGTGCAGGCTGCCGTGTAGCGTCCCGCTTTCAGGCTCAGGTGGTAGCCGTCGCGCGTCAGGTCCAGCGAGTCGCACAGTTCGGTGGCGCGCAGGTCCTGGATCGCCGTTCCCGAGGGGATGACCACCTCGACGGAGGTGTCTGCGAGGAGCTGCCCGACCGAGGCCGTGATCGCATCGTACATCAGCCGCTGGCTTTTCTCGTAGCGTCCGAAATCCCTGTGTTCCGAATTGCGGGCATAGGCCCAGGTCTGCTGCCAGGCGATGCAGGCCCCTGCGTTGGGGCAGTGCCACCGCACGATCTCCGCCAGCCGGTCGAACCAGGGCCGGTAGGTCTGGTACATGCCCGACTTGCCCGACGCCTGTTGAAGCACCACGATGTCCCACCGCTCGTCGGTGAGTCCGTCCAGCAGGGTGGCTTTCTTCGAGATGGTTTCCCAGCGGTTGTCCGTCGATTTGGAATAGGTGTACGAAGTGTTGCCGGCGGCGTACTCTCTGCAATGGCGTTCGAGCGAACAGCCTCCGATGTAGAGGCGCCCCAATACGACGTTCCGGATTCCGGCGGCCTCCAGCAGTTCGGGCAGGTACATCATGCCGTCGTCGGTGAAGCTGTTGCCGATGCCGAGGATGCGCAGCGTGTCGGGCCGTTGCGGGATCGGGTAGTTGGGACGTTTTTGGGCGTACAGGCTGACGCAGACCAGAGACAGTCCTACGGTCAGCAAAAGGCGCAGTGTGTGTTTCATAATCGTATGGTCGGTTTATCGGGTTTGTTGCAGATGGGTGATTCGCAGTAGCCGGTCGAATTCGTCCCGGGAGAGTTTCGTCGAAACCCCGACCGTGCGGCCGACGCCCGGCAAAAGGTCGAAATAGTTGTCTTCGAAGTGTTCGTTGCCGTCGAGCGACAGCCATGCAGCGCGAACGAACCGGTCACTCGTAAGCGTGACCGCATAACCTTCCGCCGTCGGTTCGGCGCTCCACCGGATGTCGGCTTCGGGCAGCGCAAGCTCCTTTTGGGGTGCGAAATAACCGATGTTGGAGTAGTGTCGTCCGCCGGTCGTGAATTTTGTCACGACGATGGCTTCGCCGGGGGAGCAGCCGTGCAGCAGCCCGGGAATGTCGGCCGAATAGACCTTTCGGACGGTATTGGGGGCGAGGGTTACGCTGCGGGGGTTTTTCGAGAGGACGGTGCCGTCCATCTTCAGGACCGTCGTTTCGAGTTTTCCCCGGACGGTTTTGCGGCGGTCTGAAACGAGGAAGACCTCCAACCGTCCGTTTGCGGTGCAGGGCGATACGAGCAGGTCGTCGAAGGCCGGACGGGCGAAGTAATGCTGCGCTTTCCAGCGGCCGTACCAGTCGCGGCTGGCCCACGAAGCCACGGGCCAGCAATCGTTGTGCTGCCAGAAGAGCGACCCCCAGCAGTAGGGTTTGTCGCGCCGGTGCGCTTCGATGGCGGTTTTGATGGCGTCGCCCTGCAGGACATGGCTCATGTAGAGGAACGTGCGGAAATCGCGTGCGGGCCAGTATTCGTCTTCGAGATACTGGCGGATGCGCATGTTGGCGAAACTGCCTCCGCGCTGGTGGGCCATCATCACCTCCGATTCGATGTCCCAGTCGCGCTCCTCGGGAGCGAAACGCAGGACGGAAGCATATTCGGGGAATGACTGGAAGCCGTATTCGCTGAAGAAGCGGCTGCGCGTGGTGTTGTAGTCGGCAATCGGTGCGCGGCTGTGCCACACTTTCCAGAAATGCGTATCGCCTTCGCTGTTTTCGCTCGTGCCTTCGTAGCAGGACCACGGTGACGAAGGATGATAGGGCGTTCCGGGCGAGAACGCGGCGACGGCTTCGGGCAGCACTTCGTAGTATTGGCGTTTGAACTGCGTATCGATGATCTTATCGTATTCCGGATGCCCCTGTTTGGTGTACCGGGTGTTCCATCCCCAGCCGAACCAGGCGTCGTTACATTCGTTGTTGCCGCACCATACGGCAATCGAGGGGTGGTTGCGCAGACGGCGGATGTTGTCTTCGGCTTCGAGCCGGACGTTTTCGAGCCATGCTCCTTCGGCGGGATAGATGCTGCATGCGAACATGAAATCCTGCCATACGAGGATGCCCCGCTCATCGCATAGTTCGTAGAAAACATCGTCTTCATAGACGCCTCCGCCCCAGACGCGCAGCATGTTCATATTCACGGCTGCGGCGTCGTCGATCGTCTTTTCGTAGACGGTGCGCGTGACGCGGGGCAGGAAAACGTCGCAGGGGATGTAGTTGGCGCCTTTGGCGAAGAGCGGCTCTCCGTTGAGTTCGAAGCGGAAGGTCGTGCCGTCCGAGACCTTCTCGCGCACGAGACGCAGCGAACGCAGTCCGATGCGGGTCGTGCGGCTGTCGGAGGCGTCGCCCGCCGCGACCGAAGTCCGGAATTCGTAGAGATAGGGCTCGCCCAGTTCGCGGGTCCACCAGCGTTTCGGGGAGGCGATGTTGAGCGGAACGGTCACGCGGTTGACGCCCGGGCGGAGCGGGGTCGTGACCGAGGCTTCGATCCCTTCGCCGGGAGCCGTGACCGTTACGACGGCCCGGGGCTGTTCCCGGACGGCGTTGATCTCCACTTCGACCTGTACCCGGGCCCGTTCGGCCGTGACCTCCTCCTGACGGTAGAAAACGTCTCTGATGCGGATGCCGTTCCAGCCTTCAAGATAGACCGGACGCCAGATGCCCGAGGTCACCAGGCGCGGGCCCCAGTCCCAGCCGTAGTGGTAACCCGCTTTGCGGGCGAAAACGCTCAAATGTTTGTCGAAGAGCCCGCCGTTGGCCGACTGGTCGTTGATGGCTTCGTAACGGTAGGGCAGCGAGTCGTATTTGGGCAGGTCGATCTTGATCGGCGAGTGGAAATAGACTTTCAGCACGTTTTCGCCGGGACGGAGCAGCCGTTTGACCTCCGTGCGCCAGCGGCGGAACATGTTGTCGGCCGCGAGCACCTTTTCGTCGTTGAGGTAAACGTCGGCATAGGTGTCGAGTCCTTCGAAGACCAGTTCGATCCGTTCCCGGGCGAGCAGGTCGGCGCCGGCTTCGAAATGCGTTTCGTAGATCCAGTCTTCCTTGTCGATCCACTGTACGCCGCGTTCGTTGAGGCGGAAATAGGGGTCTTCGATGATCCGGTTGGCCATCAGGTCGGTGTGCACCGTGCCGGGGACCGTGGCCGGATACCAGTTGTTGAGCCGTGCCTGGCGGAACTGCCAGTCGTCGTGCAGCCGTTGACGGACGGGGCTTGCGGCAGCGGCGAGGGCCATGCAGAGGGACATAGCGGTAAGAATTTGTTTGAGGTTTTTCATGATTTGCGGAAACAGGTCAGTATTTGATAAGCATCTGGGAGATGTATTCGCGGTATTCGATCGGGGTCATGTTTTTCTTTTTGGTGAAGATGCGGATGAAATTCGACTTGTTGTTGAAACCGCAGGCGTAGCAGATCTCCGAGGCGCTGAGCGTCGTGTTGGCAAGCAGCTGGCAGGCTTTGGAGATGCGCATGTTGTTGACGAAGGTGATGTAGGAGATGTTCGTGCGCTTCTTGAAGAAGTGCGAAAAGGCCGATTCCGACATGTTGACCAATTCGGCTACGTCGGCGAGCCGGATGTTCTGGCAGAGGTTTTTTTCGATGTAGTCGCAGACTTTGGCGATGCGGCGCGATTTGGAGGTATGGGCGATGTTCTTCGAGTCGCAGAGATTGCTCATGAGCACCTTGCGGTTGGCCGTGGCCAGGGCGTTGAGAATGTCCAGAAAAGCGGTCGCCGACTGAAATCCCTGCATGCGGGTCAGTTCAAGAATCCGGTCCCGGACGCTCAACTGTTCGGGGCCCGTGAACGAGAGTCCCTGCCGGGAATCGAGCAGCAGTTGCCGGATGGGGAGAAACAGGCGTTTATTGACGATCGGGAAGTCGATCAGGTCGCCCGAGAACTGGATGGTGATGACATGGTTGGTTTTCAACGGAGATTTCCATACGTGGGGCACATAGGGGCCGGTCATCACCAGGTCCAGGGGGCCGAAATCCTCGGTGGAATCGCCTACGATGCGCGATCCCCGGGTGTTCATCACCAGATTGATCTCGTATTCCGGATGGCAGTGGATCGGATAGTCGAAATGCGCGTTGGGGTGGTTGAGGATGATGAAAAGGTCCTCGTTCGTGATCGGGGTGATCTCCTGCTGTATCTCTTTCATGTCCGGTAGGGTTTCGGGTCCGATACAAAAATAGGAATAATTCAGAAAGCTCCATGAATAATTCAAAAAAGTATACTTGTTTAGCCGACTTATACAATCCGGTAAATTTTAGGGTACATATCTTTGCATTAGTAAAAAAATCCTAAAACGACTTGCATGAATTCGATTGCGATTAATTTTCTCGACTGCGTGATTATCGTCCTTTACCTTATATTTATAATTTGGTGGGGATTGCGCAACGGCAAGAGTTCCGATGCCGGGTCCTATTTTCTGGCCGGCCGTACGATGCCGTGGTGGATCGTGGGGCTGTCGCTTTTCGCCGCGAGCATCTCCAGTACGACGCTCATCGGCCAGTCGGGCGATGCCTACCATACCGGAGTGGCCGTGTTCAATTACAACCTCACGGGGGTCGTGGTGATGGTGTTTTTCGCCACGTTCCTGCTCCCGCTCTATATCCGTTCGGGGATATTCACCATTCCCGAGTTTCTCGAACGACGCTTCGACAAGCGGTCGCGCTACTACTTTTCCGGGATCTGCATCGTGGGCAACATCTTTCTCGATGCGGCCGGGGCGCTGTATGCCGCCGCGCTGATTATCAAACTGTTGTTTCCGGATGCGGACTTGCAGCTTATCATCATCATCTTCGCCGTGCTGGCGGCTTCCTACACTATTCCGGGCGGTCTTTCGTCGGCGATCAATGCCGAGTTGATTCAGGCGGTGATTCTGATTGTCGGGTCGGTGATCCTTACGGGAGCCTGCTTCGCCAACGGCGGTTTCGACTACCTCGCATCGCTGTTCGAAAGCGGCGATATGAGTGTCAAACTGATTCGTCCGCTGACCGATACGGCCACGCCCTGGCTGGGACTGATCGTCGGCATGCCGGTGCTGGGTATCTATTTTTGGGCCAATAATCAGACGCTCGTGCAGCGCGTGCTGAGCGCGCGGAGCGTTGACGAGGGCCGCAAGGGGGTGATGTTCGCTGGAGCGCTGACGCTGGCCACTCTGTTCATCATCGTGTTTCCGGGTGTCATCGCCCGGCACCTCTTTCCGGGCATCGAGAAGCCTGACATGATCTACCCGACGATGGTGCTGCGCCTGCTGCCCACGGGGTTGCTTGGTATTATGCTTTCGGCTCTGCTCGCCGCGCTGACATCGACGCTGAGCGCCATTCTGAACTCCACATCGACGCTTTTTACGATGGATTTTTACGCCAAGATCGACAAGCGGGCTGACGAGCGTAGGTTGGTGCGCGTCGGCAAGCTGGCTTCGCTAATCATCATCGTGATCGCCGCTCTTTGGGCTCCGCAGATCGGCCGTTTCGGATCGCTGCTCAAATATTACCAGGAGATGCTCTCTTATATTGCACCTCCCGTCGTGGCGGCTTTCCTGATGGGCGTTTTCTCGCGCCGCGCCAACGGACGGGGTGCCTTTGCCGGGCTGATCGCCGGATTGGTCGTCGCGGCGGCGATGCTTTTCTGGCGTACGGAGATCTTCGGCGGGATGCACTTCCTGCTGATCGTGCCGTTCCTGCTGGCGTTCAGTCTGTTGGTGATTTGGTCCGTAAGCCTCACGGCCCCGCTGCCCCCCCCCGATAAACTGACCGATACGACCTTCTCGGCGGCGGATTTCCGGGCTGAAACCCTGTCGCTCGCGGAGGTTTCCTGGTGGCGTAACTACCGCGTATGGGGTGTTGTGCTGCTGGTCCTGTGTGTGTTCATTCTTATAATTTTCCGCTGATATGAAACTGAAAAAATACGAAAAGAATCCGATCGTCGCTCCCAATCCCGCAAATGCCTGGGAGAATCTCGTGACCTGCAATCCGGGGGTCATTTACGACGACGGCAAGTTTTACATGCTCTACCGCGCTGCCGGCGACGATGAGGAACATGTCATCCGTTTGGGGCTGGCTGTCAGCGAGAACGGATTCGATTTCCGCCGTGTCGGCGATTCGCCGGTCTTCGGACCCAGCGCGGACGGCCCCGACGGAGGATGCGTCGAAGACCCGCGCATCGTGAAGTTCGATAATGAATTTTACATTACCTATGCTTATCGCGCCTATGCTCCCGGGCAATACTGGACTTTCGCGCACGATGTGGTGCGTCTGCCTGAATGCGGGGCTTATGCGCCGGCCGCCATGGCGCATAATCTGGGAAATACAGGGCTTGCCGTGACGACCGATTTTCGGAATTTTCGCCGGCTGGGGCGGCTTACGTCGCCTGTGCTCGACGATCGGGATGTGATCCTTTTCCCGGAGAAAGTGGGCGGCCGGTTCGTCATGATGCACCGTCCCAAACAGTTCGTGGGCGAGCGCTACGGGGTGAAATATCCTTCGATTTGGCTGAAGTTCTCTGACGACCTGCTGGCCTGGGAGGACAAGCCCAGCGAGCTGCTCATCGCCGGCCGCGAGGGGACCTGGGAGGAGAAGATCGGCGGCAGCACGCCGCCGATTCTGACCGAGGCGGGATGGTTGACGCTCTACCACGGGGTCGCCGACGGCGGTACGGCCGAATACCGCGTCGGGGCGCTGCTGCTCGACCGGGAGAATCCGCTGCGGGTGTTGGCCCGGACGCCGGAACCGATCCTCGAACCCGAGTTTTTCTATGAAACCGAAGGTTTTTACAGCCATTGCGTCTTCCCGACCGGCAATGTGGTCGTCGGCGGCGTGCTGTACGTCTATTACGGCGGAGCGGATAAATATGTGGGTGTTGCGACTTGTCGGTTGGAGGAATTATTAAATTATTTGACGGAGAAATGTCGCTGCGAATAGCTTCCCGGAACTTTGTTTTCATAAAAGTATAATCAATCAGCGATTTTCTAAAACAGTTCTTCCGCTGCGGAATGTTACTTTGCAGTGTCCGGTGCAGTTTCCGGAACCGCTCGGACCGTATCAATAAACTACTCTAATCTAAAACGTATGAAAATGAAACTTTACCTGATCGTTCTCTCCTTGCTGGCGTCCTGCCTGTGGGGAACGGGAGCCGTCCGCGCCCAGTCCGCATCACGGAGTATGACCGTGACGGGCAAGGTCGTGGATCAGAACGGCGCTGCCGTGACGGGCGCGTCGGTCGTCGTAGCCGGTACGACGAAGGGCACCACGACCGGTGCCGGCGGGGCTTTCTCGCTGACTGGAGTGGCGGCGGACGCTCGTCTGACCGTTAATTTCATCGGTTATAAAACGCAGACGGTGGAGGTCGGCGGCCGCACCTCTTTTAATATCGTGTTGGCCGAAGAGGCTACGGCCGTGGACGAAGTCGTGGTCGTGGGTTACGGACAGGTCAAGAAGAGCGACCTGACGGGCTCCGTGGCGTCGGTCAAGGCCGAGAAACTCACCGACATTCCCGCCAACTCGATCGACGGACTGTTGCAGGGCCGCGTGGCCGGCGTGCAGGTGATCAACTCCTCGCAGGACCCCGGAGCCTCGTCAACGGTCCGTATCCGCGGCAACTCGTCGCTCAACGGTTCAAACGCCCCGCTGGTGGTCATCGACGGATTCCCCTGGGGTGACGCCGGCGATTTGAAGCAGATCAATCCGCAGGACATCGTTTCGATGGAAGTGCTCAAAGATGCTTCGGCGTCGGCCATCTACGGCTCGCGCGGAGCCAACGGCGTGATCCTCATCACCACGCGCAAGGCGCAGGAAAATGTGACGCGCATCACGCTGCGCCAGCAGACGACCGTTTCGGGATTCAGCTCCGAACTGAATCTTTGGCGTGATCCGGTGCTGATGGCGATGCTATCGAACGAAAGCAACATCAACGCCGGCCTGACACCGACTTACATCGGCGCGACCAATGCCAACGGCGTCTATTATCCCTCGATTGCGGAGTTGCAGACGACCTGGACGACCAACACGCGCTGGGACGACCTGGTGTTCCGCTCGACCCCCGTGTCGAACAACACGACCGTGCAGGTGCAGAGCAGCAATGACCGCACGATGTTTCAGGCCAGCGCCAACTATTATCTCGACAACGGTATGTACATCGAGGACACCTACCGTAAATACGGAGGAAATTTCTCGGTCGAGCACAAATTGCTGGATAATCTGCGCATGAAGGCCAGCGCCAACATCACCAGCAACAAGCGCCACAACAACGGCGGACTGGCCTACTGGCGCAACCCGATCTTCCCGGTTTACGACGACGAGGGCGATTACTGGCTTTATAGCGCCCAGGACTATTCGCATCCGCTGGCCCTGACCGATTTGCAGAAGAACGATTCGAAGGGGCTCGACATCATTTCGTTCGCTTCGGTGAACTGGGACGTGCTTCCCTGCCTGAATGTCATGGCGCAGTTTAATTACAAGCACGGCGAGCAGATTACCGACAAATATTTTCCGAAAAAATATTCCCAGACGGGCGTGTTCAACGACGGTTACGGGTCGATCGACAACTGGAAGGACGACAACATCGTTTTCGAAGCCTACGCCACGTTCGATCGGACTTTCGCTGAAAAGCACCGGCTGACGGTGATGGGCGGTTACTCTTACGAGAACTACCAGTCGCGCAGTTCGTCGCTGGCGGCCAAGGGCTTCATCAACGAATCGCTGGGCAACGAGAACCTCGCTGCGGGCGATTCGGAGACCTATTCGATCGGCAACAGCTCCTATAAGACCGAGCTGGTGTCGGCTCTCACACGTATCAACTACACGTTCGACAATCGGTTTCTCTTCACCTTCACGGCCCGTGCCGACGGTTCTTCGAAATTCGGCTCCAATAATAAGTGGGCTTTCTTCCCCTCGGGAGCATTCAGCTGGAAGATGCACGAGGAGCGCTTCATCAGGAACTTGAACGTTTTCGACGTGCTGAAGATCCGCGCCTCCTACGGTATTTCGGGCAACCAGGGCATTTCGGCCTATCAGACGCTGAGCCGCTACGGACAGCACAAGTATTTCAACGGAGGCAAGTGG
The DNA here is from genome assembly GCF_040095975.1 of Alistipes intestinihominis. Lineage (NCBI taxonomy): Bacteria > Pseudomonadati > Bacteroidota > Bacteroidia > Bacteroidales > Rikenellaceae > Alistipes > Alistipes intestinihominis. The sequence continues at coordinate 348,757 of NZ_JBBMFL010000001.1, forward strand.
GTGACGGCCATCGGACCCGGCTATCAGTCGGGTTACACGGGGCAGGATGGCATCTATGCGCTCTGGAGCGGTATTCCGAACAAAGGCTTGAAATGGGAGACCACCGCGCAGGCGGATCTCGGACTGGACATGTCGTTCTTCGGCAACCGTCTGAACGTGACCTTCGACTGGTACGACAAGCGCACTTCGGACCTGCTGCGCGAGCGCAACATCGCGCCTTCGTCGGGTTACGACAAGATGTGGGTCAACGACGGCGAGATTCGCAACCGCGGTATCGAACTGACGATCGACGGCGTGGCGTTCCAGAACCGCGACTGGCGCGTGGGCGGCACCTTCGTCTTCTCGCGCAACCGCAACAAGGTGCTCAGCCTCGGAAACGCCGTGCAGACCGGTCTGAAAACCGACCTGCGCACCGGCATGCAGTATGAATATTACGGCAACCAGAGCGAACAGTTCCGCGCCTATACGAATATCCTCGCCGTAGGGCAGCCGATGTACGTCTTTTACGGATACAGGACCGACGGCATCGTGCAGTCGCTGGCCGAGGGCCTGAGCGCCGGACTTTCGGGCGACGACGCTCAGCCGGGCGAGTTCAAGTATGTGGATATTTACGACGGAGACGGAATGGAGACCGTTGATGAGAACGACATGTGTATCATCGGCGACCCGAATCCCGACTGGATGGCTTCGCTGGGCATCGACGTTTCGTGGCGCCGTTTCGATTTCAGCATCTTCTTCAACGGCGTTTTCGGCAACGACGTGTTGAACACCAAACGTTTCGACCAGCCGAGCAATATGCCGATGCGCTGGACGGCCGACAACCCGACCAATTCTTACCCGAGGCTGAATGCCAACCGGCAGACCAAGTTCTCCGACTGGTGGATCGAGGACGGTTCGTTCGTACGCATCCAGACCGTGACGCTGGGCTATTCGATCCCCTTCTCGAAGAAAGATGCGGCACGCAAGGTACGCCTTTACGTCAGCGCCGACAATCTCTATACCTTCACCGGTTTCGAGGGCTACGATCCCGAAGTGGGGATGACGGGTATCTATTCGGGCGGCTATCCGCGCCTGCGCAAATGGACGTTCGGAGCCGATTTCACCTTCTAAATATTGCCAACCATGAAAATCAAACACCTTATACTTGCGTTCGGGGTAATCTCTCTCCTCGCGGCCTGCAACCTGGACGAGTATCCCTACGGCTTCTACTCCGAGGATAACTTCTACAAGACGGAAGCGGATGCCGAGTCGGCCGTGAACTATATTTACGACGCAATCAATTACATCGAGTATTCGCGTTCGATCGTCTTTCTGGGCGACATGAACACCGACGACATGGAACCGAAAGGCGACGCTGCGGCCGCCAACAAGGAGCTGGACGGATGGAAGATCAACAATTTCAGAACCAACACCACGCTCGGCAATTTCTACAAGTACTCCTACATCACGATCAACCGGGCCAACGCCGTGATCAAGAAGGTGCCGGGGATGAACATCGACGAGAGCCGCAGGAACCGCTTCCTCGGCGAGGCTTATTTCATGCGTGCCTATTCGTATTTCAACCTTGCGCGCAACTTCGGCTGCGTACCCGTCCATACGACGCCTGTCGAAACGCTCGAAGATACGGCTGTTCCCGCCGCAGAGTCGCTCGACGCCATGTGGAAGCTCGTCATCGAAGACTTCAAGACCGCCGGCTCGTTGCTGCCGTTCTTCGCGGCGCCTGAAACGGGCCGTGCGGACCGTGCCGCGGCCTACGGAATGCTGGCCAAGGCTTATCTCTACATCGCATCGGCCAAGGAGCACGGTGTGCCCCAGTACGCCGCCATGTCGCACGACGTGGATGAATACTATGCCGAGGCGGTGAAATACGCCGGGCTGGTGGTCGATAATCCCGAGCAGACGGTCTTCCGTTTCGACGAGAACCTGCTCGATATCTATGACGTTGAGAAGCCGACGGGGCCGGAACATCTTTTTATCATGTCGATGGATCGCACGGGAGATTCGGAAGGGCAGTATTCGAAGATATCGAAGATGTATCTGCCGTATGTTTCGGGGGCTACGATCTATCTCAAACAGGGTGATTCCGACGAGATGGTTCCGACCCACGACGGTTGGGGCGAGTACCGGACCGCGCTGTCGTTCTATGATGCGTTCGCTTCGGGCGACCGCCGTCACGACTGGCTGATCGTGGACGAGGTGTACGACGCTGCGGGCAATGCGGTGGCTTCGACGGCCGACGGCAAGCTGAGCTATCCGTTCTGCCGCAAGTTCATCGATCCGAATTTCTCTGGAGACAAGACCTCCACACGTCCCTATCTGCTTCGCTATTCGGATGTCGCATTGACCTATGCCGAAGCCGCCGGACCGACGGCCAAGGCGTATGAACTGGTGAACTTCATCCGCAACCGTGCCGGTCTGGGCGATCTGGAGCCGGGGCTGGACAAGCTGACGTTCCGGGAACGGGTGATGGATGAGCGCCGTTTCGAACTGGCTTTCGAGGGGAACCGCTGCTATGACCTGCGCCGCTGGAACCTTCTGCACACGGACATCGCTGAGGCCAAGGGTCAGGGCCTGAGCGCCGAGCAGATGGTGTTCTATCCGATTCCGTCCGTCGAGTCCGATTTGAACCCGAATCTTTAACCTTTTAAGAAAACGCAGAATTATGAACAAACTGAAATATTTGCTGAGCGCTTTCGTCCTGCTTGGTTTCGCATCCTGCAAGGACGATCCGTGGGAAGATGTCGCCGACGGCGGCTGGAACCACGAGCGGTCGATCATCGACGTTAAGTTCGAGGGGCAGGCCGGAACGCCGGCCATTACGGAGACCGATTCCGAAACGGGTGTCGTCGAACTGCAACTGGCTTCGGACATGGTTGCGGACATGTCGAAGGTTCGGGTCGAATCGCTGACGCTTTCCTATAAGGCCACGGCCAATGTCGCCTCGGGCGGAACGATCGACTTCACGAAGGGCGATCCGCAGATCGTCGTGACGTCTCCCAACGGCGAATCGCGCACCTATACGCTCGAAATGACCGAGTTCACGGAGACGCTGACCGGTACGTATACGATCAGCAACCTCTGGGTCTACGGAGGTACGGGCGCCGCCTACGACTGTACGAAGCTCTACAAGCCCGCTGACAAATCGGGGTGCTGGAACGGCGAAGGCCGGGGACCTGCCGCCGAGATGGACAACTACTTGGTGTTCACGCTGGGAGAGATTCTTGCCGACGGCAATACGACCGGAACCTGCATGAACTGGGCCGGCGAGGACGCCAAAAACTGGGACTGCATCTTTGCCGGGGCGTCGAACCCCGACACCGGAAAGCCGGTGGACCTGACGCAGTTTTACCGTCAGATTCCCAAAGGCGAAAGCACCTGGCTGCGTAACTATGCCGACGGGACGATCACCTTCACCGATGCCGACGGACACAAGACCTCCTGCACGCTCGTGCCGAAGGGCACCTATCAGATGCCCAATGTGCCGCCGATTCCGCTGACGCTCGAATCCGAGGCCTTCAAGTTCAATCTGAAAGGTACGGAGGACTGGAACAATACCTACAACGATTACGGCGTCTTCGCCCGCAATCCGGTGACGTATTACATCGAGATCGTGAAACAGCCGGCTGGTTTCGAGGTTCCCGAGGCGTCGAAGACGATCGAGGAGCCGGTCGATCCCGAACCGGAACCGGAGCCCGATCCGGAGGAGACCTCGCTCGCCGGAACCTACTCCGTAGGCCGTCTGACGGTGTACGGCGGTTCGGCCGATCCCGCGTTCGTCAATCCGGTGGACAAGAGCTGGGTGTGGGACGATTCGATCTGGAAGGAGTCCGACAACGTCCTGGTGATGACCGCCACGGGCACCGACGCCGCCGGCCGGGAGACGGGAGAGTGCGAATACCTGCCCGGTGAGGACGGCGGATACTGGAATTACATCCTCAAAGCCGACTATAACAAGGATGGAACGGGGGCCCTCGACCTGACCAAATATTACGGCCTGCTGCCCCACGGCAAAAGCGCCTACGTGTATGATGCCGAAGCCGGAACCGTGGTGTTCACTTCGGGAATTGTCTCCATTGCGGCGAAGCTCCTGCGGGAAGGGGATTATACCTACGGCTCCTCGACGCTCAGCGTTCCCGGTATCGCTTTCGACTTCGTACTGCCCGGGCAGACGACGCAGGGAGATTATCCCTGGACCGATTTCGACCGATTCGCCGTCGGGCCGCGCAATTATGTGATGCTCTTTAACAAGCAGGCGGAAGCCGGCGAGTGATCCGATAACATCCGCATGCGGGTTCGGCCTGCATGCGGATTTATGACCGATGCCTATGAAAAACTTCAGAAATGTCCTGTTCGCATGCGTAGCGGCGTTGCTGGGGGCCTGTGCTGGAGATTCCGCCGGGAAATGCGATGTCGTGGTGCATATCGAAGCCGACAGCGTCGTCAATAGCGGTTACATCGGCAACGGGGTTCAGTGGGACCCTTATGCGCTCGACTATGGAAAGGGGCGCGTCGAGATCAGCGATGCCGACTGGGAGAAGCTCTATGACCGCCTCGATTTCATGCGGCCGGCCTTTATCCGCGTGATGACCAACACGACCTCGGTCGTACGCGACGGGCGGCTCGATCCCGGGCGCGGATTCGAACACCTCTCGCACATTCTCGATTATTGCCGTTCGCGCGGTGTGACGGTGATGTTCGGCGACTGGGGCGGATCGCTCATGGACGCCCGGGCCGGGACGGTCAACTACCCGCTGCTGGACCACGCCGCGGCCTATGTCGCCTGGCTGGTGCATGAAAAAGGCTATGACTGCATCCGTTACTACAACCTCGTCAACGAACCCAACGGCTTCTGGTCGGCGGCTGATGGCGATTTCGACCTGTGGGCGAAGGCCGTGGGCTATTTCCGCGGGCGGCTCGACGCCGAGGGGTTGGCTGGGAAGGTGGAGCTGGTCGGTCCCGACGCCGCGATCTGGGGACCCGAAGAGGCGTGGTGGGTGAGCCGCAGCCGCGATGAGTTGGGCTGCTGTATCGGGCTGTACGACATTCATACCTATCCGTCGAAATGTACGGTCAACTCGGGAGAGTACGCCCGTATCTTGCAGGCTTACCGGAAGGAGGTGCCTGCCGGTCGGAAGATCGTGATGGGGGAGATCGGCTTCAAATTTGTCGAGCCGGCCGATTCGCTCTTGCAGGCTGAGAACCTGCGCCGGGCCGCAGCGCATCCGAATGCCTCGACGGACGATTCGCAGATGTTCGTCTACGACTGGATGTATGGTACGGACATGGCCGACGCCCTGTTCCAGACCATCGGGGCGGGTTATTCGGGGTGTATCGCGTGGATGCTCGACGATGCGATGCATTGCAAGGAGGCGCCCGACAAACTCAAGATCTGGGGTTTCTGGAACATCTTCGGCTCCGAGATTTTCGGAGCCGGTGAGGAGTGCGTGCGGCCGTGGTATTATGCCTGGTCGCTGTTGTGCCGCACGCTGCGGCCGGGAAGCGATTTCTGTGCCGTCGATGTGCGGGGAGCCGCCGGGGTCAAGGCTGTCGCCGCCGTGAAAGACGGACAGCGCACCGTCGCCGTCGTGAACGTGTCGCGTGAACCGCGCCATGTGCGGATCGAGTCTTCGGGCTGGGGCCGGCTGGAGGGTGTGGTCCGCTACCGTTACGGCGAGGGGTTGATGCGTACCGAGGGCGACCACGTGCTGCTGCCCGACGCCGCGGACCTGGGGATCGACCTGGCGGTTGGCGCTGAGTATGAACTGCCCGGAGAGTCGATGATTTTACTGACCGAACAAAATGACTGATTATGAAAAGATTGCTGATTTCGCTGGTCGGCGCGGCGACTTTGTTCGCCGCCTGCAACTCCGGGCGGGCGCTTCGTATCGAAGTGACGGACCGGGTCGTAAGTGCGGATTACATCGGTAACGGCGTCGAGTGGGACCCTTACGATGAGGCCGGAGCCTGGGGCGCTGAGGTGAGCGACGCCGATTGGGGCAAACTGTTCGAACGCCTCGACTTCATGCGCCCGGGCTATGTGCGCTGCATGATAAACAGCCCGTACCGCTATTACGACGCCGCGACGGGCCGTTACGACCGGATGCGCAACCTCGCGTCGCTTCGTCGTTTGCTGCAATACTGTCAGGACAGAGGCATTACGGTGGCTTACGGGGAGTATAATCCGCCGACGTGGGCGATGAAGGATTCGCAGCGGTGGGTGGAGATGTCGGTCGATTATCTGCATTTTCTGGTCTGTGACCTCGGGTTCGACTGTATCCGCCATTTCATTATCTTCAACGAGCCCGACGGGAGCTGGGCTTCGACCGACGGCGATTACGACCTGTGGCGTTCGATGGCGCAGCGTTTCGATGCTGAAATGGCCCGGTATCCGGAATTGAAGCGAAAGGTGTCGCTCGCGGCGCCCGACGTGGTGATGAGTTATAAGAATCCGGCGTCGGAGTACGATGCGGCGGGATGGGTGGCCCGGAGCGCACAGGACCTCGGTGCGCAGATCGGCGTCTACGACGTGCATGCCTATCCCGGTCAGCATGAAGTGCGCAGCGGGGCTTACGCCGAGAAACTGCGCCGCATCCGTGCCGAGGTCCCGGCCGGAAAAAAACTGATTCTCGGCGAGGCCGGATACAAGTATTCGGCACCGGAGGATTCGCTGCTGAAAGCCGAGTACGACCGTCGCGTCGTCGGGCATCCCTTCACCAAAGGCTCGGACTGCAACATGCTCTGCTACGACTATTTCTACGGGTTGGATATGCCGCTGTTGGCGATGGAGGTGATGAACAATGGCCTTTCGGGGGTGGCGGCGTGGATGCTCGACGACGCCATGCATTCGAACGGCGATTCGGGTCGCACGGAGGACGTGAAGATCTGGGGCATGTGGAACATCCTCGGCGAGGAGGTTTTCGGTGACGCTTCGCAGGAGGAGCTGCGGCCCTGGTACTATACCTGGTCGCTGATGTGCCGCTGTTTTCCTGCCAGGTGCGACATCCTCGCGTGCGAGGTTCCGCAGCGTGAAGGTGTGCGTGTGGCGGCCGCCCGCAAAGACGGATCGTACAGCGTGGCGGCGGTCAACTTTTCGCAGAAACCGTGCGACATCGGGATCGCTCTGCCGGGCGATTTCACCGGAGGCGTGTTGTACCGTTATACGGAGAGCGACCGGGCGTGCGACGACCGCGGGCTGCCCGTGCCGTGCGAATGCGGTATTGAGGGGCGAAGTTTCCGTACGACACTTCCTGCCGAAAGTTTTGTCCTGCTGACGAATATCGAATAATCCAAATACCTGAAACTATGAAAAGAATTCCATTTATGCTGTTGGTTTCGCTGCTGTTTTCCGTCGTGGCGTGCAGTGATGACGGCGAGGGGCCGAAAAAGGAGGGTGAGAGCGATCCCGTGACCCTTACGCTTTCCGATCCGAATGCCACCGAAGAGACGAAAGCTCTTTATTCGAACCTCTGGGCGATTCAAAGCAAAGGGTTTATGTTCGGCCACCACGATGACCTGATGTACGGCCGCACGTGGTACGGCACCGCAGGCGGCTCGGATACGAAAGCGGTCTGCGGCGATTATCCCGCGGTGTACAGTTTTGATTTGGCCGAGCATATCGACGACCGGTACGCCGCCGACCCGGATGCTCAGGCGTTGCGGCTGCGTTGCTGTAAGGAGGCGTATGATCGCGGCATGGTGCTCACCTCCTGCATTCATATCGATAATCCGCTCACCGGCGGCGATTCGTGGGACAATTCCAGCAATCGGGTGGTTGCAGAGATTCTGACGGAGGGTAGCGTCACGAATAAAATGTTCAAGGAGTGGCTCGACCGGCTGGCGGACCTCGCGCTCAATCTCCGGGGCAGCGACGGCAAACTGATTCCCGTGATTTTCCGCCCGTTTCATGAACATACGCAGACATGGTCCTGGTGGGGCGCGTCGTGCACGACGACCGAAGAGTTCGTCAATCTGTGGAAATTTACGGTGAAGTATTTGCGCGACACGAAGGGCGTACATAATTTCATTTATGCCATCTCTCCGCAGATGGACAGCGCGAAGACCGTGGACGATTTCTATTTCCGCTGGCCGGGTGACGAGTGGGTCGATTTCGTGGGCATGGACTGTTACCAGGGTATCAACAATGCGGTTTTCGTGACGAATCTGAAAGCTATTTCGAAAGTTTCGCTGGCGAAGCGTAAACCGTGCGGCGTAACCGAAACGGGTGTGGAGGGTTTTTCCGCTGCGGATTACTGGACGACGAATATCCATGCTCCGCTGACGGGACGCCGTGTGAGCATGGTGGTGACATGGCGTAACAAATACGATCCGATGGAGAGCGGGACACACTATTTTTCGGTGTTCCCCGGGCATCCGTCGGAACGTGATTTCGTGAAGATGTATAATCAGGAGAACTCTTTCTTTTGCGGGGATCTGCCCGACATGTATTCTCCGGCGGAGAATGTGACGGTGCTGTAAGGTTCTGCTTGTAAAGAGCGATGTCCGCTTCAATGCCCCGCAAGAAATATTTCCCTGCGGGGCATTTTTGACGTACGTTATTCGAATGCGAGGTATTTCCAGCCGTTTTCGGTGAAGCAGCGCACCTTGTCAACGCTCCGGTCGTAGTAGAGCGTTCCGACCGGGATCGACTTGCCGCCTAACTGTGCATTTTCATACCACATGTCGGTCGGGGCGTCGTCCAGCGCGGCCAAAGAGAACGGTACGAACGACACGGCCCAGCGGCGGCCGAAATCCACGCCTTCGTTCCGGTCGTCGGAACCGAGTTTGACCCATCCGAAATGCCGGATCGGGCGGTAGAGTCCTTTCGGGGAGTAGACCTGGATGCAGGCGATGTCGGGGGCCTGTTTGCCGATCAGCATGGTCAGACGGCAGGTTTCCGAGCCGTTCCACCCTTCGAAGAGGTGGCCTCCGTCGATGAACGAGGTTCGGGGCTTGGCCGCATTGCTGTGCCAGCGGCCCCGGCCGCCACGCACCGAGAGCATCGAGGTGGATTCCAGAACACCTTCCACCGTATTGTAGACGGGTTGTTCTTCGGGGTCGAAGCCGTAGTTGTAGCGCACGTCCTGCCATTTTTCCCAGGCGGGGTCGATCTCTTTGCGGACCGGCACGCATTGCCGTTCCAGGGCATCGACGACGCCTCTCAGACTGTCGATTTTTGCAGTCAGGGCCGCGACCGTACGTACGAGCGCTTTCCGGTTCGTTTTCGGCTTCTGCCGGGCCGAAACGGGCAGGCAGATCGCAAGGGCCAGGAACAGCCCGATGATCTTTTTCATGTTCTCTTGTTTTACGGGAAGGATGAATTACAATGTTCCGATCTGTTCTCGCAGTCGTTTTTTGAAGTTTTCTCCGATGATTTCCAGTTTGTCGGTTGTCCGGAACAGCGCCGCCCGGTTGCCGTCGAAAGCGTCGATGAATTCGCGGATGCGGAAGGGCTCCTCCTGAATGAAGTTGGGGCATTGCGAAACGCCGAGATACTCCTTGGGCAGCATCAGGTAGGTCTCCCCGAAGCGACCCTGTTCGAGTTTGAATTCGACGGTGAGTTCCGTGCAGCGTTTGAAAATGCCGCTTTTGCCGTATAGCTCCGGTTGACGGGCCGCCGCGTCGTCGTCGAGGATGAGCTCCACAGCGAGGGGCTTGTCGCAGGGCGCGGCGCCCGTGTAGACGACCGGGGCGAGCGTGTAGGCGTCGTAGGTCCATTGGCCGGCCTTCGGGAAGCGGGCGTAGGGAATTTCGCGGCCGTCGATCTTCACCGTCCGGGGCGGGAAGGTCGCGGGGAATCGCAGTTCGTAGCTGCGGCTCTCGGGAGCTCCTGCATAGGAGCCTTCGCGGGGTGCGATGACGGCGCGGACGGTGTTGCCCTCCTGCTTCTTCGTGACCCGCGTGACCGCATAGTCGGTCGTGTAGTGCTGGCTGATGCCGTCGTCCTCGTAGTGGTTCAACTCTCCGTCGGCCCCCGGGATGAAGGTCAGCACGAGGGTGTCGCAGGGCTGCTGGAGGTTTTTGACCGTCGGGGGATTCATCGGGAGGATGGCTCCGGCCCGGGCGTACCAGGGATTTTCGGCGAGGGTGTAGTGCAGCTCTTCGGTGCGGCTGCCCTCGTACATGGCTCCCGTGGCGCAGTCGTACCATTGTCCCTCAGGGAACCAGATGCGGCGCGCGGCCAGCCCCGTGACGCTGTCGGCGGGTTCCGCGACGGCCGTGGCGAGGATGTCGTTGCCGAACATGAACTGCTCGGGGACTTCGTAGGCCGCGTCCTGCTCGGGGTGGTCGTAGTACATCGGGCGGCACATTCCGACGCCGGTGTCGTAGTTTTCGCGGGCGGCGGCGTAGATGTAGGGCGCCAGGGTGTAGCGCAGGCGGATGGCGTCACGCAGGATGAAGAGCTGGTCGGGGAAACACCAGATGTAACGTTCGATGCGCGGGTCCTTCGTGGAGTGGGTTTTGAAGATCGGGGTGAAGACGCCGTACTGGAGCCAGCGGGTGTAGAGCTCCGGATCGGTGTGCGTCTGCTCCGCGCGGAACAAGTGGCCGCCGATGTCGTGTCCCCAGTAGCCGTAGTTTACGTTCGAGGAGGTGGCGGTGAATTGCGGCAGGTAGGCCAGCGTGCCCCACGTGGCGTAGGTGTCGCCCGAGAATGCCAGCGGATAGCGGTGCGATCCGAGTCCGCCCCAGCGGTGGTAGATGAAGGGCCGCAGTTCGGGATTCTGCCGCTCGGCATGGCGGAAGAAGGTGTGGTTGAGCCAGAAGGTGTTCGACAGCCCGGGGGTGAACTTCGATTCGGTCCACTGCTGCCAGTCGAGCCACCAGAAATCCACGCCGTCACGCTCCATCGGGCTCAGCACGGTCTTGAAATAGGCGTCGGCCCACTTCCGCTCGTCGATGCGGAACGGCACGCTCTTGCCCTTTTCGGTCCACCCGTATTCCCGGGTGAAAGCGTCGTAGACATCCTCGCAGGGCTGGATGCCCGAGGCGGGATGGAGGTTGAGCGCGACCTTCAGTTGCTCGTTTTCGGTCCATCGGAGGAAATTCGCGGGCGAGGGGAAGAGCTCTTTTTGCCAGGTGTAGCCGGTCCAGCCGATGCGCTGTCCGTATTCGTCCCTGGGCGGGTTCTTCTTGCGCAGCCCCCAGGTCTCGTGCCAGTCCATGTCGATGATCAGCACGTCGAGCGGCACGTCCATCGACTTGAGTTTCTGCCCAGATCTACGAACTCGTTGTCCGAATACTGCCAGTAGCGGCTCCACCAGTAGCCGAAGGTGTACTTCGGGGGCAGCGGCGCCCGGCCTGCGACGAGCTGGAAATCGGCCAGCGCCTGTTTGTAGTCGTGCCCGTAGGCGAAGAGATACAGGTCCTGCCGGTCGCCTGCGGGGCGCGCTTCGACCCACTCCTTCCACACGGAGCCGTCGGGCGTCAGCACGTGGCGCGGGCTGTCGTCCACGACGGCCCATCCCGAACGCGAAAGGAGCCCTTGCTCCATCGGTTCGCGCCCCAGCTTCTTGCCGTCGCATCTGTCGAGCGTGCGGGTCGTGCCCATGAGGTTCTGCGGGTCCTCCGTGCCGGGTGTCCATACGACCTCGCGGCCGTTGAGCCGGAAGACGGCTTTCAGGTTTTTGTCCGAAAACCTGCCGCCTTTGGTGTAGGTCAGCGTCAGGGCCGGGGTGGTGATGGTCAGCCGGGATTTCGTGTCGCGGACCTTGAAGTCCGGCACGGGCGTCCGGCGGTTGACGAAGGTCAGCGTGGCGCGGTCCTCGAACCGGCCGTCCTCGCTCCACTCCATGCGGATCAGCTGCGGGGTGAGCACCGTGAAGCGTGCGTTGCCCGCCTCGACGACGGCCCGCGGGTCGGCTTCGGGATTCCCGGCCGTTGCGCCCAGCGTCAGCCACAGGGCCGTAAGAAGAATTGTCGCTCTTTTCATAGATGAACTGTTTAGGGGAGAATGAACCGGGCCTTTACGGGGTAGTGGTCCGAGATGTAGGGCGCACCGTAATTCCCGGTCAGGGTTTTGAACAGGGAGGCCGTGCAGCCCGAATGGAAAATGTGGTCGAGCTTGTAGGCGGAGGTGGTTTTATAGCCGTTATACGTGGCTTCGCTGTCCGTGTCGGATGCCGTTCTGCGCGCGTCGCGCATGGTGCGGAACAACGGAGCGAAAATGTTGTCCGTCGTGTCCGAATTGAAATCCGCCGTGAGGAATACCGGGTATGACTCCGTGTTGAATTGTTTGATTTTCGAGGCGATGAGCTTGATGGACTCCTCGCGTGCTGTGGCGCCCTGATGATCGAGGTGCGTGTTTAGGTGGTAGAATCGCTTGCCGGAGGCTTTGTGCTCGAAAAGTCCCCACGTGCATGTCCGGTTATAGGCGGCATCCCAGCCTTTGGAGGGGATGTCGGGAGTCTGGGAGAGCCAGAAGGTCCCCTTGTCGAGCAGTTCGACTTCGGTCGTAAGGTAAAAAACGGCCATGCACTCCTCTGCCGCGTAGCTTTCGGTTTCGGGCGGAATAGCGCCCGTGTCGCGTCCTAGCCCGTACCAGGCGTAGTCCGGGCAGTTTTTGGCCAGATAGGTGATTTGATGGGGCTGCGCCTCTTGAAGCCCCATGACCGTAGGCCGTTCCTGTCTTATCATGGCGGCGGATGCCGGTTTGCGGTTGTTCCAGGCGTTGTCTCCGTCGGCGGTGTTGTCTACACGGATGTTGAACGATACGACCGTAACGAAAGTCAGGCCGCCGTCGTTGCCGCCGCTCCCGTCTTCGTTGTCGGAGGAGGTGCAGGCTCCGAGGGAGAGCAGCGCGAGGCCGGACAGAAGATAGCGGATCGTTTTTTTCATATTCGGATGGTTGGATGGTCGTTCATGCGTTTTTTTATACGCCGCGGCGGGTGTCGGACTCCCGCCGCGGCGTATGGTTCCGGTCAATAGCCGTAATTTTGTTTGAGGTTCTTGTTCACGAGCACGTCGGTTGCGGGCAGCGGCCAGAGATAGTGTATCTCCGGATTGAATACCCGGTTGTAAAGCGCGGTGATGTGGGGACGGTTTTCCCGGCTGAAAGTGGCGTCCATCTCCGGACATCCGCTCTCGTCGATCGCGGGCGTGGGGATGAACCACTGTCCGTCGGTCATCACCTTTTTCAGTACGTTGGCGCCTGCGTTGTACTTGATCGTCCAGTCGCTGTAATTGAGCACCTTCTCGGCGATCCGCCAGCGCAGGAGGTCATAGATGCGCAGCCGCTCGAACGCGAACTCCATCCGGCGTTCGGTGCGCAGAATGGTGCGCAGCTCGCTTTGGCTGCGGGTGACGATCGCCGGATACTTGTCCGTTTCGGTGTGCTGGACCCCGTAGGCGCGGGCGCGGACCCGGTTCATGGCTTCGAGGGTCGCATCGTCGATCTCGTTCAGCTCGATCTTCGCCTCGGCATACATGAGCAGCACGTCGGCGTAGCGCATGATGATCTTGTCGGGGTCGGCCTGATAGTCGTCCGTCCAGTCCTTGTCGATGCCTTTGCGCTGCACCAGCCCGGTGCGCGACGGAAGACGCGATTCGCTGGCCGTCACGATGTTGTCGGGGTTGGTGATGTTGCGTCCGACGTTCGAGTCCCAGACCTGTTCGACATCGAAGCGCGGGTCGTAGACCACGCCGCAGAAATCCGTGCCGAACTCCACGATGCTCTCCGCCAGGCGCGGGTCGCGGTTCTTGAACGGATCGGCCGGGTCGTAGAGCGGCGATTCGTCGATGGGCTTGCCGTCGGTGCAGAGGAACGCGCAGAAGAGGTCCCAGGTCGGGAACTCCGAAATGGTGCCGCCCAGTCCGATGGGGATGTTGGCCGTGATGCTCGTCCCCTGGAGGTACTGCCGTTTGTTGTCGGCGGCGTAGGCCAGCGAACGGGGGATGCAGAAGACCGACTCTTCGGCGTTGTGCGTCTTGTTCAGGAACAGTTCGCCGAAGTCGGCGTGGAGCTGGTAGACGTTCAGGTCCATGCACGCCTTGGCGGCGTCGCGGGCGATGCCGTAATGATAGGCGGCTTTGTCGGCGTCGCGCATGGCGGCGTCATAGGTGTAGAGCGAGGCGAAGTAGAGCGCCACGCGGGCCTTCATGGCGTAGGCTGCGCCTTGGGTCGCACGCACCACGGCTCCCTGATAGGTCTCCGGGCAGTGGGCGGCGGCATAGTTGAAATCGTCGTAGACGTGTTCGAGAACCTCCTCGCAGGGGGTGCGTCCGATGTCGTAGGCTTCTTCGAGCGGAATATCGCGGGTGAAATAGACCGGATCGCCGAAGAGCATCATGATCCGCGAGTAGAAGCAGGCCCGGTAGAAGCGCGCGCAGCCTTCGTAGCGTTCGTACAGTTCGGGATCGAGGCTGGCCTTGGCTTTGGGCATGTTTTCGAGGATGGCGTTGCAGCGCGTGATTCCCTTGTAGGTCAGGCTCCACATGTTTGTCGTGGCGGCATGGGTGGCGGTGAGGGTTCCGGCCTTGAAGGCGACCAGCGCGTTGCGCCGCATCAGGTCGTCGGTGATCTCGTCCATGTCCATGACTCCCGATCCGGTGAACTCGTAGCGTTCCTGGGGCCAGAACTGCTGGAGCAGCAGGGTGTTGAGCGACATCTCGATCTTCGGGCCGTCGTCGTACCACGTTTCGGCCGAGGGATTGTCGAGCGGGTTGAGATCCAGATTCGTGCAGGCCGTGCCGAGCAGTGCGGCGGCCGTACAGAGCGCGATGTATTTCGTTGATGTTTTCATGAACGCGGGAGATTAGAATTTGATGGAAGCCGTGAAGATGACGGATTTGGTGATGGGGTAGCCCGTCGAGCTGACCTCCGGGTCCCAGCCCTTGGGGAAGTGGCTGAACGTGAAGAAGTCGGACAGAGTGGCCGAGAGGCGCAGGTCCTTGACGAAGATTTTCCGCAGCCATCTTTGCGGCAGGGTGTAGCCCAGCGTGATGTCCTTGATGCGGAAATAGGAGCCGTCGATGAGCCAGTAGTCCGACACGGCGTAGTTGGCCGTCGTGGTGCCGCTGTTCTGCGAGTAGCGGGGATAGCGCACGCGGCGGTTCTGTTCGATGGTGTTGAAGACGCTCCAATGGTCGTTGACCACGAATTTCGGCACGTTGTACCAGCCCGTGCGCAGCGGCTGGACCATTTCGTCGGTCAGCAGCGCGTCGCGTTTGGCTACGCCCTGGAACGTGCACCCCAGGTCGAAGCCCTTGTAGGCGAGGTTGATGCTGCCGCCGAAGTTGTAGCGCGGCATCGAGCTGCCGATCACCGTGCGGTCGTACGTCGCCGAGATCGTGCCGTCGGGAACGCCGTCCTTGCCGCTCAGATCGACGTAGCGCACGTCGCCCGGCTGGTTCGACGACGAGACCGTCGGATTGCCGGCCACCTCTTCGGCGGTCTGGAACAGTCCGTTGCTCCGGTAGCCGTACCAGGCTTTATATTCCGTGTTCGACTGGATGATTGTGCCGCCGCTGAGCTGGTAGTCGTTGCCGATGTAGCCCATCATCGACTTGTAATCCGAGAGATTCACGGCGACCGAGTAGCTGAAATCGTCGCCGATATGGTCGCTCCACGCGACGGAGAGGTCCCAGCCTTTGGTGTTCATGTCGCCCGAGTTCTTATAGGGGGCCGTGTAGCCCAGATAGGAGGGGATGTCCACCAGGATGAGCATGTCGCGCGTGGTCTTTTTATAGTAGTCGGCCGTGATCCGCAGGCGGTCGTTGAGGAAATTGACGTCGATGCCCACGTCATAGGTCTCGGTGGTCTCCCAGGTGATGTCGTCGAGAACCATCTGATAGGCCGAGAACCCTTGCAGGGCCTGTACCAGACTTGAGGAGCCGACGAAACCCACCGGGTCGTTCGACGAAAGGGTCGATTGGTAGGGGTAGTTGCCGATGCGGTCGTTGCCCAGCTGTCCGTAAGATGCGCGCAGCTTGAGGAACGAGAGTACGTTGCGCGCCCCCTCCATGAATTTCTCCTGCGTGAGGACCCAGCCGGCCGACACCGAGGGGAAGAATCCCCAGCGGTTGCCTTTCTTGAAGCGTCCCGAGCCGTCGTAGCGGAAGTTCGCCTGGGCGTAATATTTCGATTTGTAGTTGTAGTTCACGCGGCCGAACACCGAGACGTAGGCGTTTTCGTAGGGCGAGTTGTTCACGCCGGCCCCCATCAGCTCGGTGGAGCCCATCGACAGATAGGGGTAGTAGCTGATCTTGAACTGGTTGCGGGAGGCGTAGATGTCCTCGTAGTGTTTGTAATAGTCCTCGACGCCGGCCATGACGCTCAGGTGATGGTCGCCGTTGCGTCCCAGATCGATGTCGTAGTTGGCGAAGAGCTGGGTGGTGTGCGTATAGGTGTCCGTGCGGCTCTCCTTGAGGTCTGTGGTCGTGGCGCCGGAGAGGTACGAGGGCGTGACCGTGGGATCGTTCCAGGGCGTGTAGGGCACGGCGATGTTGAAATCCTTGTCCTTTTCGAACACGTATTTGGGTACGAACGCACCCGTGATTTTCAGTCCTTTGACGGGCGTGATCTCGACCTGGAACTTGCCGCCCCCGAGCCACGTCTCGTTGCGCTTCGTACCGCCCTCCATCATCTTGCCGTAGGGGTTGATGCCCTCTTTTCCCGAGGCGGTACGGCCGTCGCTCCACTCGGCGGCGAACGTCGGCGGCATGTAGCGCATCGTACTCGACGGGCTGTAATAGGGATTCACCGACTTGGTTTTGCGCATGTTCAGGTCGAGCGACACGTTGAGCCATTTGGCCAGCCGGATGTCGTTGTTGGCCCGCACGGTGAAGCGTTTCCACGAAAGGTTCTTCCGGAAAAGACCGTCCACATCGTCGTAGCCCAGGCTGATTTTCGTGCGCGTGGTCTTGCCGGCGGAGGTGATGCTCAGGGCGTGCGACTGGCGCAGGGCGTTCTTTTTGAGGATCATGCCGAGCCAGTCGGTGTCCGGATAGAGATCGGGATTCTGCGCATGGAATTTCCGGTAGTCGGCGATCTCCTCCTGCGTGTAGACGCTGTACAGACCGCCCGACGGCGTGTCGTTGTACATCTGTTCGTTCTGGGCCTTCATGTAGCCCACGGCGTCTTCGTATTCGGGCATGCGGGTCGGATAGTCGAGCGAGATCGAATAGGTGTAGTCCACCGAGGTCGGTTCGCCGCTCTTGGCGCGTTTGGTGGTGATGAGGATCACGCCGGCGGCGGCGCGGGCTCCGTAGATGGCGGCCGAGGCGGCGTCTTTCAGCACGGAGATATTCTCCACATCGGCCGGATTGACATCGCCGATCGCTCCGGGAGCGCCGTCGATGATGACCAGCGGCGAGCTGTCCTTCATCGAGGTGATGCCGCGGATGCGGATGGTGGCGTTGGCGCCGGGGGCCGAATTGGTCCTCGTCACGGTGACTCCGGGCAAAGCCCCTTGAAGGGCGTTCGAAATCTGGCTGGTTTTGCGGGCGGTGAGTGCCGTGCCGTCAACGCTGGCGATGGCGCCCGTAAGATCCTTTTTGCGCATCGTGCCGTAGCCGACCACCACCACGTCGTCCATCTCGTTGACGGCTTCGCGCAGAATTACCTCCACCTGCGTTTTGCCGGCGGCGGGGACTGTCTGGGTTTCGTAACCGATAAATGAGATTTGCAGGACGGGCTGGGTGCCTGCGTCGAGTTTGATGGAGAATTTTCCGTCTGCGTCGGTCGTGGTGCCGAGCGTGGTGTTCTGAACGATGACGGTGGCTCCGTAGATGGGTTTACCTTGCTCTGTTTGCACGGTCCCTTGAATTGTTCTTTCCTGGGAGAAGGCGGAAGTGGAGAAAAAGAGGGTTTCGATGAGAAATAAAAGAGATGCTAAAATGAAATTACCTAAATTCCCCCCCCCGCATTAGAAAAAAATGTCGGAAGTTTTTTCATAATAATTAAATTAGTAGTATATTTGTGATGCCTACCTGCCCACACGGAACAGAGTTGGAAGGCTGAAAACCGTGTGGTAGACAATGCGAATATACGTGGATATTTTGTAAAAACAAAGAAATAGCCGCGTTTTTTGCAGATTTCATCTTTTGTATTTCAGTGTGCCTCGCTCGACGATTTCCGGTTCCGGCCGGATTCTTCGGTAACGGGCATCGCGGTTCACAACGGGGATCGGCTCCCTGTCGGATGGGTGTCCGCGGTCGAAACAGGTGTGTTTCGTTGTCTTTCGGTGTTGGTTGTGTATTGTGATCCGAAAGTTTGAAACGGAACGGAGCTTTTGGCTGCAACGGCGCTCCGGCTGACGGCCGCTCCGCGCAACTTATTAATTAAAAAACAGATTCTCATGAAACGTTATTTTATAGGTATCTTTCCGGCAGCAGCGATGGTCGCCGCTGTGCTGCTGCCCGGATGTGAAAATGAAAACAATGTGACCGGGGGCAAGGCGAATGTCTCGGTTCCCTCGCAGGTGGTGCTGGACGACATCGCCGGGGACGGCGACATCCGCACGTTCGATGTCGAGAGCGACGGCTACTGGTCGGTGATTGCCACGGGGACCGATGGCGATACGGCTCCCTGGATCTCGGTCGAGCCCGCGCAAGGTATCGGCAACGGGAGCGTGACCCTTTCGTTCGCCAAGAATCCCAGCAACAGCGTTTCGCGGTCGGGGCAGGTGTGCGTGCAGCTGCGGGACGAGTCGAAGAGCGTGCAGCTGCCCGTCGTGCAGGGAGCCGCCTCCTATCTGACCGGATTCCAGCCTTTCGTACACCTGATCGAATTCGTCAAGGGCGACATCGACAACTGTGTCAGCGGCAAGGTCAACGAGGCGAAGAACGCTTTCCTGTTCAATGACGGGGCGAGCATCACGCTGACCGGAGCCGGCGATATGACGGCGGCCGGCCTGACCGCGGACCGTTATTACACCGGTGTGCTGAGGGCTTCGGGCTGGGATGCGGAAAATGCCGCGTGGACCGTGGCGGTTCCCGTGACCAGCGAATTGTCGGGGACGCTTTCGTTCGGCTTCGGCATGCTGACCAACTCCTCTTCGCTCTGCGCCGTTCCCCGCGATTGGAAAGTGGAGTGGAGCGGCGACAATGCGACCTGGCACGATATCGACGCGTTCTATGCCTGGAACGGCAAGAGCGCCTGCCCGACGGAAAGTTCCGTCAATGAGGACAAATCGGTGTCGTTCGCGCTGCTGCCCAACATCAACGCGGATGCCTACAACCACCGGCAGGCGGTCTTCACCATTCCGACTTCCGCTCCTCTGGCCAAGGGAAGCACGCTCTACGTGCGTGTGGCCAAGGCCGGCGACACGCCTGTCAAGGGCACTGCGATCGACCCGTCGCACATCGTCCGTTTCACGTTCGGGTGCTGCATCTCCCAGTTCGAAAAGAAAGCCTACCACACGACGACGATGCCCGTAGGCGAGCAGGTAGTACTGGCTCAGGGATTCGACGAATGCCTTTCGGGACTGGATTACATGTCGGACATCGGCCACCTGGCCTATGTGACCGGGGCGGCCTATGACGCTCCGGAGGGCTGGAGCGTTTCGGGAACCGTGACCGCCTCCATCGGATATGTCCGCTTGACGGCCAAGGGCGTGCTGACCACGCCGGCGCTCGCATCGCTCGGTTCGACGCCGACCGATGTCGTCGTTTCGTTCAAGGCCGTGGTCCGGTGCAGCTCCACGGATGCCATTGATAAGAAGGAGATCACGGTGCAGGTGGCCGAGGGCGACGGTACGGTCGAGGCGCAGCCCGATATGACCGGAGAGTTCACGAAGCGCGACGACTGTTTCACGTGGCGTACCTTCACGGTGCGCGTGACCGGAGCGACGGCTTCGACCAGACTGGCGTTCAGCAACACGGGACAATGGTTCCTGGATGACATTGTCGTAACCAAATAACCGGCAGGCTATGGACAGACGGGATTTTTTGAAAAAGGCGGGAGCCGCGACTTTGCTGCTCTCTGCGGGAAAGGTGCTTTCCGCCGCGGAAACGGTGGAGGACTCCGTGACTCCGGACGGGAACGTTGCGGAGAAGAAACGCCGCGTGCCGGTAAGCCGTACGGCCGATGTCGTGGTTTGCGGCGGAGGTCCTGCCGGTATCGGCGCCGCCGTCGAGGCGGCCCGTTCGGGGGCCCGGGTCGTGCTTGTCGAGCATGCCGGGTTTCTGGGCGGCACCTGGACGGCCGGGCTGCTGGGCGTCATGCTCGACCACGAGAACAAGACGGGTCTAATGCAGGAACTGAAGCAGACGCTCACCGAACGCAAGTGGCGCAATACGAAGGTCTGGACCGACGAACTTTTTACGTTCGATGTCGAGCGGATGAAACTGCTGCTCGACGAACTGTGCGCCGAGCATAAGATCGAAGTGCTGCTTTATACGTCGGTCGTGGCGGCCGTCGTGGACCGGGGGCGCATCACGCATGTCGTCACCGAATCCAAGTCGGGCCGCGAGGCGATCGCCGGGGAGATCTTCATCGACGCGACGGGCGACGGCGACGTTGCTGCGTTGAGCGGCTGCGGATTCGACTGGGGCGATGCCGACGGGCATGTGCAACCGATGTCGATGCTGGGGCTGGTGACGGGAGCCCGTTTCGAGGAGATCGAGGACTGCGTGCTGTGGAACGGCCGGAAGACCCGGAGGGCGTCCAAGCGGAATCTGATTGCCGAAATCCGCCGGGGCGGTTTCGAGGCGAGCTACAAGATGCCGTGTCTGTTCCTGCTCCACGACGATCTCTATGCGCTGATGGCGACGCACCAGTACGGCGCTAAGAGCATCAGCCGTGACGACCTGACGAGGGCGAGCATCGAAGGCCGCCGCGAGGTGCACCGGATCGTCGATTCGCTCCGCTCGCTGGGCGGCCGCTGGGAGGGGCTGAAGCTCGTGGCCACGGCGTCGCAGATCGGATGCCGCGAAGGCCGGCGCATTCACGGGCTTTACACGGTTACGGAGCAGGATTTGGTCGAAGGACGCCGCCACGAAGACGCTGTCTGCGAGGTGCGTTACGGAGTCGATGTCCATTCGGTGCATCTCGAAAGCGAGGGCAAGGGAGGCTCCTATACGCGCGGCATCAAGTCGAAGCCCTACGACATTCCGCTGCGGGCCCTGATCGCCCGGGATGTCAAGGGGCTGATGATGGTGGGCCGTTGCATCAGCGGCGATTTCATCGCCCATTCCAGCTACCGGGTCAATTCCAATTCCGTCATACTGGGCCAGTCGGCCGGACGGGTGGCTGCGACGGCCGTGCGCGAGCACAAGGCGCCGCAGGAGATACGCTTCCATTACAGTCAGTTGTGAATGGACGGTCGAACGAATACGAATTGTTAAATACGAACGAAAATGAAAAAATTGCAATATCTGTTTTATGCTGCGGCATTTTTCGCCCTGGGATGTTCCTCGGGCAAATCGGAAGGCGAGGAGCCGGCTCCGGCTCCCGAAGGACCCTCTTCCGAAGTGTTTTCCCTGAAAGTGATGTCTTTCAACATCCGTTACAGCAATACGACGGATCAGGGCGAAAAGTCCTGGTCGCAGCGCCGGAAGCCTTGTGTCGATATGATCAAGGATGTGAATCCCGGAGTGATCGGCATGCAGGAGTCGCGCACCGAGCAGCGCAATTACCTGAAAACGATGCTCACGAAATACGAACTGCTCGAAGTGCCGAACACCGGAACGGGCTCCGGCGGAAATTCGACGGTGCTTTACCGTACCGATCTCTTCACGCGTGTCGATTGGGGGTATTTCTACCTGAGCGAGACTCCCGAGACGCCCTCCGCACCGTGGGATGCGACCAATTCGGCTCGCCGCTCCTCCGTGTGGGTGCATCTGAAAGACAATGCTTCGGGGCGGGAGTTCGTCTTCCTTTCGACGCACTTCCCCGAATCGAACACCTCGGCTGCGGACAACGAGGCGCGCTTGAAGTGTGCGCAGCTCAATGTGAATAAAATGAAGGAGATCGCCGGGAGCCTGCCCGTCTTTATCGTGGGCGACATGAATTGCTCCTACGCTGCCGACGATACACGCCGGTCGGCGCTGGCGCCTTACTATGCGTGGATGCAGTCGGGCCGGGAGAAGGCTCCCGACCGCGACAGCGCTTACAGTTATAACAATTTCGGCGGCGGAACGCCGTCGGCACGCTGGAACCTCGACCATATATTTTACAAAGGCGTTAAGCCGGTCCGTTTTCAGACGGTCACTTCGCCGAATTACGGTGTAACTTATCTTTCGGATCACTATCCGATCACGCTTACGGTCGAATAACCGCCGACTGCCGGAAAAAAGAATCCGCTCCTGCCGCATATTGCAGCAGGAGCGGATTTCATTCTTAATATACGGACGAAAAAGAGGACGGATTCGAAAATCCGTCCCCGAAAGTCGTTTTGTGCGGATAAAGGGACTCGAACCCCCACGCCGTAAGGCATCAGATCCTAAGTCTGACGTGGCTACCAATTACACCATATCCGCATCGGTAAGACAAAGGTAGGCAAAAATTCACAAATAGCAATCGGTGAAGGGGATTATCCGGGTTTTTTGGTTATTTTTGTAGACAAAATTCCGTAATATGCCGCAGCAGATAACCCTCACGCTCACACCCCGGCAGGCCGCCGATGCGAAGTTCTACACCGCGCAGGCAGCCCGTCGCATGGGCATCCGCGAGGCGGACATCGCGCTGGCGAGGGTCGTGAAACGGTCGATCGACGCCCGTCAGCGGCAGGTGAAGGTGAATCTCACGCTGGAGATCTATGCCGACCGCGAGCCGCAGCCCAGACCGGTGCATTTCGACTATCCCTCGGTCGAGGGTCGTACGGAGGTGGTGATCGTGGGCTCGGGGCCCGCGGGGTTGTTCGCCGCCCTGCGGCTGATCGAACTGGGGCTGCGGCCCGTGATTCTGGAGCGCGGCCGCGATGTCTCGGCCCGCAAGTGCGACATCGCGCAGATCAACCGCAACGGTGCTGTCGATCCCGATTCGAACTACGCTTTCGGTGAGGGCGGGGCCGGGACCTTCTCCGACGGCAAGCTCTTCACGCGCAGCAAGAAGCGCGGCGACTACAACAAGGCGCTGCAAACGCTCGTGTTCCACGGCGCGACGCCCGAAATACTCTACGAGGCGCATCCGCATATCGGCACCGACCGTCTGCCGCGCATCATGCAGAACATCCGGCAGACGATCGTCGATGCGGGCGGCGTGTTCCGCTTCGAAAGCCGCGTCACGGACCTGAAGATCGAAAAGGGCCGCATCCGCGGCGTGTGGTGCGGCGACAGCCTGATCGAAGGCGCCGCCGTGGTGCTCGCCACAGGCCATTCGGCGCGCGATATTTACGAACTGCTCCACCGCCGCGGCGTGCGCGTCGAGGCCAAACCTTTCGCTATGGGGGTGCGCATCGAGCATCCGCAGGCGTTGATCGACTCGATCCAGTATCATTGCGAGGCGCGCGGCGAATACCTCCCGGCGGCCTCCTATTCGCTGGTGAGCCAGGAGAACGGCCGCGGGGTTTACTCGTTCTGCATGTGTCCCGGGGGATTCATCGTCCCGGCCATGACCGATGCCGCGCAGTCGGTGGTCAACGGCATGTCGCCCAGCGGCCGCACGTCGCCCTATGCCAATTCCGGACTGGTGACCGAGGTGCGTCTGGCGGATTTCGAACACCTGCGGAGCGAGTGGGGCGAGTTGGCGGGGCTGCGGTTCCAGCAGCAGTTCGAGGAGTTGGCCCGCCGCGAGGGCGGGGAGCACCAGATCGCTCCGGCACAGCGGGTTACCGACTTCGTGGCGGGACGTGCGAGCGGATCGCTGCCCGCGACCTCCTACATTCCCGGTGTCACCCCCTCGCGGCTCGACCGCTGGATGCCCGGCTTCATCGCGCAGGGACTGCGGCAGGGGCTCACGACCTTCGGCCGCCGGATGCGGGGCTATGTGACTGCCGAGGCGCTGGTCGTGGGCGTGGAGTCGCGGACCTCGACTCCCGTGCGCGTGCCGCGCGACCCCGGGACGCTGATGCACCCCGAGACGGAGGGGTTGTTCCCCGCAGGCGAAGGGGCGGGGTATGCCGGCGGCATCATCTCCGCGGCGCTCGACGGCGAACGAATCGCCGAAGCGGTGAAAAATTATATCCGATAACCGATGGAACCGAAAGTAAGCGTTATCATTCCGGTCTACAACGTCGAGCCGTTCCTGGCCCGATGCTTGGACAGCGTGGTGGGACAGACCCTGCGCGACATCGAGATCATCTGTGTCGATGACGGAAGTCCCGACCGCTCGATCGACATTCTGAACCGCTATGCGGCCGAAGATGCGCGCATCCGCGTGATCTCGCAGGAGAACCGCGGGTTGGGCGGCGCCCGCAACCGCGGTTTCGATGCCGCGACGGGGGAGTTCGTCCTCTATGTCGATTCCGACGACTGGATCGACCCGGCCTACTGCGAACGGCTCTACGAGGCGGCCCGGGAGACGGGGGCCGACGTGGCGTGCGCCTCGATGCTGAAGATACGCCCCTCGTATTCGAAATGGACGATCCGCTATACCGAACGGCAGGTGGTGGCCGACGTGCAGGAGAAGTTCCGCGTTTGCCGCTGTCCGCCCGACTTCTACGTGATGAACAAGCTCCTGCGCCGGGAAATGCTGCTGCGGCTGGGGCTGCGCTTCCGCGAAAGGGTCTGCTACGAGGATGTCGAATACACGATGCGAGTGCTGTGCGAGGGCGGTGACGCGGTGACGGTGCCCGACGTGGTTTACCGCTACGTGGTGAATGCGACTTCGATCACCAAGAGCCGCCAGACGCCGAAGAAACAGCAGGATAAATATTTGGCCCACAAAGCGTTCGCCGGCTATGTGGCGGCGCACGGACTGCATCTCGACGCACGCTTCCGGCGCATCACCCGCCGCACGTACGACCGTTGGGGCATCACGTGGCTGAAAATCAAGGAGTGCGGCGACCGGCAGACCTTCCGGCTGTTCGACCTGATCCCGGTCTGGCGCCGCCGCGCCGCCGACAAATGAGTACGACTATGGAAATTGATCTGGTGTACCTCTGGGTCGATGGTAATGACCCCGCGTGGCTGGCGAAGAAAAACGCTTATCTGCCTGCCGACAAGCGGGTGGACCCCGAGGCGGCGGGGGAGTGCCGTTTCGTCGAGAACGACGAACTGCGCTATTCGCTGCGTTCGGCCGAGCGTTATGCGCCGTGGATTCGCCGCGTCTACATCCTGACCGACGATCAAACGCCTGCGTGGCTCGACACGTCGAATCCGCGTGTGCGGGTGGTTTCTCACCGCGAGATCATGCCTGCGGAGATTCTTCCCGTCTTCAACTCCTGCGCGATCGAACTGTTTCTGCCCCGGATTCCCGGTTTGGCCGAGCATTTCCTCTATGCCAACGACGATATGTTTTTCAGTCGTCCTGTCGATTCCGGTTTCTTCTTCGATGCCGCGGGCCGTTCGGTCGTGCGGCTCAAGAAGCAGTCGCTGAAACGCCACGACGACGATATTTACTGCCACACGATCCTGCGTATGCAGGAGTTGGTGCGGGCCCGCTGCGGCCGTTGTTCCGGGCTGGCGCCCCATCATAACGTCGATGCCTACTGCCAAAGCGATTTTTTCGCCGCCCTTGAAGCGTTCCGCGACGAATTGGCCCCTACGGAACGCCACCGCTTCCGTTCGCGCGACGACTGGCAGCGTTCGCTGGTGCTCTATTACGCTCTCGCCCGCGGGGAGGCTTCGTTGCGTGAGGTCACGCGGTATAACAAGTCGGAGAACGCCGTGCAGCGGCTTCGCGCCCTCTTCGGTGTCGGCTGCGGGAGCGACTCGCGCTGCATTCCCGCCTATACGCCGGATTTGGAAGCTGTGATGGAGAAATACGATCCGTCGCTGTTCTGCCTGAACGACGACGCCCGGATGACGGACGAAGACCGCCTCCGGGTACGGCAATTCCTCGGGAAGCTGTTTCTCGAAAAATCATCGTTTGAAAAATAGTTTGCAGAGGAAGTGCCTGCCGATCAGCCTCCGACGACGGCGGCAGACCCCCCCCCGAGATAGGAGATTTTCGGGGTAAGGTGCCGGTCGAGGCCCTTTTCGCAGCGGGTGCGGTGTTCGCGGATGCTTTCCAGATAGCGCAGTTCGTTGATGGCGCAGTTTGCCCGCGAGGCTTTGTCGTGATGGAGGTGGAAGACGACGCCCTGGAATTTCATGCGACGCTGCTGTACGCCGCTGTTGTTCAGACGCAGCCCCAGTTCCGTATCTTCGTATCCCCAGCCCTCGAATGCCTCGTCGAATCCGTTGACGCGGATCAGGTCCCGGCGCCACAACCCCAGATTGCAGCTTCTGGGAGCCTGCGAGGGGGCGATCATGCGGTAGACGATGGCCATGACGGGCACGCGCATGACGTTGTTGCTGTTGCGCACGCCTTTGGTCAGCGCCGACAGCGAGGTGATCTCTCCGCTGAGGACCTTTTGGGTCAGCATTTCGGTGATGATGCCGCGGGAGCCCGAAACATAACACCCCTCCCGGGCGAAGAGGATATGGTCCTGAATGAAATTGCGTTGCAGGATCAGGTCGCCATCGACATGGATAACATAGTCGCCGGAGCTGGCGGCGATGGCCTTGTTGCGGATGGCTGCGACGCGGAATCCGCGGTCCTCGTGCCAGATGTGGTGCACGGGAACCGGCGAGATGTTCTGAAAATGCCTCACGACATCGCGGGTGCTGATACCCGATCCGTCGTCCGCAACCAATATCTCGGAGGGCATGACGGTCTGCTGCATCACGCTGTCGAGACACAGATAGAGCGCACGCGGCCAGTTGTAAGTGGTAATGATCAACGAAACAGTCATCGTACTGTAAAACTATTGGTTAGGTTAGGAGTTCGAGGATAGGCAATAGCGAATGTGCAAAATCTCTGCCGGGGTTTTGCTGGAAATCGTGTATGCAACAGAGGCTGTCGGAATCATTCGGCAAAAATAGCAATTTTATCTGTTACGAGCAGTACATAACAATTATATTCTCTAAATGCGGTATTTCCGAAATACTGCACGCTTTCCGCCGGAAAATCTTACGGATCGTCGCTCGGTCGGCTGTTCGTGTTGATTGACAGTTACTTGCGTTTTGCCGAGGCGTAGCGATATTAAAAAATATCAATAAATTCGAAAAATTTTTTAATAAAAACTTGCAGGGTATCTTTTTTCGGCTTATCTTTGCAGCGAAGTTTTAAGGTTCATTTAGGTTAGTAGTTTTAGGTTGGTGAGGAAACTGTGGAAGAGGAACTCCGGTTCTGATTCCGGGTTTCCTTTTTTTTGTCTTTGCCTTTCGTTGTCCGCATGTTTTGTCCGGTGCGGTTTTCTTTTTCAGAGTTTTTCAGTTTTGCCCGAAGTTTACCCGAAGTGAAGTGGCTCATGTTGAATTGCTTGCGGGAATAGCGCCTTAATCGGGTAAGCGGTTTTCGGGAGCACGCTATGTTACCAAATTGTTAAATATATTTAAGATATTCGTAAAATATTTGCATAATTGAAAAATGCCCCTTATCTTTGCAGTGAAGTTTTAAGGTTCATTTAGGTTAGTAGTTTTAGGTTGGTTGAGGAAATCGGCAGGTTGCAGCGGAACGATCCGTTGCTAAGACCTGGGAACGGTACTCGTTCGATGGGTCGAATACCTCCGATTGAACCTCATTTTCGGAGGGGGTGGTTCCCCGCCGAAAAAGAAGGTCCTAGTCGTGAGACTCGGACCTTTTTTCTTTTCCGGCCGGCGCCTTCAGAGCCCGGCCAGCTCTTCGCGGGTCACCTCCACCTCGACGCTCCCGAGCGCATAGCACCCGATTTCATACGGATTGTAACAGAAAACGATGCTTTCGGGCGTGACGAGGAAATTCTCCGTCGGGGCGATGTATTCGGGGCAGAACCCGGCGGCAACGAGCCCTTCGTCGTCCCGAACGTCGTATTGTTCGTAGAGTTTCCGGCGGATCAGCCGGCCGAGGCTCTCCAGCTGCGCTTCGGTGAAGAGATCGACCAGGGTGATTTCGTAGCCTCCGTCGAGCGAGTAGACGTAGTTCTCGCGGCTGTACATGCCGTGCGCACCGCCGGTGTAACTCGACTGCGTGATGGTGTAGACGACCAGGGTGTCCACGACGGCGCCTTCGGATTCGGCGGAGATCTCGTATTCCGCATTGCCGGAGCCTGTCGGCAGGCTGTCGGCGAGGTAGATGTCGGCGAACTGACCGATGGCGGCGGCAACGGCCTCCCGCACCGTGCCGGAGAAGGCTTCCAGATCGAAGAAATAGCCGATGTTCGCCTGCTCGATCGCCGTGAGGGCGGGGGATTTCCCGGCGTTGAGGATCGACGCGAATCGGTATTCGATCTTGCAGGCGATTCCGTTGCGGCTGACGAGCGTGTCGGTGGCCGCGATGCCGAAGCGGGGTTGTACGGGGCGTTTCGTGCAGGAACCGGCGGCAAGGAGCGCGGCGGCGAGAAGCAGGGAGATGCGGGTTTTCATGGCTGAAAGTCTTTTAGCTGTTATAAAGATAATTAAAAAGTGGGTTTGGAGGGCTTTTTGCGAAAAAAATCACAGTTTTCGGCGGAAAATTTTGGAGATTCGAAAGAAGGCGTTATCTTTGCACCACAAAACCGGTGGATTCATCTAAGGGTTAGGATACATGCCTCTCACGCATGACATAGGGGTTCGAATCCCCTATCCACTACGAATGCGACGGCCGCCTTTTCGAAAAGGCGGCCGTCGCGGCGTTAGTTAGTTAAGGTTAAAGGTTGGTGGGGTTTATTTTTCGGTTTTCGCCTTGAATTTCTCCAGCTGACGTTTCAGGGCGTCGATGGCTTCATCGACCGACTCTTCGAAGGCTTTCGACTGGTGGCAGGCCACCAGGTCCTCGCCCGGCATGTGCAGCGTGATGGTTGCGAATTTGTTTCCTTTTTCGTGGTCCTTATCGAGTTTGAGAATGACCTCGGCTCCGGTCGAGCGTTCCGCAAAGCGGTCCAACTTCGCCATCTTGGCATTCACGAATTCGATCAGCCGCTTGTCGGCGTCGAATTTCACGGATTGAATCTGTACGTTCATAGCCTTATATTATAAAAGTTAATCACTCGCCACCCTTTTCACGGGGATGGGCTTTCGTATAAATCTCCCGGAGCTTGGCAATGCTGTTGTGCGTGTAGACCTGCGTGGCCTGCAACGAGGCGTGCCCCAGGAGCTCCTGTATTTCGCGCATATCGGCTCCGCCGTTCAGCAGGTGCGTTGCGAAGGTGTGACGCAGCACGTGAGGGCTTTTCTTTCCTTGTACGCCCGCCTTTTCCAGCTCGTCCCGCACCGTCCGGTAAACCTCCGTCCGGGATATGCGTTTTCCTTTGTGTGTTAAAAATAACGCTTTTTCCGGTGAAATGCAAATATTTTGCCTTTCAATTAACCCGATGTAGTGCAAAATCTTTTCGCGGACGAACTCCAGGATCGGCACGATGCGCTCCTTGTCGCCTTTGCCCCGGATGCGCAGCGAGGTGTAGTCCTCCGAAAAATCCCTGCGGTCGATGCCGACCAGTTCGGCCAGCCGCAGGCCGCAGGCGTAGAAAAGCAGCACGATGAGCGAATTGCGTTCGCGGGTGAAATCGTCGCTGTCCTGTTCGCAGTCGTTGACGATGCCGCTCATGCGGCTCTCGGGGACGAAGGCCGGCAGTCGGCGCGAGGTTTTCAGCGACGCTACGGGTGCCGCCACGTCGCGGCTGACGACTCCCGTGCGCAGCAGCCAGCGGAACAGCGACCGCAGCGACGATATTTCGCGGTTTATCGAGGCGGCGCTCAGGCGTCCCTCCTCGGTGCGGAAGATGATCCACTCGCGGATGTCCTCCGTGGTCACCCGGCGCAGATCGGAATCCGTGTCGTTGATCCCCAGCCATGCGAGGAACAGTTCGATGTCGTGGCGGTAGTTGCGCACGGTGAGCGGCGAGTAGCGGCGTTCCGCTTCGAGGTATCGGATGAAATCGGCGAGCATATGAAACAAAGGTATATAAAAACCGGACGCGCTGCAAAACCGGAGGGCATTCGTGCCGTTGCGATGTCAAATATACGCAAAAACCGTTACCTTTGTCCCGAAAAACGAATCGAGATGAAACAGAACTGGAAACCCGGAACCGTGTTGTATCCTCTGCCGGCGGTGCTGGTGAGCTGCGGCGCGACGCCCGACGAGTACAACTTGCTGACCGTGGCGTGGACTGGCACGGTCTGCTCCGATCCGCCGATGTGCTATATTTCGGTGCGGCCCGAACGCCACTCCTACGCCATCATCCGCCGCACGGGCGAGTTCGTCATCAACCTCACGACGCGCCGGCTGGCACGTGCCGCTGACTGGTGCGGCGTGCGCTCGGGCCGCGACTACGACAAGTTCCGCGAGATGGGTCTCACGGCCGTCGCGTCCGAAAAGGTCGCCGCGCCGGTCGTCGCCGAATCGCCCGTGAACATCGAGTGCCGCGTGCGTCAGGTGCTGCCGCTCGGGACCCACGACATGTTTCTGGCCGAGGTGGTCGGGGTGCAGGCCGACGAAGCCTACATCGACCCTCAGACGGGGCGTTTCTGCCTCGAACGCGCCGACCCGATCGTCTATTCCCACGGGGAGTATTTTGCGCTGGGCGAGGCGCTGGGGCATTTCGGCTGGTCGGTCCGCAAAAAGAAAACGGGCCGGAGGTAGTTATGCCGCCTTCCAAAGGCGGCGGGCCGCAGCTGCATGACGGCTGCGGGAGATCGGACGACCGGGGCGGAATTCTGCGGAATTTTTCGTATCTTGCATTCCGGAACAACCAACACTTTCCGATAATGAAAAAACTCCTTTTTGCGCTTTCCGGGCTGCTCTTTTCGCTGGCTGCCGCGGCACAGGATTTCAAGATCACGCACGGCCCCTATCTCTGCGACATGACCCGGGACGGCGTCACGGTCGTCTGGACCACCAGCAAACCGGCCCTTTCGTGGGTCGAGGTCGCGCCCGACGACGGGCGGAGTTTCTACGCGCAGGAGCATACGCGCTACTACCAGACCGTCGCGGGCCGCAAGCTGGCCGACAGAACCCTTCATGCCGTGCGCATCAAGGGACTGAAACCCGGCACGGATTACTGTTACCGCATCTTTTCGCAGGAGGTCACGGCGTGGCCGCAGCGCGGCAAAGCCTCCTACGGGCGTGTCGCCGCGAGCGACGTTTTCCGCCGCAAACCCTATCCGTTCCGGACTTTCCCCGATTCGGGCGCCGACTGTTCGTTCATCGTCTTCAACGACATCCACGGCCGTGCCGACTACATGGCGGAGCTTTGTAAGAAGATAGATTTCAGTGAATTGGGATTCGTCGTCTTCAACGGCGACATGTCGAGCAGCGTCGAGAGCGAAGAACAGCTTTTTGCGGACTATGTCGATACCTCGGCTGCGTTGTTTGCCTCCGGAACGCCGATCCTCTTCAACCGCGGCAACCACGAGACGCGAGGCGTCTGGTCGGACCGTCTGATCAACTGTTTTCCGACCCGCAGCGGGGAGTTTTACGGGATTTACCGTTACGGCGATGTCTGCTTGCTGGTGCTCGACTGCGGGGAGGACAAGCCCGACAGCGATGTCGAGTACTACGGGCTGGCCGATTACGATGCCTACCGCGTCGAGGAGTGCGAATGGCTGAAAAGAGCCGTGCAGTCGGAGGAGTTCCTCTCGGCATCGGCGCGGATCGTCCTGTTGCATGTGCCTCCGACGACGGGCACCTGGCACGGAAACCTCCATCTCAACGAGCTCTTCATGCCGGTGTTGAACGAGGCGGGCATCGACCTGATGCTTTGCGGCCACGAACACCGTTATTCGTTCCATCCCGCTGGGGAGCGGGGCGCACAGTTCCCGATCGTGATCAACGACAATAAGAGTTACGCTCGTTGCGACGTTTCGGACAGTCTGATCCGGGTACGGATCATCGGTCCCAAGGGCAAGGCCGCCCACACGCACGAATTTCCGTTGAACACTCCGGCGGTCGATCCCGAATAGGATTATCGGTCGATATGAAAAAACGCCTGCTTATTGCAGGCGTTTTTTCGTTATCGGCGGATGAAGCGGGCGACGGCCCCTCCGTTTCGGGGCAGGTCGAGCGGGACCGATTCCCCGGCTGCGACGGGGCGTTCCGTGCGGCGGAATCCCTCTTCGCCGTCCTCTTCGAGCAGGACCATCGTATAAGTCCCTTCGGCGAGAAAATCCAGCTTGAATGTCTCCTGAACGGCTTCTGCGGTTGCGATGGCCAAATACCACGTCTTTCCGCAGCGGCGGGCGAACGCGGCCAGGCTGCCGATACGGCTTTGCGGCAGTACGACGGTTTCGTTCCAGCAGACAGGGAGTTCGCGCAAAAATTCCAATGCCGGGCGGAGGCGCTCCTCGCGGAAGAGGTAGAAGGGATTTTCGGCCAGCGTCATCAGCGGCGAGGTGATCAGGTAGGCGCAGGCCAGCTGTTGGACCGGAAGAACATCGCCGGGCATCGAGAAGCCTGCGGGCGTGTAGTCGGCGGGACCCGCCACGCAGCGGGTGAAAGGCAGCGCGGTATTGTGAGAGGCCGGGATGTTCTGGTTCTCGTCGCCCGGGACATGGGGACGATCGGCGACGGGTGTTCCCGCGGCCCGCATGCGTGCAAGGTAATTGGCCGTGATCCGGTTGAGTTCCATGCCCCGGACCCCTTCGCGGGTGAGTTCGTTGGGATAGGTGCGGATCTCTCCCGAGGGCTTCTGACATCCGTGGAAATTGATCAGCAGACGGCGGCGGGCGGCATTTTCGAGCACGGCCGTCGTAAAGCGTATCTGGCGGAGTCCTTCGCCGTTCATGAAGTCGATCTTCAAACCCTTTACGCCGCAGTCGGCGACGCTGTCCATGAACGAACGCAGCTGGAAATAATCTTCCGCCGGGTCGTTCAGCTTCTCCCAATGCCGCCATACGAAGAGCCCGACGCCCTTTCCGGCTGCGTAATCCGCCATTTCCCGAAGCGTCGTCCATTTGTCCGCAAGGTTCTCCCACCCTTCGTCGAGCGTCGAATATTCATATCCCATTTCAGCGGCGAGGTCGATGACGGCACGTTCGCCCTCGATGGTCATGTAACGGCCGTCGATGCCGCTCCACCAGCTCCAGAGCGACCGCCCGGGGCGTATCCACGACGTATCGCCGAAAAGCTCAGGATCGGGTGCTGGGTTGAGGTCGGTGACGATGTCCGTATTGACCAGCCGGTCGAGGTCTTCGGTTATGATCAGTACGCGCCACGGTGTCGTGACGGTGTCGCGGAGGTCGAATCCCTCTTTTTCGGTAAAATCGGCGTGCAGGCTGCCGTCTTTGCTGGCGCACAGCCGCATGCCGCTGTATTCGTAAAGTGCGGCTTCGGTGACCATCAGATGCAATCCGTCCGCGGTTTCATAGAGCAGCGGCATGGTCTGTACGGGCCCTTGCGAGGATACCGTGCTCAGTTCCGATGCCGGGGCCGAGGTCCACTCGCCGGCATAGGTCAGCAGTTTCCACGCCGAGTTCCGTTCGGCGAACCAGACCCGGCTGTCGGCAGGCAGGCGCCATTCGGCCGCTTCGTCGCCGACGTGGCGGACACCCCGGCCCGGGAGGATGAAGCGATAGGCGAATCCATCGTCGTAGAGGCGTGTTTCGAGGGTGTAGACGTATCTTGTGGGGCGGTGCGTCACTTCCCAGACGTATTCGCGTGCATGGTCGCGGGCGAGGTCGTGCACGCCGCGTACGGGATAACTTTCGTCGCGCTCGCGGCTTGCGGCGAGCCGGAGCGATACCTCTTCGAAAGTGTCGGTCCCGTCGATCGTGACGCCCATGGAGGAAGTGTCGCAGACGATTCTGCCGTCGTACGACACGGTATAGGCCAGGGAGCCGTTCGGTGCGGTAAAAACCTCGGCGGAGAGTTTTCCCGCCGGGGCGGTCATTATCCCTGTGGAGCATCCTGCCAGCAGCAGGCAACTCGGTATCCAGTGCTTCATTTTTCGGTCGTGCTTATCGGGTTACACAAAGGAAATTGCGTCCGGCGCGGAAGCGTCCGAAAGAGGAGAGTTCTCCGGTTGTCGAGGAGAAAGCGACGCGGCGGATGATTTCGTCCGAATAGCCTTTCTGGTTGATGTACCAGCCTTGCGTGGCGGAGGTGCTGCCGTTCTCATCCAGATTGGGGTAAAAATAGGGCTCCGGCGCTTCGGAGGCATCGGCTGCCGGGGCGCACCATACGCTGATGGCGTCCTTGTCGTATTTGCCGCGGGCGGCTTTGGCCGTAATGCGGCAGACGAGCAGCGTCTTTTCGTTGTCCCGGACCAACTTTTTCCCCTGCACGACCGAGGCGGCCACTTTGCTCGATGTAAGGCGTGTGATGCCGGTCAGCAGCGATCCTTCGGCATCGACGATCACCTTGCCCACGGGGGCATTGTCCGTGTCGGTGAAGGTCAGCGTCAGTTCTTCGCCCGGTTTCTTGGTGATCTCCGTGCTGAAATAGATGCAGCCGTCTTCGGCGAGGCTGTAAGTCTTATCGAGGGCGATTTCGGCACAGGGGGCTTTGAGGTCGGTGTCGGGCGTCGGGTCGAGCAGCGCCTCGGGTTTGTAGATGCGCACGTAATCCACGGCCATCCACGTTCCGTCGGCCTCTTCGTCCACGAGCGGCGACCAGGCCGAACCCCACGGGATATTGGCCAGGATGATGTGCATCCTGTCGCCGTTGTAGCCGCCGAGGTAGTTCCAGTCCTCTTGCCCGTATTTGCCGTAGGCGCGCTGTTCTTCGAGCGGATTCCATACGGGGGCTTTGCCGACGCCCGTGTAGTATTGGTCGGGATAGGTCTTGCTGGTCGTGCCGCGCCAGAGTTCTTCGCCGTCGAGGTAATAGATCATCTCGTTCTCGCCGTACCACAGTCCCCAGACATGGTATTCGTCGAAATCGTGTTCGACGGCGATTCCGGCGGCGATGTCGCACTTGTTGCCGTTCTTGTCGAGGGCGTAGGGATAGGTTTTCCAGTCGTGATAGGCCAAATGGCCGCTGCCTTTTCCGGTGCGGACATTCTTGCGGGCCTCCACGATGTCGATCTCGTATTTGTTGCACCAGGTGTTGTTGGGCGGTGTCTTGCAGGCGAGCCAGAAGGCGTTGTTCACGCCCGACGAAGCACCCGAACGGAACCGGCATTCGATGTAGACGTTGTGTTCCAGCGGCTCTTTGAGATAGACATAGCCTGCGATCCATTTGACCTTCTCGCTGCGGTTGACCTTGCGGACGTTGAGACGCAGCTCTCCGTCGCGCACCTCCACGGCCTCGGGGCCGCGGCTGGTCTCGTGTTTGATGTTGTCGGGATTTTCGGCGGCCCAGATGTTCCAGTTCATCTTTTTGCCGTCGAACTCGTCCGAGAAGATCAGGCGGTAGCCGCTCAGGTCGATGGTCTTGTAACCCTCTTCCCCCGATTGGGGCGGGACGGGCGTTTCCGGCGTCTCTCCGGCACAGGAGGCCAGCGCCGCGAAATGCAGCATTGCGATCAGCAGGAATGCTTTCAGTTTCATAGGGCGGTCGTTTTAGTCTTTCGATAGTTTGAATGTTCCGCTGCGCACGAGCTGTCCGTCGGTGGTGATGCCCGAAAGCTCGATGACGATCTGCCGGGCTCCGGCCGGAACGGGAGCAGTGAATTCGAAGGGATAGGAGGCGTCGGTCAGGGCCTGAGGCCGTCCGCCGTCGATGCTGTAAGTCATCGACACGTTGCGGAAGCGGCTGTCGTCGTCCTGCAGGTAGATGTAGCAGGTTTTCAGTTCCCGCCCCAGATTGAGGAGCATGGCCCGGGCGCGTCCGAATTCCAGTTCGCCGTAGTCGTGGCGCCATCCTTCGGTGTCGCGGTCGGTCAGTTGTTGCTGGAAGCGGGGGCGAATATCGACTCCGCGGATGATGAGGGCCGTGATGCCTTCGGGCGATACCTCGATGCCGGTTTTGCCGTCGGTGACGGTCACTTCGCCCGTCCGGCGGTTGTCGCGCCATACCTCGGCCGTAAGACTTTTTCCGGTGAGCATCGGCAGCAGCTCCGGATTGAACGTGACCACGGAGGAGACCGTGCGGGCGCTCTGGTTCGTGAAAGCCACCAGCAGTTCCCCGTCGCCGCGGGCCGCGAGGTAGTTCAGCTCCACGTCGGAGGTGGCGAGCAGGCGGCGGGGCATCCAGAGCCAGACATTCTCCCGGCCGTAGAAGCGCCCCGGGCGGCTGCCGTAGAACTTGGCCTGCAAATAGCCGTAGCCTTCGATGTAGTCGCCGCGGAAAGCGATGGCGCCTCGGGACTTGTTCGTCGCGTCGGTCACCAGATAGTCGTACAGGACGGACAGCAGCGGGAACTGGTGGTTGTAGTGGAACGAGTTGACGCTGATGCTGTCGTGCGGACGCAGCGGAAAGTCGGGTTTCTCGTAAGCTGTCGTGCGTTCGGTGTTGATGTGGTAACCCGGGAAATTGGCGTAGCGTCCCACGATGGCGCTGCGGGCGATGTCACGGAGAAACTCGTCGCCCGTGAGGCCGGCGATGCGCAGCATGTAGGGGGCGTGGTGCGCCATGAATACCGCGCGGTGGCCGATGCAGGTGGTGGAACTCTCCGGCACGAGACCGATCTCCGAGAGCCGCCATGCGGGAACGCTCTCCTCGGGGCAGTGCTGTCGGGGAATACCGCGGCTTTTGAGATACCAGTACCACGGAGCCAGACCTCCCTTGTTGACCGTGACATCCTCCTGCGGGATGGAGGGGACCATCCAGACGAACATGGCATATTCGCGGGCCCCTTCGTGGGCGGCTTCGAGGTAACGCCGTTCGCCGGTCTCTTCGTAGAGTTCCAGCAGGTTGATGTAGAACGGGGCGTAGCGGTTCCAGAAAAAGGCGTTCTGGAATTTTTCGGGCTGCGTGCGGATGAACTTTTCGATATAGATGTCGGCCTGTCTTTTCGCATGGTCGAGGTAGGCCGTCTCTCCCGTTGCGCGGTACATTTCCAGCGCATCGTACCAGCTGCCGCCAGCGCCTGGGATGCGTTTTTCGACGGGTTTGTGCTTGTAGTATTTCTCCTCGGCGAAATAACGCAGCACGGGACTTTTGCCGCCCGAGAGGCGGTAGAGCCCGGCCAGTTCGCTGACGGGCGCGCAGGGGCCTGCCAGTTCGCGCGAGGGCGACTGCACCTTCTGCGTCGTGTCGAGGCAGAAGAGCGTGTTCTTGCGCGAGAGCATATACTCGACGATCGGGTAGGCACGGCGGCGGTAGAGCTCCCCGTCGTCGGCGACGAGGGCTACCGAAAGCGGGTTGAGCGAGCTGACGTTCTTCGTCGAACCCGGCACGTCGGTCGAGTAGGAGCAGCCTTTCAGACTGTCGATGAAGTTGCTGTAAGGGCTCAGCGTGTAGTCGATGATGTTGTCGATGGTGTTGTTGAGCGTCGAAATGGCGTTGCTGCGGTAGTCGTGGAAATCGTAGAGGTTGCGGGCCATGGTCTGGAAGGCGATGTTCAGCGGTTTTTCCTCGACCCACAGCCGCATGCGGAAAGCGAAGGCTTTGCCGGGCTCCATCTTCGAACCGGCGTGTCCCAGCACCGGGGCGAAGAGCATCGGTTGGACCTTGCCTTCGGGGTTGTGCAGGGCCACGCCGAAGCGGTTGTTATCGCGTGTAGGCAGGGGTTGGAAGGGCATTTCACGGCTGTCGGCCGCAACGCCCGCCGTTGCGCCGCCGACATGGACGAGCGTGGCCGGGATCGGGCAGGTGAAGGCCAGCGACATGTAGGGCTGCGAAGGGAAGATCCGCCGCTGCCAGACCATCGGTTGCCACAGCGCATCGACCCGGCTCAGGTCGAAGGACGGGGCTCCGAGGTATCCCACCGAGTAGTAGCCTTCGCGTGCCGGGGTGAATCGGAACTCCATGCCCGGCGCTGAGCCGTCGATGGCCCAGACGCGGCATTCGAGCGTTCCCCACGCCGTGGCGGGGTAGCTGAAACGGATGGTATCGCCCGCCATTTCCGCTTTCGAGGGGGTGAGGTCGGTGAACGGGGCCGCGGCGAAAAGGTCGAACGTGCGGCCTTTGACCGATCCGTTCACCGAGTCGTCGATGCCGTCGCCGCCCATGCTTTTGCTCTGTTTGATCTGCGCGATAGCTTTCTCCGGTGCGAGGTTGTCGGCTATCCACGAAGGGGCGAAAAAGCGGCAGTCGGGCAGGGTGCGGAGTTCCATCTTCGGGTCTTTGTCAGTCCGGAACAGGCGGAAGTCGGCGCGGAATGTGAACCGGGCTTTGCCGTTCGTGACTACGACGGCGCCTTTTTGCAAGGTGGCCGTCATCTGCTGCGGCTCGCGGGGTGCGGCTTGCAGGGTCATCGCTCCGGCGATCAGGCCGGTCAAAAGGGTGATTCGTTTCATCGTTGCAGGGTGTTAACGGGATATACGGGGCTCCAGTCGCTGGCGTAGCCGTAACGAAGCCGTTTGCGGATGCGCAGGTAGTGTCGTGCGCCCGGTTCGACGACGGGCAGGTTGCAGGCACCCGTCACGGTCGTCAGGATGTGCCGGTCGAGTTTGTCGGGGGCTGTCCCGTATTCGAATTCATAGCAGAAGTCCCCGAAATCGCAGGTGTAGCCGACCTGGATATTCCCGCCCTCCTGAGCCAAATGACGGATGACGGGCGGCAGTTCGGCGGCGCGGGTCCGGACCCGGACGATCTCGGCGGAGGGAGTCTCTCCGGTGTCGTTCACGGCGACCAGCTGGATCTGATATTCCCGGCCGTATTCCAGTTTCGGCAGTTCGATGAATCCGTCGATGGTCGGGGCGCTTCGGTTTTCGAGCCGGTCGGTGCCGTAGCGGACATACCATTCGTCGGCCGTGAATCCGCGGTCGAACCGGATGCGGATGATCTCCTGCCCGCTTTCGGTTTGGGTGATGATCGGTACGGCGGGCGCAGCGAGGCTCATCACGGCGTCATGTACGGCATAGCCCGTCGGGGTGATGAGTTCGGCACAGACCTTTGCCGCCCCGACGGTCGGAAGGGACAGTTGCAGGCTGAACGGCTTGTCGCCGGGTCGGATGACGGGTAGCGTCAGCACGGTGCGTCGCAGCGTGTCGCCGTCTGCGCCGAGTGCGCTGAGCCGCACGGTGTACCCCTCCATCCGGAAAGCCGGCAGGTCGAGCCGCCCGCGCGGGGTCAGGGCGATTTCGACACCGTCTTCGGTGAGCGTCAGACCGAATCCGGCGAGCGGGGAGTTCTGGCGCTGAAGTTCGCGGAAACCCCGTTTCGGCGTGCCGTATACGTCCACGACACCCCAGGGGCGGTTGCCTGTGGCCGCCGTACCGCTGTCGCGGTAGTTGGTGCGGTAGTCGTTGAAGGTCCAGACCGAAGCGCCGATCAGGTGCTCGCGTCCCCGCATCGAGGAGAGCATGGCGGCATAGTCCGAGAGCGTGTTATTGGGGTCTTCGCTGTTGGCTTTGGTGCCGTATTCGCTGTAAAAGATCGGTTTACCCGGGTAGCGGCGGTGCACCTCGTCGGCCCGTTCGCCGTGAGCGCCGTA
Organism: Alistipes intestinihominis; assembly: GCF_040095975.1. Classification (NCBI taxonomy): domain Bacteria; kingdom Pseudomonadati; phylum Bacteroidota; class Bacteroidia; order Bacteroidales; family Rikenellaceae; genus Alistipes; species Alistipes intestinihominis. Next base: position 388,212 of record NZ_JBBMFL010000001.1, read on the forward strand.
TTGGTTGAAAAGGATCATGTCCGACAACAGCACCGGTTCGTCGTATTGCTTGGCCGCGGTGTGCGTGACATAAACCGCCAGGCGCGTGGAATCGAGCTCGCGGATGCGGCGGAAGGCCGAGGCGAGATAGCCTTCGATGCCGGGATTGTCGCTCAGGCGGCCGATCTCGTTGCCTGCGCTCCAGCCGATGATGCAGGGATGGTTGTAGCGCTGGGTGATAAGTTCTGTGAGCCAGCGCATCGGCACAGGGTGGTCGGCTTCGACATAGTGGTTCTTGTTCCAGAGCGGAATCTCCTCGAAGATGAGCATTCCCTTTTCGTCGAGGTAGTCCAATACCTCTTCGGGCAGGGCCAGGTGGCTCAGGCGCGCCATGTTGACGCCGCAGCTCTTCATCCGGTCGATGTCGCGGCGGTAGATTTCGGGAGGCAGCGTATTGCCGTGGAACGGATCGTAGGGAACCCAGTTCGCGCCGTTCAGCCGCACGCTCTCGCCGTTGAGCAACAAGCGGTAGCCGTCGATCTCGATTTTGCGGATGCCGAAGCGTTCGGTAACAGGCTCTCCGTTGCCGTAGGCAGCCGTGGCTGTGTAGAGATGCGGGTGGTCGAAGTCCCAAAGCCGGGCCTTGCGGATGCGAAACGGGATGAGTACCTCACCGCGTCCGGCGGCACGGGCTTCGCTCCGGGCCACGATGCGGCCCTCGGGGTCTGAGATCGAAACCCGGACGGTACCTTGTTTTGCGCCGTTGAGGAGGAGCTTCACGCCGATTTCGGCGCTGCCCTTTTCGAGGTCGGGTTCGGCGCTGATGAATACGCTTTCGATGCGTTCGCGGGGCACCGTGCGCAAGGTGACCGGACGACGGATGCCGCCCCAGTTCCAGGTAGCGCCCAGCTTGAAGCTGTTTTCAGCGCGGACGACGAGCCGGTTCACGGCGCCCGGCGCGATGCGGTCGGTGATGTCGAATCCGAAGGAGGTGAATCCGAAATCGTGACTGCCCAGGTGTTCGCCGTTCAGCCAAATGTCTGCGTCGGCGTAAACTGCCTCGAAGTCGAGCAGAATGTCGCATCCCGCGGGTTTCTGCGGCAGGACGAAAGAGGTGGCGTACCACGCCGCACCCGTATAGTCGGCGTATTCGAGGCGGGTGTTCCAGCATCCCGGGACCTCCGTTTCATCCCATCCGCTGCGGTCGTGCGTGGGTGCGTACCATGCCTCCCGAATACCTGCGTTCAGCGGGTCGGTGCGAAAACTCCATTTTCCGCCGAGCGGCGTTTCCGCGGCTGCGGCTGCGGCACAGCAGCAGAGCGCAAGCGGTATGAGCAGTCGTTTCATGGCCGTTTAGTATCTGAGCAGGGTTTTTACGGGATAGAAGATGATGTCGCCCGATTTGAAAGATTTGTCCAGACGAACCCGGTTTCCCTGTTTGTCGATAAGGTATACTTTGCCTTTCTTGACCGTAACGGTCAGCGGGTGGCTTGGGAAAAGGGTGTAGAGCGTCTGCCCGTCCTTGAACGATCCGGGGACTAATTTTCCTTTGATAATATTGTATTTGAGCGTGTTGCGCAGACGCGGAGGATTGCCGTTGGCAGAGCCTTCGGTACGGTAGTAGACCTCGATACCGGTGTTGTCGGGAACGATCACCGTATATTTTTTGCCGTCGGTCAGATAGTCGGCGAACGTGCCGTCGCCGGTGTACATCGCATACATGCGTTTGTATTCGGTGATATAACGGTCGTATTTTCCGTTGTCGGTCCGGGAGAGCAGTTGCAGCGCTTCGCCGCCTATCTCCCCGGTTTGCTGGGCCTGGACCGGCGGGAGCGAGCAGAACAACGCCAGCAAAGCCGTGATCGTGAAGGTTTTCATCGTTTCTTGGTTTTAAGTTCCGTATCGAAGGTGAAGGGCGGCAGCGGAAGGCCGCTCTTGTGGTAGATCGTGAGGGTGTTGACGTTGCCCCAGGCATAACGCGCTCCGGTCGGGACCGGTACTTCCGCGGAGGACAGTTCCAGCAGGTTGCCCCGGATGTGCAGGTCGGCTTTATGCCAGTTTCCTTCCGTATCGCGCAGTTCGAATCCGGACTCCCCGCCGCGCAGGGCAAGACCGCTGCGGATGCCGCCGACGGAAATTTCGACCCTGCGGCCCTCGACCGAGGCGGGGCCGGGTAACGTCAGCGTTCCGGGGTCTTTGCCGCCGTAGACGAGTTCTTTGGCTGCGGCGGCGAACCGTATGCCCACAGGGTATTTGTTTTTGGGATGGATATTCTCCGCATCGCCGCAGTCGGCCGTTACGACCATGGCCGTATGGGGGACCGTGCGGGCCGTGTTGAGCTGCGACTGGCGGAGGCGGGCCCAGCGTTCGCCGCTCTTGTCGTCCGGAACCCGGTAGGAAGGGAGCTGGGCGAAGATGAAGGGCAGGTTGTCGTTGCCGAAAAAGCGGCGCCAGTCGGCGATCAGCCCCGGAAACAGGGTGGCGTACTGTTCCGGAAAATAGCCGTTGCTCTCGCCCTGATACCAGATGACGCCGCGAACGGTCAGGCCGCGAAAACGGGCGAGCATCTTTTCGAAGAGCACCGAAGGATTCTTGTAATGGCTTCCGATTCCGTCGTAGATCTTGCCGACGGCGGCTTTCAGCGCCGGATCGGATGCGAACGCTTCGGGACTGATCCATGCTTCGGCCGTCGAGCCGCCGTGCGAACAGTTGACGATGCCTACCGGAATGCCCAGTTCACGGTGCAGCTCCCGGGCGAAAAGGTAGGCCACGGCGCTCCAGTCGTAAATGCTTCGTCCGTAGGCTCCCGACCAGGGACGGTCGGAGGTGTCGAGCAGTTTGCCGCCGCTGACGATGTTGGCCCGGTAGTAGCAGCGGATGTCGGAGTAGTCGGCATCGCGGATCAGGGCGAGGCGGTCGTCGAACTCCATGCCGCGGACTTTGAAGGCCATGTTCGACTGTCCCCCGGCCAGCCAGACCTCGCCCACCAGAATATCGCGGATCGTCACGGCCTCGCCGCCGGACCGGATTTCCATCGTGCGGTTCCGGTTGCTGGCTTCCAGAGCCGGAAGCGTGGCCTGCCATACTCCCTGTGCGTCGGTTTCCGCCGTGACGGTATGGCCGGCGAACGATATTTCGACGGAGCTTCCGGGGGCTGCCGTGCCTTCCAACGGAAGCGGCATGTCCCGTTGGAGCACCATGCTGTCGCAGAGGTAGGGTGCCGGAGCGAGTTTCTGAGCCTGTACGCTGGCGGCGGCGGAGAGCAGGACGCCCAGAATGAGAAGGCGGATCGGTTTCATGGTCGTCTATTTTTCGAGCGTGAGGGTTTCCCATTCGGTCACGGTGCCGTCCTTTTTCCGGGCCGAGGTCCGGATTTCGAGATGTCCGGCGTCGGCCGGGAAAGTGAATTCGTAAGGATAAGTCGCCGAACCGAGGCGTTTGCCGTTGACCTCTGCTGTTGCCGAAGCGTATTCCGTGTCGCTGATGTTGAAATAGACATAGGCGTGGCAGTCGCCTTTGCCCGTGTTGAGCACCATGCAGCGCACTCGGTCGTCGCTGCTGGCCGCATAATCCTTGCTCCATGCCTCGGGGACTGCCAGCAGACGCTGCTGGACGGCGACTTTCGGCCGGACGCCTTCGATCTTCACAGCAGTCAGGGAGTTGGGTTTGACGGTGACTTCGAATGCACCTCCGTGCACGTCCTGGCATGACCCCTCGGGACTCAGCAGGCGGACTTTGCAGGTCGTGTTCCGGTCGATGCCCAGCCGTTCGGTGTCGAGCCGGACCGTGGAGACGACCTCGCGGCCGCATTGGTTCGAGAAGGCGAGGTAGAGGGCATCTTCGCCGCGCGCGGCGACGTAATTGAGTTCGATGTCGGAACTTTCGGCCAGTCCGTCGGGCATCCATAGCCACGCTTGCTCGCCGTAGAACTCGCCCGGGCGGTGCCCGTAGAATTTGCTTTGCAGATAGGCGTAGGCTTCGATGAATTCGCCGGGAAACCGGATTGCGCCCCGGCTGCGGTACAGTGCGTCGGTGACGAGATAGTCGTAGAGCAGCGATACATGCGGCATGATGTGGTTGTAATGGAACGAGTTGACCCCTAATTCCTTGTGGCCGCGCAGCGGATAATTCTCCTTTTCGTAGACCGTCGTGCGGGCTGTGTTGATGTGGTAGCCCGGGAAATTGCGGTAACGTCCGACGATGGCGTTCTTGGCGATCACGGCCAGAAAATCGTCTCCGGTGTAGTGCGCCAGCCTTACGAACCATGCGGCGTAATTGGCCATGAAGATGGCGCGGTGTCCGGTGCAGGTTCCCGACGATTCGGGGGTGAGCCCGATTTCGGAGAGCCGCCAGGCGGGAGCATCTTCCCGCGGGGCATCCATCCGGGCGTGCCCTTTCTGTTTCAAATAGGCGTAATGCGGGGCTTTGCCGTCGGGGTTCACGGTGATGTTCGCATCGGGAACTTCCGGACAATACCAAATATATTGGGTATAGAGCCGTGCACCGCGGTGCGCCGCTTCGAGATAGCGCTTTTCGCCCGTCGTTTCGTAGAGTTCCAGCAGGTCGATCCACTTGGGGGCGAAACCTGTCCAGAAGAAGAAGCCTCCGGCCGCAGGGTCCGAGAAGTCGGAGGCCGGGGTGTCGATGCGCGCTGCGATATAGGCGTCGGCGCCACGCATGGCTTCATTCAGATAGACTGTGTCGAGCGTGGCCCGGTAGAGATGCAGGGCGTTTTTCCAGGTGCGGCCCTCTTCCCGGACATCGAGGTTGCGGACGCGGCTCCTGCTGTATTCCAGTCCGGCGAGGCGCACGAGGAACGGGTCTTTGCGCTGGAAGACGTTGTAAAGTGTCGTCAGCTCCGAAATGGGTGCGCAGGGGCCGTCGAGCTTGCGCGACGGGTACTGGATGCGCTGCGTCGAGTCGGCCGAAAAGAGGAATTTTTCGCGTGAAAGCATGTATTCCAGAATGGGGTAGGCGCGTTTTTCGTAAACGGCTTCGTTGTCGTTCAGCAGGGCGATCTCCAGTGGGTTGAGTGCCGAAACGTTTTTCACGGCGCCCGGCACGTCGGTCGAATAGGCGCATCCCTTTTGTTCGTCGATGAACCAGCTGTAACGGCTCATCGTGTAGCCGATGATGTTGGCGATGGTGCTGTTGAGCGTCGAGATGTCGTTGCGGCGCAGGTCGCGGAAGGCGTAGATGCGCTCGGCGGTACGCTGTACGGCGTCGGTCGTGTTTCCCTTGCAGGCGAATAACAGAGCGCTGAAACGATAGGTGTCCCCTGCCGCCATCTTTGACTCCGCACCGCCCGGAACGGGGGCGAAGAGCATCGGTGCGGCTTTGCCGTCGGCGGTGCGGAGTGCAACGCAGAAGCGGCTGTTCTCTGCCGTGGGCAGCGGATCGAAGGGAAATTCTGCGGGATGGGCCACGATGCCGCGGCTTACGCCGTCGGTAGTGACGAAGGTCGAGGGTACCGGGCAGCGGAAAGCCAGCGTGGCATAGCTGCGGTCGGGAAAGCGGCGTTCCTGCCAGATCATCGGCTGCCACAGCTCCGTGACATGCGCCGTGTCGGCCGCTTCGTAGCCGGTGAAGCCTACCGAGTACCAGCCGTCGGCCTTGGGCCGCAATGTGCAGGAGAGCATCGGACAGCCCGAATCGGAGTCGATGCTCAATTCGGCTTCGAGAGCGAAAAGTGCGTGCTCGGGGTAGGTGAAGCGGATTTTCGTTCCGTCGGCGACGGCTCCGGAAGGGCGCATTTCGATATTCTCGCCGACATTGAAGAGCGAAAAGGTCCGGGATTCGACGGCTCCTTCGAGGATGCTCGCGTCGAATCCGTCGCCGACCTGATCGTCGGTGCGCTCGACGCGCCGGGCGTCGCCGTTCTCCGAACGCCAGGTGGCGGCGTTGTAAAGCACGTTCCCGATTCCTGCCGGGCGCATTTTCAGCTCCGGGTCGCGGGGCGTGCGGATGATCGTGAAGACCGGAGCATAGCTGTTTTTCGCGCCCTCCGTCCGGAACGTGATCGTGCTGTTCTGTGCGACGCTGACATCGCCGTCCGGCGACGGAAGGTGTATCGAAGAGCCGCAGCCGGCGAGCGATAAGATTGCGGCGAGTGCCGCTGCCATCAATCCGTATTTCATCTTATTTACGTGTTATTTCCCATATTTTAAGTCCGAATCCGTCGATCGTGCAGTCGGTTGCTTCCGTGCCCGGGAGCCGTCCGGTTTTCGCTGTCAGGGCTCGGGTCCGGCCGATGCCCTGCCAGCCGAGTTTCGAGACGTTGAGCGTGATCCGGCCCCGGTTTTCGTGCGCCGAACTGCCCAGCAGAACGACGTAAAGCCGTCTGCCATCGGTCGAGAGCGCCGTCAGGCAGTCGAGATCGGGACACCCCGTCCGGACGAGCCCCGGACGTAGGATCAGGTTCGCTTCGTCATCTCCGATACGTCCGGGCGCGAATCCCGTGATGCGCTGCGGTCCGACCTTGGGCGTCACGAAGCCCCGTGGGAAGGCGATCAGCCCGTCGCTGCGGCATTCGGCTTCGCAAAGCAGGTAATCGACGATCCATCCCAGCTGCCACCAGGCATGATGCGGGAAAGGTCCCGGGCCGCGGTCGAACTGCGACCAGTAGTAGGTGGCGATCTTCGTGTCGGGATGAAGGAACTCCTCCCGGGCGATGGCCGCCGTGCGAGCCAGATCGACGAAGAGGCTGTCGCCGGTCATTGCCGCCAGCCGGGTGTAGAGCCCGCAATGGCTCGTCAGCAGGATGGGACCGCTCTTGGTCGCCGATCCCGTGCTTCCGCCGTGTTCGAAGCAAAGCCCCGTCTGGCTCAACTGCCAGTCGCGCACTTCCCGGCCCTTCCGCCGGACGGGTGCATTTTCCGACCGCGGGTGGGTGTATACGGAGCAGGCATAGAGCCGCGCCGCGCGGACGGCTGCGTCGAGATAACGTTCGTTTCCGCTCGCTTCGTATGTTTCGAGCAGTGCCTGGGCACTTTGCACGGTGGCGAAGTCGTTGATGAAACGGGCGTCGCCGCAGACGCCCAGGAACCGTCCCCGATCTACGGCGTGTTCGACATACCAGTCGGCGCCGCGGAGTGCTGCGTCGAGATATTTCCGTTCGCCCAGGATACGGTGGGCGACCAGCAGCCCGTAAAACGTGGGGCGCAGGTCCTCGAGGTCGGTGAAGAGCGCCTCGCCTGTGAGTTTGTCATAGGCCACGTCGAAACCGCCGTCCGGATGCTGGAGCGAGAGCAGCAGATCGGCACCTTCGCGCAGTTTCTCGCGCAGCAGCGTGTCCTGAGGCTCGAAGAGCAGGATGTTGCCGATGTCGATCAGCGTGTAATAGGTGATGCCGATCGGTTCGATGTGGTTGCCCCACTCCTCGACGAACGCTCCCTTTTTCGAAAGGTAGTATTGTCCGAGCGCTGCGCCGCGGTTGCGGTCGCCGTGTCCGCCCTGCTGCATGAGTTTGAAGTTGCGGATATAGGGCAGGCGGCCGTGCCGGAGCAGGCTGTCGCCGGTCATCGCCGCGAGCATCCACACCGCACCGGCGTCGGCGTTCTTCATGGCGTCTTTCTCCGAGCCGACGACACTGCCCAGATAGGCCTGTGCTCCGATTTCGATCCCTTCGCAGCATTCCGTGCGCCAGAGCGAGAGCGAGTCGTCGCAGACATAGCGGCAGATTGCTTCGAGCCGGTCGGTGAGCGAGATTCTGGAACGTCGCAGGGCGAGTTCCTCTTTCAGCCCGTAGATGTCGTAAACGGCGTGTTTGAAAACCTCGTACCAGTTGGTGCGGCGCAGCGTGTAACGAAATGCAAAACGGGTTTGGCCGCCTGCTTCGAGCCATGAACCCTCTTCGCCGAGTACCGGGTGCCAGGCCGTAGGGCAGAGCCGTCCGTCGCGTGTCATGTGCGAAAGTCCTGTGCGCCAGCATTCGCCGTGCGTGCGCCGGTCGCCCACGTAAGGTTTTCGGTCATAGCCCGGTTCGGGAATGACGGCCAGCGTGAGTCCCTGCGTGTCGGTCAGGAGCGAAGCCATCGTGGTTACGGTGTTTTCGTTGCAGATCACCGGCAGATGCGGCAGTCCCTGACCGTACATGTAGGCCAGATGAAAATCGGGCTCGATGGCGGCGCCCTGAAAGAATCCCGGGACGCAGCCCCAGGCCAGCTGCTTTTCGGGAAGCGTGGCCGTTGCCGGCGTCGAAAGCGAATAGTAGCCTGCACGCGCTGCGGTGAAGGTCATCCGCACGCACAGATCGCCCGGATGGATCGTGTCGGCCCACCATTCGGCGGTGAGCTGTCCGGGTTCGCCCGAGGCTTCGAAACGGAGGGTGTCGCCGCTTCGGTGCATTTCCTGCGGTACGAGCCGGAAGGCTTCGCCCGCGCGGTTCAGCGGCACGGAGGAGGTGGCTTTGCGGTAGCTCGGGGCGATGCAGTGGAAACGGTCGATGTCGAAGCGCAGCGTGTCGCCGCCCCGGTTGACGACGGTTTCTCCCTCCGTTGGCGGCGTTTCCGGTGTGTAGAGCACGGTGTATCCGCCGTCGGGAGTGCCCCAGACGAACGTCTGCCCTTCGTCGCGGAGCTCTATTCTCCGGGGCTGCCAGCCTTCGCGGCTTTTCTGCCACGAAATGTTGATCCGGGAATCGCCGATTCGCGGACCGCTTCCGAAAACGGTCAGCGGGCCGAGGAGAGCGAATATGCAGAGTGCTTTTTTCATCGTTGCGGCTGTTCGGGTTTATGGCAGACAAGCAGCCGGGTCGGGACTGCTTGTCTGCGCGTTCGGTGAACCTGCGTTTAGTAGCCGGGGTTCTGGTCCGGGGCGTTGATGAAGGGATTGGTGTTGATCTCGTTCTGCGGAATAGGCCACAGGTAATCCCGGTTGGGGTTGAACGATCGCGTGTCAACCTTGTAGGGAATGTATTTCGGCGGGTTGAGACGCACGTCCTGATATTTGTAGCCGTAGGCGTCGGTCATCACTTCGGGACCGATCCGCCAACGGCGGATGTCCGAGATGCGGGTGCCTTCGAAGGCGAATTCGACGCGGCGTTCATGGCGGATGATGGCCCGCAGTGCATTGGCGTCGAGTTCCGTGCCTTCGATGTCCTCGACCTTCGGCATCATCACCGAGGGGCGCTGGCGTACGCGGTCGATCAGCCCGCGGACTTCGGCCTCGTCGAACGTCCCCGATTCCACGAGCGCTTCGGCGCGCATCAGCAGAACGTCGGCGAAACGGATCAGGATGATGTTGTGTTCCGAGTTGTTCTTCTCGGTTTCGGTATAGTCGTTCCACTTGCGGATCTTCATGCCTGTATGGTTCGAAGAACTCGGGAGGAAGATCGCTCCGCGGCCGTTGTCCGTGCCCGGCATGATGATCGACTGGTCGAGACGCGGGTCGCGGTCCTTGTAGGGATAGGTCGGGTCGAAAGCCGGGTCGGCACTCTCGTAGAGTTGCGTCTCGGCGTTCCAGCTTACGGGGTAGCCGTTCTTGGTGTAGTAACTCTCGGCGAGTGCGGATGTCGGACAGTAGGAGTTCCACTCGTAGGTGAAGGTGTAGAGCTGGTGCGTAAGTCCCTGCGAATAGGCGTTCTTCATATACTGGATGTCGAAGATCACCTCGCAGTTATTCTCGTTCTGAGGCAGGAACAGCTCCCGGTAGAGGGGATAGAGATCGTAACGGAGTGCGCCGTTCTCATCTTTGAGGTCGATCACCTCTTTGAGGGTCTCGGCCGCCTGGGCGTACATCCCGTTGTAGAGTTCGATTTTGCCTTTGAGGGCCAGTGCGGCGCCGCGTGTGGCGCGGCCGGTATCCTCTGCGGCATAAGTTACGGGCAGATATTTGGCCGCTTCTTCCAGATCGCCGAGAATCTGCTCCACGACTTGCGCCTTGGGTGTGCGGGGTTTGCTGTCGGCCAGGTCTACCTGTTCGAGGTACATCGGCACGTCTCCGAAAAAGTCGATGAGCTCCGAGTAGAAATACGCGCGCAGGAAGAGCGCTTCGCTGCGCAGCCGGTCCTTGATGTTGGTGGCCGGAACGGTTATTTCGTAACAGTGGTCGAGCCAGGCCAGCAGGGTGTTGGCGCGCGAGATCCCGCGGTAGCCGCGGCTCCAGAAATTCAGTGCATAGACGCTCGACGAGCCGTGGGTGCCCTGTCCGAATTCCTGCGTGTTCTGGTTGCGCGAGTAGTTGTACATGTTGTCCGACATGCAGTCGAAGTCGATGGCGTAGGTGCGGCCCTTGACCGGCTCGAGGGCGGCGTTGTAGATGCCGTTGACGGCGATGACGGCATTCTCCTGCGAAGAGAAGAAGGTGGCGGGATCGAGTGCGTCCTGCGGCTCGCGTACCAGGTAATCCGCGCAGGAACCCAGCATGAGCGCCGAACCGACGAGTGCGACTATTTTATGATAAGTTTTCATCTTTGTCCGTATTATGTGTTAGAAACCGATGTTGAGGCCGAAATTGTAGATGCGTATCTGGGGATAGACCTCCGACGCGATGTTGGTCGAGGGGCGTTCGGGGTCCCATCCCGGGAAATTCGTGAGCGTCCAGGCATTCTGGATGCCGGCATAGATGCGCACTTTCGACATGTGCAGTTTGGCAGTCCAGCGCACGGGCAGCGTATAGCCCAGTTCGATGTTTTTCAGACGCAGGAACGAGGCGTCGTAGATGTAGTAGCTCGAACGGGTGTTGGCCGTCTTCGAGTCGTAGTTCATGCGCGGATGGCGGTTGGTCGGGTTGTCGGCGGTCCAACGTTTGTCAACCATGTCTTTCCAGACGTTGCCGTTGTCGTTGAAGAACGGCACGACCATCGGTCCCTGATTGTACATGTCGCGGCCCAGCACCGTCTGCCAGAACATGTTGAAGTCGATACCTTTCCAGCCCCAGTTGAGGTTCAGCGACATCGAAACGTCGGGGAACGGGTCGCCGATGATGGTCCGGTCGTAGTCGAGGTCGATCTTGCCGTCGGGTTTGCCGTCGGGGCCCGAGAGGTCGGCGAATTTCAGGTCGCCGGGACGCGGACTGCCTTCGCTCGGCACGGGGCGTCCTTCTTTGAGCGTGTAGACGCGGTCCTGCAAGGGCACCGAGGGGTCGCTGTCGTTCTGCCACGTGAAGTCGTCGAACTGATAGACACCGGCCATTCGGTAGCCGTAGTAGGCTCCCACGGGGTGCCCCTCCATCTGGACGATGGGCAGCGAGGCGTGGATCACGGGGCTGACGCCTTTCAGGTCGAGGATCTTGTTGCGCAGGAAAGTGGTCGTGAACGTGGCATCCACGTACATTTTGTTGCGGTAGGTCTGACGGTAGTTGAGCGTCAGTTCGAGACCTTTGTTCTCCATGCTGCCGGCGTTCTGGTAGGGGCCGCCGTTCACGTTGCCGATCAGCGACGGCGGGATGGGCAGCTTCATCAGAATGTCGGTGGTCTTCTTGTAGAAGATGTCGGCCGTCAGCGAGAAGCGGTTCCAGATGCCGATGTCGAGACCGATATTGGTCTGTTCGGAAGTCTCCCACGAGGTGTCCTTGTTCGAGAGTTCGGTGATGGCCGCGCCGGCTACCTGCGTGCCGTTGAAGTCATAGTAGCTGTCGGTCGAGAGGGTCGGGTATCCGGTGTAGTTCGAGGTGATGTACTCGTTGCCGAGGCGTCCCCACGACACGCGCAGCTTGAGGTTGTTGATATACTCGGTCACGCCGGAGTTCTTGAAGAAACTCTCCTGGGAGATGCGCCAGCCGGCGGCCACCGACGGGAAAAGGCCCCACTTTTTGTTGTAGAAACGCGACGAACCGTCGTAGCGGACGTTGACCTCGAAAAGATAGCGGTCGTCGTAGGAGTAGTTCACGCGGCCGAAGAGCGAACGGGTTGCACGTTCGTTGATGGCGTTGTCGTTGACCTGCGTGGCGGGATCGCCCATGTTCAGCGACGGGGTGAACGAAGACATGTTGTCGCGGCGCGCCATTTCCCATTCGTTGCGCCACCAGTATTGCGAAGCGCCGACGAGCACCGAGAGGTCATGCCGGTCGAAACGTTTTTTGTAGCTGGCCGTAAGTTCGGTGGTCGTCGAAAGCGTCGTCGAGTTCTTGATCTCGATGAAGCTGGCCACCTTGTTCTGTACGTCGCCGTAAAGGTCGCCCACGGTGTAGATCGGGGCGACGAACTGGTCGTTGCGCGAATTGAAGTAGACCGTGGCGAACGAACCTTGTATTTTCAGTCCTTTGACGGGTTCGACCCCGGCGCTGATCTTTGCGGTCAGTTGGTTGGAAATGTTCTTCGTGCGGCCGCCGGCTTCGAGCTGTCCCATGTGGCGTCCGTAGAAGCCGTAGAGTCCGTTATAGGCTTTGAAGATGCTGGTGGGGCCTGCGCGGTGGATGTCCTGAATGGTCTGGTTGGTTCCCATAGCCGTCGAGGTCATGTCCTTGCGGTAGCCCGAGAGGTTGAGCGTCGTGAAGAACTTGCGGTTGGTGGAGTACATGCTGACGTTCGAGCGGAACGAGATCTTTTCGTTGTCGGTGCCTTTCAGCACGCCTTCCTGATTGCCGTAGCCCAACGAGACGCTGCCGTTGTAGTTTTTGCCGCCCATCGACATGCTCAGGTAGTGGTCGTGCATTGGGGCGATACGGAAATGGCGGAGGTAGTAGTTCACGGACACCTTCTCCCCCGAGATGTATTTTTCACGGTCGCTGTCGTAATTCTTGATCTCACCGTTGTAAAGGAACATCTCCTCTTTCAGGTCGAGCCATTCGAGCACTTTCACCGGTTCGGGCAGCGCCGTGGTCTCCTGCAACGAGAAGCTGCCGTTGTAACTTACTTTGAGCTCGCCCGAGCCTTCGCCCGACTTGGTCGTGATGAGCACGACGCCGGCCGCCGCACGGTTGCCGTAAATGGCTGCCGACGAGGCGTCTTTCAATACCGACATCGACTCGATGTCCTTGGGGTTGATCTGGTTGATGTCGCCCTCGACACCGTCGATCAGCACCAGCGGCTCGTTGTTGTTGGCGATGGACGACACGCCGCGGATGCGGATCGAACCCTGGTCCTGTCCCGGCTGTCCCGAGTTCTGGACCACGTCGATACCTGAGATCATGCCTTGCAGGGCCATCGAGGCTTGGGTGATGGGGCGGTTTTCGAGGTCCTTGACCGATACGTTCTCGGCCGATCCCAGCAGGTTGACTTTCTTTTGCGTGCCGTAACCCACCTGTACGACCTCGACGGCGTCGAGCATCTGCTGGTCGGGCATCAGTTTGATGATGTCGAATTTGGCCTTCGGATCGTCGGCTTTCAGTTTGAGCGTTTTGTAGCCCATGAACGAGAACGTGATCTCGCTCTTGGGCCCCGGAATCTTGATCGAATAAGTGCCTTTGCTGCCGGTGATCGTTCCAGCACCCGTTTCCTGCACGTACACGGTGACGCCCGACATGGGTTTGTCGTTCTCGTCGTGCACTACACCCTTGATCTCCCTGGGCTGTGCCATGGATGCCGCGATCGCGAAAAGCATTACCAGGGTCATGTAGACTTTTTTCATAGGTTCTGAAGTTGGTTGGTTTATTTCATTGTTTTCGATTCGATGATAATGCCCATCAGCGCCGGGCAGACATCGCCTTCCGGGCGCATGAGGCGGAGTCGGAGTCCCCGGGCCGTTACCGGCTCCGGGAAAGTCAGCGTGTTGACGGTCTGGTGGTTGCTTTCGGTGCGTGCCAGCTCGCGCCCCGTGTCGTCCGAAAGGATGTAGCCGCGGATACAGCAGGGCATCACGGAGTCGTAGTGTCCCATCTGCACGTTTTCCATCGCGTGATCGGCGTCGGTGTCGAAGAAGAGCCGGATCTGCGAGAAAGTCCGGGGCTCTTCCCAGGCGATTTCCAGTTCGGGGGCGGTGTCGCCGATGTCGGCGGCCCAGCCGTTGGGAGCGAGGTAGGGACGGAAATAACTGTTCCGCAACTGCTCCGCGCCGAAGGCGGCGATGGCCGGGGTGAAACGCAGTGCGAAGTTCTTCCCTTCGGGACGGCGTTTCGGACACCAGAACTCGAATGCCTCGACGCCGATGCTTTCGGGCGGCGTCTGGCGTCCGAAGTTCGAGACGGCGGGATTGATGTGATTGAAGACCGACGTGAGACCCGTCACGAGACGTCCGCTCTGCGGCAGACGCACTTTGTCGTTGGCCATGAAGCAGACGAAGACATAGCGGGGCATGTCGTATTCGATGCCGAAGTCCAGCGCGATGCGGTTTTCTCCTTGGACGAGCCGCACGACCTCGACGGCGTCGGTGCGGTCGGGTGTGTAGTTCTCCCGACGCAGGGAGCTACGCAGTTCGACGCGGAGTTCGGTGGCATCGTCAGCTTCGGCGACGATCTCGATACGGGGCATGCGACCGCTGACGGGCAGCAGCTGAGCGGCCGGGTATTCGAGCCGGAACCAGGTGCCGTCGTGCGGCAGTTCATTCAGATGGAGTTCGCTCGATACGCGCAGCGAAGCCTTGTCCAACAGATTTTTGCTGTCGGAGATGTCGAGCCCGGGGATGAACTGTCCCAGTTTGACGAGCTCGGATTGCAGGCGTACGATCTTGTCGGGGGCTGCATAATCGGCGGGTTTGCATTTCTCTTCGAGACAGAGCGCTGCGGCCATGCCGATAGCCTGTCCGCCGAGTGCCGCCGTGCACATGACGCGGGTCGAGCCGTTGGCCACGTGGCTCGACGACATGATGCGGCCGCCGATGAAGAGGTTGTCCAGATCGGGGGTCACATAACAGCGGTAGGGTATCTGATAGACGCCTTTGCTGTGCCATTGGTTGCAGCCGTTCCTGGGGCTGAATACTCCGTCCGACGGGTGCAGGTCGATGGACCAGCCGCCGTAAGCCACGGCGTCGTAGTGGGTATGCTGTTCGATGATGTCCTGTTGGGTGATGGTGTAGAGCCCCGTGAAGCGGCGGCTTTCGCGCTTGCCGGGGAAGAGTCCCGCCCACTCCAGCGTGAGGTTCTCGGCCTGCGGGAATTTGCCCGAGTTTTTGATATAGTCCCAGACGCCGTAGACCACGCGCCAGAGTTCGAATTTGATCCGTTCGGTGTCGGTCACCGTGTCCAGACGGCCGCCGTATTCCAGCCACCAGTATTTGCAGCCGTGCTGGGCGGGGTTGAAATAGTTGGGATTCTGCAATTTGGGGATGTGGCGCTCCGCATCTTTGATGGCTAAGTCCGGCGCCGTGTATTTCACCGGGCGGCCCGTGTCCTTCATGTAGAAGAGGATGCTGTGGCCCAGCAGCTCGCCGTATTCCCGCTTGTCGGGGGCGAACCCTTCGCCGTATTCCTCTTTCTCCTCGGCGCCCATGCGGAACGAAGCACCGGCGAGGTAGCCCAGCGTGCCGTCGCCTGTGCAGTCGGCGAACAGACGCCCTTCGAGCGTGTATTCCGTGCCGTTCTGCGGATTGATGGCCGTGAGACGGCCGATCGTGCGGTCGTCGTCCTTTTCGACTTTGTAGACCACTGTGTTGAGTAGCAGCGTGATATTGGGCTCGGCGAGCACTTTGTCCATCAGCACCATATCGAACAGCACGGGGTTGCCCTCCTTGTTGCGGAAGGTGTTTTCGACGAGGATCTCGTCCAGTACGCCGCCTTCGCGCGACCAGCGGTTGTTGTTGCCCATATGGGAGGTGGCGCCCAGCACCCACAGGCGCACCTCGCTCGAAGCATTGCCTCCGAGCACGGGCCGGTCCTGGACCAGGATGACCTTGACGCCGGCCCTCGCCGCGGTGATGGCGCTGCATACGCCCGTCATGCCCCCTCCGGCGATTACGTAGTCGGCTCGTAGCGAGATGCGTCGGAATGCTCTTTGTTTTTCGAAATTGCAGGTAAACATAGTTGGATCAGGATTTCTTTTTGCTGTATGAATAAGCCGAGACGCCGATCGCCAGCAGCAGCAGTCCCATGCCCAGCGGGATCATCTTGTGTTCGTCGGCCAATGCTCCCAATGCGGCGATGAACACTCCGGCGAGGATGGCGCCGATGCCGATGACCATCACGCTGAAGCGGTTGTTGTCGGCACCCTCTTCTTCGGCGGTTGCGGCGGCGGGGGCCTTTTCGATCATCGGGATCTGTTCGCCGGGACGGCATATGCGGTGGTAGATTTCGTAGCCTGTCAGCAGCAGAGCCGGGACCAGTACGCCTACGAGCATCTCTTCGGCGCGGTCGAGCGAGAAGCCCATGAGCGGCGTGACGAACTTGAACAGCGCGTTGATCGCAAGGCTCACTACGGTCGTCGTGAGGATGACCCGCCCGTTGAGATTGCGCGAGAAAAGCGACCAGATAAGCGGCAGGTAGAGCGGTACGCCCGTGAGGGCCGCTACGCTGATGACGACGTTCACAATACCGCCCATCAGGGGAATCAGCAGCGCCACGACGATGGCCAGCACGCCGAAACCGATGGTGGACCAGCGTGCGATCCGCATCAGCCCTTTCTCCGAAGTGGAGGGGGAGAGGCGTTTGAAAATATCATTGGTGAAGACGCCCGCCGAGATATTGAGCGTGGCGTTGAGCGAGCTGGCCGTGGCGAAGATCATGCCGCCGAGCATCAGGCCCAGCAGCCCCGAGGGCATCGCCTCCTTGCACATCAGCAGGTAGGCATTTTCGGCTTCCAGCCCTTCGAGACCGGGGTTGTAGACGCGGTAGATCATCGGCGGCAGCATCCAGAGGATGGGGCTGACGAGATAAAGAATGCCGAACAGCCATCCCACCTTGCGGGCGTTGCGGGGTGTGCTGACGCTGGTGTAGCGCTGTACGTAGGCCCAGTTGCCGCCCAGGAAAAAGAGGTTGTAGAACATGAAGGCGATGATGAACACCCAGGTGTAGTCGCCCGATACGGTCTGGAAAAATCCCTCCGGAACCTTTGCGAGGAAAGCCTCGGCTCCGCCGACTTTTATCAGCGAGAGCGGAATGACGATGATGACGGCGGCGAACAGAATGAGAAACTGCAACACGTCGGTCACCACGACGGCGCGCAGGCCGCCGATCGTGACGTAAAGGATGCTGAAAGCCCCCAGCAGCAGGATGCTCGTGTTGAGCGGAATGTCGGCCGTGACTTCGATGATCTTGGCGATGGGGTAGAGGAATGCACCGGTCGTAAAGAGCGAGATGAAGAGGAACAGATAGGTGTACATCTTCTGCGTCGATACGCCGAAGCGGCGGGTGATATATTCGGCGGCCGTGAGACAGCCGGTGCGGTTCCAGCGCGGGGCGATGAAGAATCCGACGGCGAGGCCCGCGGCGGCCATCGTGAGCTGGATGGTCACCGACACCCATCCGTGGGAATAGGCGATCGAGCCCCAGACGACGAACGTGCCGGCCGAGAAGAAGCCCATGAACAGCGAAAGGCCGCTGATCCACCAGGGAACGTTACCCCCCCCCGCGAAGAAACTCTTCATATTCTTACCCGTAGAGGAAAAGGAGACGCCGGCGAGCATCACGCCCGCGGCAAACAGCAGAATGGTTACGTAATCTAAAGTGCCCATGAATCGGTTCTCATTTAGGTCGTTTTCGGATTAGCCCAGAACAAATATATTCCATTCGGACCGTTTCCGCCCCAGGCGGAGTTCATAAAATCGTCGGGAACGTTTTCGGGAACGCTCCCATTTTATGCAACCGCTCCCATAGGCGTTCCGGTTCGTTTTTGCGCTCCGGGGAAATGCGGAAATTCCCAGGCATGGAATTTGATTTTTGACATAAACTGCGTATCTTGCTTCAAATTTTTTCGTATTCATGGCACAAAACACCACGATAAAAGACATCGCACGGGCGCTCGGAATCTCCAAATCGACCGTGTCGCGTGCGCTTGCCGACCGTTTCGATGTCAAACCCGAGACCAAGAAGGCGGTGATGGAGATGGCGGAGAAAATGCACTACCGCCCCAATCCGTTCGCCCAGAACCTGATCAAGCGGCGCACGAAGATTATCGGTGTCGTAGTTCCGGAGTTCATCAATTCGTTTTTTGCCCGGATCATCATCCAGATCCAGACGGTTTTCGAACGCGAAGGCTTTCATGTGCTCATCACCCAGTGCAACGAATCCGCCGAGGCCGAACGGCGCAACCTGCAACTGCTGGAAGAGAGCATGGTCGAAGGCATCCTGATCTCGGTTACAGAGAAAGGACGCAATACCGATTATTATAAGGAATTGATCGGCAGCGGCATTCCGCTGGTCTTTTTCAACCGTGCCGCCACGGACGTTGCGGCCAGCCGCGTTGTCATCGACGACTATAAATGGGCGTTTTTCGCTGTGGAGCATCTGATAAACGTCCGTCGCGAGATGGGCCAGCCGATGCCGCGCATCATGCATTTCCAGGGCCCTTCGGAGATCGACCTCTCGGGGTTGCGTTACCGGGGCTATGCCGACGCCTTACGCAAACACGGCCTCCCGGTCGATTCGTCGCTGGTCATTCGCTGCGAATCCATTACCCGTGAAGAGGGCTTCCGGATGATGAACCGCTGCATCGTGCAGGGAACGGTCCCCGACGCCCTGTTCGGGTTCAACGACCAACTGGCCATCGGTGCTATGAAAGCGCTCAAACGCAAAGGATTCCATGTCCCGCAGCAGGTTTCGGTGATGGGTTTCACCGAATCGCAGTCGGCGCTGGTCACCGAACCTATGCTGAGTTCCGTGGCGCAGCCGCTGGACCGGATGGGGGAGACCGCAGCACGGCTTTTGCTGGAGAAGATTCAGAACCCTGCTTCGGAAAACCGAACCGTCGTGCTCGAAGGACTGCTCAACGTTCGTGGTTCGAGCGACCCCAAAATGCTCGATGCCGAGTAGTTCCGTCCTTTCCTTCCTCCTTCGGACGCTCCTTTTTCGGGAACGATTCCGAAAGATTAAACCGTTCCCGAAACCGTTCCCGCTGATTTATTGCCGCCGTCGGTCCCCGAAAAAGGTTTATTCCGAATATATTTGTTTCTGCAAGGCTCTTTCAGGGCCTTCCGATTCGGAATATTAACCTAAACCAACCGATATGAAAAGATTTTTCTGTCTATTCACGGCATTGACGGCGGTCTTGTCGCTCTCATCCTGCATGGAGAAAGAGGATACGCCCCCGCATTTCGTGCATGTGGAGAGCGTAAGTTTCGACGTTCCGACGCTCAGTCTCCCCGAAACCAAAACGTACAGTTTGCAGATTATCTTCACTCCCGAAGACTGCGGCAACAAGAAAATCACTTGGTACAACACCAATCCTGAAGTTGCGACGGTCAGCTCCGAAGGTCTCATCACGGCCAAGGCCGAAGGTGTGACCACCATCGGCATTCAGACCAGCGACATGCGCCGCACGGCGGAGGTGGAGGTGACGGTTACGCCGTTCATCGCCGATGTGCCGATCACTTCGATCACGCTCAGTTCGACCTTTCACGATTTCTTCGTGACCGACGATCCGATTGCTTTGACTGCGGCCGTCACACCCGAGAATCCGTCGATCCCTACGTTGGAGTGGCTTTCGTCCGATGAAGGAGTGGCCCGCGTATCGCAGGAGGGTGTCATTACGCCTGTCGGACACGGCCGCGCCACCATTACGGCCAAGGCCAATGACGGCAGCAAGCAGAAGGCCGAATGCAAGGTGACGGTATCCGGAGTCAAGGACCGTAATTATGACGGTGCGGACGAGTATTATAAGCTGATCTATTACCCTGTGAATATCGAAGTGACGCTTTCCGACGGTACGAAAGCGACGCAGACCTGGCTTGACCGCAATCTGGGAGCCAGAAAGGTCGCCGAATCGAAAGGTGATTACGAGGCTTACGGTTCGCTGTTTCAATGGTCGCGCAAGGCTGACGGACATGAAAAAACCTCATGGTCTGATGCTGCTGCGGGGGCATTGGTGAATGGCATTGCTTCGATTAATGAACGTGTCCCCGATCGGGCGAATGCCGGGCACGATAAATTTATTCCGACGAATGCAGAACCCAATGACTGGGCTTCGCAGTCTTCGACGCAGGAAACGGGTCTTTGGGGCGGAAAATACACCGACTATGAATGGCATGCGCCTTTGACCGATGAAACGAACATTAACAATCCCTGTCCGGAGGGTTATCGGGTGCCGACTGTCAACGAATTCTTGTCCATGGCCGGAGCGATTCTGAATACGACGTTGAGTTATAATAAGAAATATTCGATCAGCGATCCGAACACCGTATTCGCAGAATCCGATTTGCACTTGCCTTCATCCGGCGATATGCTTTACTCGTCATCGTCGGCAAATACGGAAAATGGAAATTCACGAGGTGTTTATTGGACGAATTCCTCCGCTGCGAAAAAGGGCGATAACTACAATAATGCGAACCGTTTGCTTTTCATGAGCGGACAGGTGATCGTGAATCCTTACCAGCGTACCAATGCGTACAGCATCCGTTGCATCCGCGATACGCCTCTTGAAACGACCTCTCTGGAGGATTGACCTTAAAATGTAACTTCAAAAAGGGGAGGGTAGGTTGAAAACCTACCCTCCCCTTTTGTAAATATGCGTCCGCTATTTGGTTATGCGGAAGCTGTTGAGCCAGAACTGCTGAGTCACGCTGCCGACCTTCACGCAGGCCAGGCGGATCTGTGTGGTCTGATCGGCGCCGTAGACCGTCAATGTCTTGGTCTCCCAGCCGTCGAATCCTTCGCCGGTCGCTCCCGAACTGGCGTTGGGTATGAACCCGTCGAGCTGGACGGTGGCTTCCGTTACGCTTTCTGTCGCTGAGAAGGAACCGGCACCCGTGATTTTGAAATAGGCGCTTTGCTTGTTGGCGGCGTTGCCCGTGAGTTGAGCCTCGATGGTGATGTCGGTCGGCGTTGCGCCCAGCTCCGTCAAAGCATGCGTCGTGATGCCTGCCTCGTAGGAGCCCGTGCCGAATTGGAGGCAGAAGTACTTGGCATAGACGCGGCCATCGAATACGGCCCAGTTGTCCTTGTAGGCTTCCAGTTTGTTGGCCCAGTCTACCGAAGTGTTGACCCACGAGAACGTATCCTCGAAGACGACCGTGACGGGTTTCACGCTGCTCGGGACGACCTCGATGTCGTCCACCTCGTAGCGGGCCTTGCCCTCTTTTTCCGTGCCGTCAACCGTGGCGTAGATGATCAGGCGGTCGGTCGGTTTCACGTCAGGCACTTCGAGCGATACTTCGGTCCATGTCTGCGGAGTCGCCGATACGGGAACTTCGTCGGCCGTGAAAACGAGATTCTGCGTCAGCGTATAGGCGTTCGCATAGCTTTTCAGGTCGGCGTCGGTGACTTCCTCCGGGACGATGCCGACCCGGACGACCGCCTTGTCGATCGTGAAGACGGAGCCGTCGGCATTGGGTTCGTTCCAGTTGCCGAGGCGGAACGAGATGCGCACGGCAGCGGCTTCGCTCAGTCCGCTCAGCTTCGGCGTCACGAGGAACCCTGCTTGTTTAGCACTCCCCAGTTTGATGTAGCCCGGATATTCGTAGG
This sequence comes from Alistipes intestinihominis, assembly GCF_040095975.1. NCBI lineage: Bacteria > Pseudomonadati > Bacteroidota > Bacteroidia > Bacteroidales > Rikenellaceae > Alistipes > Alistipes intestinihominis. The sequence continues at coordinate 409,614 of NZ_JBBMFL010000001.1, forward strand.
CGCGAAGTCCGTACCAGCCGCTCACCCCGCGGTCGGCCCGGAAGGCATCGCTGTGGGTGTTGAAGACATCGGACGAACCGCCCGTGTTGGCATTGGTCAGGGTGTTCGCTGCGGCATCGGGAGCGACCGTGCCGCCGACGCTCGCCGGGCGCAGGCCGTAAGCCTTGAACATATGGTCGCCGCACCATTTCAGCCGGTCGAAACGCATCGAAACCAGTGCGCCCGGCGTGGCGGTCTGCGTGGCGGTCGTGCGGCTTTCGAGGAAGACGTAGGGCGAATCCTCCACACCGTCGGTCGTGCTGATCGTCTGCACGGCCAGCTGGTAGGTCGTCGAGGGTTCGAGGCCGCCGAAAGTGAAGATCGGGGTCGGGAATTTCGCATCCAGCGTGAATTCCGGCGACTGCTGGACGGGTTCGCCCTCCTTGTCGGTAAACAGCGCCGTCCGGTATTTGTGCGTCGCTTCGGCGGGTTCGTCCCACCCGAAGGTCAGCACCGTGGCCGATGCGTCGATCAGCGTGAGGCCGACGGGCGACGGGGCGTATTGGATCTCCTCGCCGCTCTGCGTCACGCCGAGCGTTGCGATCACCTCGCCGTCGATGAGGAATTCGACCGTCGCGGGGCGTTCGGCTCCGGTCTGGTTGCGTTCGGCGGTGATCGTCACCGTCGAGGTCCCCGCATCGCCGCCTTCGGGCGCGAACGATAGCCAGCCGGCTTCGCTGCGGACGCTCCATGCGGCGTTGGCCGTCACTTTCACCGGCTTGTCTTCGCCTGCGGTGATGAATTCGAGCGATTCGGGGTCGGTCGTGAGCTCGGGTTCGAAGTCGCCGGGCTTCTCGGTGACGTGGATCAGCCGGAAGCGGTCGATGAACCAGCGGTTGTTGGCCTCGATCGTCGAACCGATGTAGATCTGCGTTGCGGCGGTGGCCCCGAAAATCTCGAATTCGTGGACGGTCCATTCGTTCCAGCTGCCGATGCTGAAGACCTGTTCGGTGTTCGATGCGTTGCCGATGGTGCCGCCTCCGACGACGCGGATGCACAGTTGGTCGTTGTCGGGTTTGTTGTTCAGCGTCCAGCCGGCCAGCGTCAGTTCGACGGTGATGTCCTTGGCTTCGCTGCCGATGGCTTCGAGTTTGGGCGAGAAGAGCCCCGCGCCGCCGTTGGCCCAGCCGCTCTTGAGGCATCCGGTGCCGCTGGCCGAACCCGCCGAACGCGGATAGGAGGTCGCACGGCCCGATTCGATCGTCCAGCCGTTGGTCGAGGAGGGATAGTTGCTCCATTTGTCGATGCGCGTGCCGTCGGAGCCCGTCCAGGCGTCGCTCTTCACATAGGCGGCGTTATTGGCCCACGAGAAGTCGTCCTCCCAGAGCACCGTCTTGATGTAGTTGACGACATCTTCGAGGAACGTGATCGTCTCGCCCGTTCCGTCGCCCTCTTCGAGCGCGGGATCGTCGATGCGGTAGCCTGCCGAGGCGCTTTCGAAGCGGAAGAAGACCGCCAGGCACCCCTCCTTGATGAAGAACGGGATGCGCACCGTGCTCCATTTGCCGGCCTCCGCCGAGGCGGGCAGCGTGTATTCCACGGGGGTCCATTGTACGCGGTCCTGGCTGATGCAGAGTTTGAGATCGCCGGCGGAAGGCGCTTTCGTGTCGTTGCTTACGCCGAACGAGAAGATGAAGTTGTAGTCGCCCTTGGTGGCGATGCCGCCCAGCGTGAGCCAGCCGCCTTCGCCGAAGAGGACGTTGTTGCCGCCCGACGCCCCGTCGTAGGTCGCCGAGGGCGATCCGGCGTCGAGGGTGGCGTTCTGACCGTCGTAGTAGGTCTCGTCGATGCCCATGCCGCGCAGGTTCCAGCCCCCGAACTCCGTGACGGAAGAGCCTGCGCCCCCGTCGCCGAAGTCGTCGCCGTAGAAGTAGACCCGTTCGCCGATGCCGGCCTGCGAGAGCGTCACGGTCGTCGTGACGTTGCGGTTGGTGACGAGTTTCAGTTCGGCCGAGCGGGCGTTGCCGTCGTTGCGCTGCACCGTCACCGTGAGGTCCGCGCTGCCGTTGCCGCCTTCCCGAGCAAGGGTGAACCAGGGCTCTTCGAGCCCGGTTCCCTTGTCGTAGGTGACCATCCAGTAGGTGTTCGACTTGATGCGGATGACCACCTCCTCGCCGTTGTAGGTCAGACCGCGCGCGTTGGCGCTGTAATAGGAGGCGTCGGTTTCCAGATAGACATCGTTGAGCGTCTTGTCGTCGTCGGTGCAGGCGCCGAGTGCCGCCAGCAGCACGGCGGCGATGCCCGACAGGTATGTTTGCAGTTTTTTCATCGTTTACTCGCTTTTACAGGTTCTCGATCTGTGCGGCGAACTCCTTGGGACGCGACATCGTCTCGGTGTACTTGTTGCCGAAACGGTCGGTCACCTCGATCGTGAGCGTCGAGGTGGCGCTCGAAGCGTTCGCTGCGAAGAGGTGATAATTGTTGCTCGAAGTCAGCACCTCGGTGTAGGTGTTGTTCGAGTTTTTGTAGACGCGCGTGGCGTCGTAGGCGTAGGTGTGCAGCGGGTCTTTCATGTAGACGCGCGTGGGGTTGAGTTCCACGCCGTTCTCCTTCACCGAGACCTTCCATTCGGGGTCCCAGCCCCAGACGTTGATGTAGACCACGTTGTTGCCCACGTTGGCGTAGTCGTTGCGGTCGGGGTAGTAGCGGATCATGTTGCGGATGACCGAGTTGTTGGCGAAGAAGGTCTTGACGTTGTTCATGTCGTAGGTCCGCAGCTGGAAATCGCGCGGTTCGCCGTAGCCCTTGTAGTACCATTCGAGGTCGGTGTCCCGGAACTCGTAGACCCCCATGCCGCCCGGCGCGCCGTCCTTGCAGATGTGGCCGTTGCTGTAATAGCCCGTCCACCACCACGTCGCGCACGAACCGCCCGTGTTGTGCTCCATCAGGCCGTTGCGGATCTTCATCGTCGTGTTGTTGTGGGTGTGTCCCGAGATGATGTGCACGTCCGTGAAGTCGGCGAGCAGCTGGTCGAGCACCGTCGAGTGTCCGTAGGCCATCGACGGGGTGATGTCGAGCGACGAGTTGTAGTAGAACACCTGGCAGTGGGTGCCGATCACCAGCGGGGCGTTCTTGTCCTTGACGGTCGCCAGGTCGGCTTTCAGCCACGCGAGCTCCATCTCCGTGAAGGCGGAGTTGTAGGAGTGGTCGCCCGGAGTCCGGGTCGAGGCGTCGGCCCCGGCGTTGAGGTAGACCGTGTTGTCGAGCATGATGAAGTGCGCCTTGCCGATGTTGAACGAATAGTAGGTCGGCCCGAGATTGTCCTTGTAGGGCTGTTCGGCCGTGTAGTCGTCGTTGGCGTATTCGTCGTTGTCGTGGTTGCCCGGGACGTGGTAGATCAGGGCCGGGATGGCCGAGTCCTTGAGCGTGTTGGTGTAGTCGCCCAGGTTGTACTTGTTCGAATTCCAGTAGAGGTCGAAGGTCATGTCGCCGACGTTCATGATGTAGACCTTTCTCGGCGAAGCGGCGATGTAGTTCTTCACCTCGGGAAGCATCAGCTCCTTGTACTGGGCGATGTCGCCCAAACGGTTGGCCAGGTGGATGTCGGCCAGCACCAGCAGGTCGAAATCATCTTGTCCCGGGGCCTCGACCAGCTCGAAATCGACCTGTTCGCACGCCTCCTCGCCGGGGGTCACCGGACCCCAGATCAGGGGCACGGAGTTTTCCGACTGGGGTTCGTAGCCCGAAGGCACGCTCATGAAGACGTAGCCGTGGTGCTTCTTCGAGGCGAGGTAGTAGCAGCCCGCGTCGTCGGTCGTGGTGACGACCTCGCCGTCGGAGACGACCACGCCCGCGACGGGCAGCGAGCCGCAGAAGACCACGCCCTTGACGTTCATGCCCTCCTTGTCGGGGATTTCGATGTCGAGGCTGCGGCGGAATTTGAGGATGCCCAGCACCTGGCTCTCCCGCCCGCGGTGCACGACGAGGCGGTAGGAGCCCGTCGGGATCTCCTGCGGTACGGCGAAGGTGACGTAGGCGTGGTCGATCGCTTTGAGCGTGAGCGGAATCTCCGTTCCCGTGGCAACGTCGGCCAGCGCGAGCGCATCCCCTTCGGCGAAGCCCTTGCCCTGAATGGTCAGCTCCTTGGTGGTCGAGGTGTAGAAGGTCGATCCGGGGACCAGCAGATCGGTGACGAGCCGGTCCCTTTGGGCGGTGTTCTCCGTCGTGTCGTCGCTGCATCCGGCGGTCAGGAGCGCCAGCACGGAGAGGAGCGTTGCGATCCGGTATCTGAATTTACGGTTGTTCATGGTTCATTGCGTTTTTTGAGGTTCTTATATCTCGGCGATCTGCCAGAAGCTGATGCGCGGGGCGCCGCCCTTGGCGACGGTCGTGCTCTCCGTCGAACTGCCGTTCACCATGCCGTTGCCGGCGTTCCAGTTGCGGGTGACGCGGAAGCGGATCGTGAACTTCTGCTTGCTCTTCATCTCGTCGGGGAGTTTGAGGATGAACTGCTGCAACTGGTGGCACGAGTACCAGTCGGGTGAGATGATTTCGCCGATCTTGGTGTACGCCGACAGCGGGCCGTTCTCCTCCTCGCCCCACTCGATGTCGAAATACATCGGGCCGGTCTGCGAGCTGGCCAGGGCGAAGGTGAGGTAGAGGTCTTTCGACGCGTTGGGCGTGAAGTCGTTCACGTGGAAGACCCAGCACTCGCCCTTGTAGCCCTCGGGGGCGTCGGTGCGGTTCATCGTCGAGGCGGTGCAGTCCCAGAAATACTGGCACGAGACGCAGGCGAGGACGTTGAAGTTCGTGTAGCTGTTCGACAGCGCCGGGGAGATGCTCTGCGAACCGTCGCTCTTGACCGTCACCGTGGCCGGGGCCATGCGGGCGTAGCTCCAGCCCCAGTCCATCGAGATGCCGCCGGCGCCGGCCTGCACGGCCGACCACATGGTCGTCGTGAGCTGGCCGCTGCCCACGCGCGGCGTCAGTTTGTCGTAGGTGTTCGTGTCGTCGAAGGGCCCGAACTGGATCAGCGTCTTCGACATGCGCGTCGAAGCGTCGGACGACACCCGGTTGTCTTCGTGCCGGCGCAGGCGGATGATGTAGACCTCGCCCGTCGATTGCTTGTAATACTTGGTGACGATGCCCGTCAGCGGTCCCGAGCCCTCGGGAACGAGCGCGGCGAAACGGTCGAGGAACCACGTCGTCGTGTAGAGCTTGCAGGTGTTGCCCTCCTCGTCGCGCAGCAGGTGGCCGTAGAAGTCGTTGCCGTCGCAGAAGGGCATCGCCGTGGCGTTGTAGGCGATCGTCGCGTAGGAGGGCGTCGATTGCGTGTAGCGTTCGTCGATGTTGCAGTAGGTGCCGGCGGGCTGGACGAACTCGACCTTTTTGAGCGTCACGAGCGTGTTCTCGTAGTTCGGAAGCTCGGCGATGCTCTCCAGTTCGACGGGGGCGATGCCCGTTCCCGCCTCGTCGCGTTCGAAGACCGAATTCGAGGTGAAGGCCGCCACCTTCAATGAACGGGTCGTTGCGTCGGTGACCAGCTGCTGGCCCAGCAGATGAACTTTCAGACGCTCGTTCATGCGGAACGTGTTGTCGTTCGTCGAGGCGAACTCGAAGAGCAGGCCGCGGCGGCTGTCGTCCTGAAGCGTCATGACGTTGAGGTCGAAGTTGCGTTTCTCGCGGTCGCTCGTCACATAGCCCTCGACCCATACGTTGTCGGTGATCTTGCCTGCGTCGGCGTAGCGGGCCACGGCCTCGGCGACGGTCAGCTTCTCGCCGTTGTTGGGGTCCTGCGCCGTGTCGAACTGCACGATCGTCAGGTCGGCGTAGAGCTTCTCCATGTTGGTGCCGATGGCCTGGAAGCGCACGACGCCCGTGCGTTCGCCGCCCGTGTTCGGAGCGACGATCAGCTCCTGGGCGGCATCGGCCGATTCGCCGAAGGAGATCCATCCGGCGGCGCTCTCCAGCGCCACGGGTTTCCAGCCGACGTTGGTTTTCAGCGGAACGGTGATCGTGCCGCCTTTCGAGGCGGTCATGATATGGTCGGAGCCCATGTCGAGGGCGATCGACGGATCGACGCCCGACTGCATGACCTCGAAGGACTTGACGACCCGGCCGCCGATGACGACGTTGACCGTGCTGTAACGTGTGTAGGCTCCGTCGTTGGCCGCGACGGTGACCGTGAAGCGGCCGCTGTCGTCGCCTTCGTCGGGCCAGATGTCGATCCACTCCTCGTCGCCCGTGTAGGCGGGTTCGATGACCCACGGGCCCATGTTCGAATACATCTCGACGGTCAGCGAACCTCCATTGACCGTGTAGGAGAGCGATTCGATCTCCTCGCCGAAGTAGAGGTACGGGGCGTCGGTGTCCTCGTCCGCGGTGCATCCCGCGGCCAGCAGCGCAACGGACGCCAGAAGCCCGGCGAGACGGTATTTCGTATGCGATATGATTCGTTCGGTATTCATTGTTCGGTGTTTTTCGGGATTACTGCTTGCGTGCCCACCAGAGTCGGGTCTTCATGTTGTCGGGACCCTGGTTGGCAATCGCCTTGAGGTAGTTTTCGTGGTTGGTGTCCACCGTGGTCACCGGGTAGATGAAGCGCGTGGGAAGCACGCCGTCGTTGGCCGTGCCCTTGCCGATCTTGAAGTTGGGATAACCCGTCCGGCGGTACTCGTGCCACGCCTCGTAGCCCTCCCAGAAAAGGGCGATGTACTTTTGGTTGAGAATCTGTTCCAGCGTGTTGTCGAAGGCGACGATCTGCATGAAGGCGTTCTTCTGCGCCTGCGTGATCTCGTAGGTGGGCGAGGGGTTGATCTCGTCCCAGTAGTCGATCGACGCCAGCACCGCCTGCTCGTAATACTGCTGCGCCGCGGCGCTGCCTCCCGGGATCATGCCGCGGAACGCCGCCTCGGAGAGGATGAACAGCACCTCGTCGTAGCGCATGAACGTATAGGGCGAGGTGTAGTCGCCCAGCACGTCCTTGTTCAAGTAGGCGCAGTTGGTGGCGTTGGTCTCCGTGGTGGGGTAGCCGCTGACCAGCCCCGTCCATTCGTTGTTCTGCTGCACGGCGTAGATGCCCAGCCGCGGGTCGTTGGTGTTGTTCATCAGGTTGACCAGGTGTTCGGCCATGCGGTGCGAGTTCGAGGTGAAACTTTGCAGCGTCGTGGTGCCGAAATGCCCGATGAAGGGATCGACGTTGGTGTAGAAGAGCGCCGCGTTGTCGGCGTTCGACGCCATGACCGGGTAGCGCGAGGGGTTCGAGACGATCTCGCGGAGCTTCTCGCTCACGCCCATCTCCGCGTCGCGGTTCTGCAACCGCATCAGCAGCCGCATGTGGAGCGAGTTGGTGAACTTGCGCCATTTGGCGATGTCGCCCTTGTACATCAGGTCCTTGTTCGGGTAGCGCAGCGCCCGCGACGGATCGTAGAGCGAGTTGGCGCGTTCGAGGTCGGCGAAAAGCTGCGTGTAGACCTCCTTCTGGGTGTCGAACTTGGGTTTGAGGACGTTGTTGCGCCCCTGGAAAGCCTCGCTGAAGGGGATGTCGCCGTAGATGTCCGTCCAGTTCGAGACGAACAGCGCCCGCATCGTCAGGGCGATGGCCTCCGAGTTGGCATCCCCGTTCTTCACGGCCTGTTCGATCATGTGGTCGGAGTTGGCCGCCCAGCGGGCGAGGTGGTTCCACGTGCCGCTGTTGTAGCTGTCGCGGATCATGTAGCGGTGGACGTTCTCGGTGTACATCTGCACGGTGTACTGGATCAGCTCGTTGTTGAGCAGCCACGTGCGGTAGACCATGCCGTCGGCTCCCGTGAAGAGAATGTGCTCCAGCAGGTTCAGCGGGTGTACGTCGCCCATCTCCATCTGGTTCTGGTTGGTGTTGTACTCGTCGAAATTCGAGGTGCAGGCGACCGGGAGAAGGCCCGCCGTGCAGATCGCCAGCGTGTATCGTAGTATGTTTTTCATAGTGCGGAGTCGGTTTTTAGAAGTCCAGTTTCAGGTTTATGCCGTAGGTCCGGGTCATCGGGTAGGCACCGGCTTCGATACCGCGCGAAATGGACGATCCCACGGCGTAGCCCGCCTCGGGGTCGTAGAGCGGGAAGTTCGTCCAGCAGAAGAGGTTGGTGGCGTAGACGCCGACGGTGATGCCCTGGAAAACCCGCGTTTTGGAGCAGAGGTGCCGCGGCAGCGAATATTCCAGACGCAGCTCCTTGAGCTTGAGGAACGAGGTGTCGAAGACGTTCTCTTCGGCGTTCTCGCGGGCGTAGACGTAGTTGGTGTAGTGATCGACGATGTCGGTCGTGATGGTGGTGTTCTTCGAGTAGGTGCCGTTCTCGTTGAGGTTCACGCCCGGGACGATCATGCCGGCGTAACGCCCTTTGAGCGAGTTCTTCAGCTTGCCCTGATAGGCCAGCGCGAAGTGGGTCATCGAATAGGTCTTGCCGCCCCACTGGGCGCTGAACGACAGCCCCAGCCGGAACCCCTTGTACGACAGCGAGTGGCTCATGCCGGCCGTCCAGTCGGGGTAGATGCTCCCCAGGTCGAGCAGTTCGTCTTCGGTCGAGGTGAGCCGGGCGCTGCCGGTCTCGGCGTCCACGACGATCTGGTTCGAGCAATCGACGTAGGAGCCGTCGGCATCGACGTAGAACGCCCCTTCGGGAGCCCGTTCGTAGCCGCGGCCGTAGAGGCGTCCCAGCTCGGTGCCGGGGTAGGCGCGGATGTAGATGTTGCCGCCGACGGTGATGTTGGGGTTGAGGTTCCACATCGCCACGCCGTCGGCCAGCTCGACCAGCTTGTTCCAGTTTTTGGACCAGTTGGCGCTGATCGTCCATTCGAACTCCTTGGTCTTGACGGGCTGGAAGCGCGCCGAGATCTCGACGCCGCGGTTGCGCACGCAGCCGGCGTTGACGACGACCGACGTGGCGCCGACGGCCTGGTCGATCGGCACGGTGATGATCTGGTCGGTGGTTTCGCTGTGGTAATAGGCCACGTCGAAATTGAGGCGGCTCTTGAAGAGCTTGCCTTCGAGGCCCACCTCCCAGCTCTCGACGTTCTCGGGTTTGAGGTAGTAGTTCTGGATCTCGCTGCTCAGGTAGTACGAGCTGGGGAAACCGCCGTTGGAGTAGACCGACACCAGTTTGTTGGGCGAGGTGTCGTTACCCACGTTGGCCCACGAGCCGCGGACTTTCAGCAGATCGACCCACGGAGCGTGTTCTTTGAAATTGAACACCTGGTCGAGCAGCACGCTGGCCGAGACCGAGGGGTAGAAATAGGAGTTGTTGCCCGGGGCGAGCGTCGATGACCAGTCGTTGCGGCCCGTGATGTCGAGGTAGACCATGTCGCGCCACCCCAGCGACAGGAAGCCGTAGAACGAGTTGATCGACTTGGTGTAGCGGTAGGAGCGGTAGACGGGCGAGCTGATCGAGTTGGCCATCTTGTAGACGTTCTTTTCCAGCAGTCCGTCGGCCGTCTGGGAGTAGATGTTGCGGCGTTTCCAGAGCATGTTGTTGCCGCCGAACGAGGCCCGCATGTCGAAGTCGCCCATTTTGCGCGTGTAGGAGAGCAGGAAATCGCTGTTGACTTCGAGCGACGTGACCGTCTGCTCCTTGTAGTAGCCGTAGGGGTAGCCGTTCGAATACCACGGCTTGCGCTGCGTGCGGAACTCGTTGTTGAAGTCCATGCCGGTCCGCAGGTCGAGCGTCAGCCCCTTCGCAAGGTTGATGTTCAGGGCCATGTTGCCGAACACGCGGTCGCGGTCGAGGGTGTTGAGCTGCTCGTAGACCTGCATGTAGACGTTGTCCGCATAGGTCGAGTTGATGAGCAGCTGGGGCGTGCCCTCCTCGTACATCCGGTCGATGCGGCCGTAGGCGTATTCGCGGTAGTAGGACGAGACATCCACCACGTTGGGGTTCCAGATCAGGGTGTAGAGCGGCGATGCGGCGCTGTAACCCGACATGGGCATGTTGTCCGAATTCTTGCGGTAGTAGGTCACCTTGCCCGTCATGCGCAGCCACTTGTTGAGCTGGCTGGTGATCGACATGTTGAAATTCTGGCTGTCGTAGCCCGTGTTGGGGACGATCCAGTCGTTGCGCGAATCCTTCACCGAGAAGCGCGCCGAGGTGCCTTTGCCGTTGTTGTAGGAGAAGGCGATGCTGTTGTTCCAGGTCACGCCCGTGTCGAAGAAGCCTTTGTACCAGTCGCGGTAGACCCACGGCAGGCGCCGGTACATGTCGGTGTCCCAGTTGCGCGACTCGTACTGGTAGAACTGCTGTCCGTCGAATTTGGCGCCGAAGGCCACGCGCGAATAGATGCGCCCGGTGCTGGCAATGCCGTCCTCGGCATTGGCCGCCGGAACGCTCCAGTAGTTGTAGTTGCGCTGCTGGTCGAGGTTCGAGCTGTTGCCGTTGCCGGCGCCGTATTCGCTCTGGAAGTCGGGCCAGAAGCCGGCCTTTTCGAAGGTCACCGACGAGTTGAACGAGATGCCCAGTCCCGGGGTCTGGCGTCCCGACTTGGTGGTGATGACGATGGCGCCGTTGGCCGCGCGCGAGCCGTAGAGGGCCGTCGCCGCGGGGCCTTTGAGCACCGAGACCGACTCGATGTCCTCGGGGTTGAGGTCGCTGGCGCCGTTGCCGTAGTCGATCGGGGCCGTGGTGTTGAAGGCTTGCGAACCCGAGTTCGACGACTCCATGTCGCTCGAAATGGGCACGCCGTCGATGACGAACAGCGCCGTGTTGTTGTCGTGCGTGAGCGACGACTCGCCGCGCAGCGTCACGCGGATCGAACCGCCGGGACCCTGTCCCGCCTGGTCGAAATTCAGTCCGGCGACCTTGCCCGCCATGCCGTTGAGCCAGTTGCTCGAAACGGTGTTGTTCAGGGCGTCGCTGCCGAGCTTGGTGACGGCGTAGCCCAGCGACTTTTCCTTGCGGGTGAGGCCGAGGGCCGTGACGACAACCTCGTCGATCTGCTCGGCGGATTCGCGGAGCGTGATGTCGAAGGTCGTCCGCGAACCGATCTTGACGGAGGCCGGTTCGTAGCCGATGAAGTTGACGAGCAGTTCGTCCGTCTCGGCGGGCGCGGGGATTTGCAGCGAGAAGGCGCCGTCGATGCCCGTGCTGGTGCCGAGCGTCGTGCCCCGGACGACCACCGAGGCCCCGACGACGGGTTCGCCCCGCGCGTCGATCACCTTGCCGCTGATCCGCACCGGTTTGGAGGCGTCGCGCTTGACGACCGAAAGGTAGATGTTCTGCTGATAGACCCTGTAACGGGTGTCCGTCCCGGCGACCAGCTGGTCCAGCACCGCGGTCAGCGGTTTGTCGGTGACATCGATCGTGAGGGTGCGTTTGATATCGACCCCTTTGTCTACGATGAAATAGTAATTGATCTGTTTCTCGATCTCATTCATAATCTGCTCCATGCCGGCATCGCGGAACTTCAGCGTCAGCTTGGGGTTCTGGGCGTGCAGTTCCCCCCCCCAGGTGGAAAGACAGAAGCAGCTTATGAATAAAATTATAAACAGGCATTTAATTTGCTGAATAAAATTTTTATTCATAAATTTGTCAGTTAGTGGTTGTTAGGATTGGTTCGAATTCTATTGGCCGCGGTGCCTGCGGGTGGTTGCAACGCCTGCGGGCTTTTTTATGCGGCATACCGTGGGTCAGCTGTCGTTCATGGGCTATCTTGTTTTAAGGTTTTGTTCGGGATCGTTTCGGTTCACCGGATGGTGATCGTGCCGTTGTCCGCCGATTCGTATTCGAACGGAGTGATCTTTTGGAGCGCCCGCAGGGCGTAGTCCAGCCCCATGGCGACGGGAATCTTGCCGCGGATGATGTTCAGCTCGGGACTCGCCGTCTTTTCGATGGCGATCGTCACGCCGTAGAGGCTTTCGAGCCGCGCGATGATCTCTCCGAAGTTATGCCCCGCCAGGTTGAATATGCCCTCCGGCCAGAGGTAGTCGTCGGTGTTTTCGATGCTCCGCAGGGCGAGGCGGTCGCCGCTGAGGCTGACGAAATCGTTCGTGTTCATCACGATTTCGTCGTCCCGGGTGAGCTTGTTCGTTACGCGGAGCCGGCCCCGCAGCAGGGCCGTGGAGAATTCGCGGGCAGCTTCGTCGGCCGCGACGTTGAATTTCGTTCCCAGCACCTCGACGTTGCAGGCGAAGGTCTCCACGACGAACGGGCGCGCCGCGTCGTGGTCCACGTCGAACATCGCTTCGCCGGAGAGCTTCACCCGCCGGGTCTTGCCGAACCGCAGCGGGTATTCCAGCCGTGCCCCGGCGTTCAGGCAGACGGTCGTGCCGTCCTGCAACGTGATGTCCACGCGCTGTCCCGCGGGGGCGGCAATCGAGAGATACTGATTGGCCGTCTTCTCGATGACGACGCTCCGGGAGGCGTACCACGTTCCCGCGAGCAGCAGCAGGGCGGCAGCGGCCTGCATGCAGCGGCGCACGGCTGGCAGGCGGAGCCATTGCGGACGTGCGGCGGGCATCGGCCGGCCGGCGGGACGGGGTGCGTTGACGAGGGTGGTATTGTGGACGAACCACAGGGCGTTCAGCTCCTGCTGGTGTTCGGGATCGGCCCGCAGCCAATCCACGACGGCCTGTTCCTCCGCTTCCGAGGTCCGGCCGTCGATGTATTTGTACAACAATTCTTTTTCCATACATCCATAAGGTGCGTGGGCGCGGCGGATGGACACGGAAAAAGGGCGGATCGGGCTAAATAAATTTTATTAAAAACGCATCTCGCTGAGCAGCAGCGAAATCAGCCAGGCCGGAAGATAGTCTTTCAGCGCTTCGCGCATGATGCCCAGCGCCCGCTGGATGGCGGCTTTCACGTTGCGGACGCTGATGCCCGTCGTGTCGGCGATCTCCTGATAGGTCTTGCCGTCGAAGCGGCTGGCGACGAATATGCTCCGCATCGGCTCGGGCATGCGGGCGATCTCCTCCTGCACGATCGCGGCGACCTCCGAGGCGAAGAGCTGGCCGGGGTCGCAGGCTTCCAACGCCGTGATGCGGGCCTGAATGCTGTGATAGGCCGTGGTGTGGATTTGCTGCCGGATATTCAGCCGGTTCTTCTCGTTGCGCAGCCATTCCAGACAGCCGTGTTTCACGGCGCCCAGCACGTAGGCGGGGAGGCTCGCGGTGATCGTCAGCTCCGCGCGGTGCTCCCAGAGGTAGAGGAAACTGTCGGTCACGATGTCCTCGGCGACCATGCCGTTGCGGACGTACGACTGTGCGATCCGGACGAAACGCGGCTTGTAATCGGCGTACAAGGCGTCGAAAGATTCGCGGGAGATATGTCCGTTCGGGCGGTTCATGGAGAGGTATGATTATCCAAAGATATAATTTTTATCCGCATGAAAAAAATCATTTTGCAAAGTGCGAAGATAAAAACCCTCTGTTACGGAACCTTTACCGAACGATGAATCCGGATGTTACGATTGCAGCGGCAGGATGCCCGACCGGCGTGCCGCACGGCGGATCAGGCCGTGCGGGATCAGCCCGATGAGCGGCAATGCCAGGCGGTTCAGCAGACCGGGAACCAGCACGGCTTTGCCGCGGAACAACGCACGCACCGCCTTGCGGGCGAGTTTCCCGGGCGGCAGCATAATGCCCGACCGCACCAGGCGCCGCCGCAGTTTTTCGTTCAGATTGTAGAGGTCGGTATCCACCGCACCCGGACAGACCGCCGTCACGTACACACCGTAGTCGCGCAGTTCCGTGTGCAGGCCCCGCGAGAAATTTTTCAGATAGCGTTTCGTCGCCCCGTAGACATTGATTCCCGGATAGGCCAGCCATGCCGTTACGGAGGACATGTTCAGGATATATCCGTGCCGCTGCCGGCGCATATCCTGCCCGAAAAGGAGGCAAAGACGCGTCGGAGTGAGGACGTGCAGGGCGAGCATCTTCGTCGTGAAGCCGTTGTCGATGTCGAGCGTTTCGCCGAAACGATACATGCCGGCGTTGTTGACCAGCACGTCGATCCGGATGTTCCGTTCACGGCATGCCTCATAAAGCCTGTCGGCGGCATCTGCCGTTGCCAGATCCATCGGAATCGGACATATTTCCACGTCGTATTGCCGGGCCAGTCTGTCGGCGGCTTTGCACAGCGCCGCTTCTTCGTTGCTGACGATGACCAGCGGATAGCCGCGCGAAGCCAGTTCTTCGGCGTAGCAGTATCCGATGCCGGAACTGGCTCCGGTAATCAATGCCCACATGCGTTCCATGTCTGAAAAAGAAAAAAATCCCCGTAATCAACCGATCACGAGGATTAACCAGTGCCCAGGACAGGAATCGAACCTGCACGCCTTGCGGCACACGCACCTGAAACGTGCGCGTCTACCTATTCCGCCACCTGGGCATTTCTGGAATTGCGGTGTGCAAAAGTAATACTTTTTTCTGAATCGACAACTCTTTTTTCGAAAAAAATCTACTTGCTGAAAAATTTGTACTGAAACAGAAGCAGATAGATTACGGCTACGGAGATGTAGGCGTCGGCCAGATTGAAGATGGCGCCGAAAAAGTAGTTGTTGCTGTCTACCAGGAAGCGCAGCAGGCGCGGCACGCCATTCCACTGGAACAGCGGAAAATAGAACATGTCAACCACCTTGCCCATCATGAATCCGGCGTAATGGCCCCCGAACTGCGCCACGGTGTAGGGCGTCGATTCGGAGAAGATCACTCCGTAGAAGGCGCTGTCGAGGATGTTGCCCATGGCTCCGGCGAAGATCAGCGCGAGACCCGCGATCACCCCCTTGGGCGTATCCTTGCGCTTGCAGGCGAGGTGGTACATCAGCCAGCCGATGAATCCGACCATCACGATCCGGAAGATGCCCAGCAGCAGCTTGCCCCAGTCGAAGCCGCCGCGCGAGGCGATGTGCATGCCGAAGGCCGCGCCGTTGTTTTCGATGAACCGCAGCTGGAACCAGTCGGGCACGACCATGATCGATTCGTCGAGGTGCATGTGGGTCTTGACCCAGATTTTGAGAGCCTGGTCTGCGACGAGCAGCAACAGGATGAACAGCGATATTTTCTTGAAATTCATAATTACGTGGTATTCCGCGCCGTATGGATCGTTTATGCCGCCTCCGTGACCGAACGCTGACCGGGTTTTGCCGGGAACCGCCTTCCGGAGCCGGGGTTTGTCGTGGACAAAAGTAGTAAAAAATCTTATTTTTAACGGCTCCGGCTCGATTTTATCATCCGTGGGACTCGTTTTTGGCAGAAAAATTATACCTTTGAAATCTAAATATTTTGATGGATCATGAAGAGATTGCTACTCATCGGATGTCTGTTTGCGGCGTTTGCATGTACGAAAGAACCGGCGGAACTCTCCGGCGGCTCCGGCCCGAACCCTCCCCGGATCGTCGGGACCCCTACCTCCGAACTGGCCCTGAAAGGGGAGATCTCCATAAAGCTCACGCCCGAAATGGCGCAGGCTGTCGCGGTTGCGCAGGCGCAGCTGCCCGCCACCCGCAGCGGAGCCGTGACGCGATCGGGCGTCGGCACGATCGACGAGTTGCTGAATGAGATCGGCGCCGGGCGTTTCGAGCGCATCGTCGCCTACAATCCCGATTGGGAGGAGATTTACGACGAAACCGGCATGAACCGTTGGTACAGCGTTTCGTTCGACGAAAGCGTCGATCTCGGACAAATCGGCAGCCGTTTTGCCGCGCTGTCCGGCGTCGCTGTCGTGGAGTACCAGATCAATCCGAGATACATTCGCCCGATGAGCGTCGGCCCGGCCATTCCGGCTTCCGGGGACAATCTCTGCAAAATGGGCGGAACACGTGCCGCAGCGGCGATGAACGATCCTTTGCTGGAGTATCAGTGGCATTACGACAATCCGGGCCCGAATCGGCATTTCGATCAGCCGAAGGCGGGTGCCGACATCAATCTGCTCGATGCCTGGCAGCTCTGCACCGGCAGTGAGGATATTATCGTGGCGGTGATCGACGAGCCCGTGCAGACCGACCACCCCGACTTGAAGGCCAACATCTGGAGCAATCCGAAAAATTCGCAGGAACACGGCTTCAATTTCTGGGACAACTCCTCGGTGCTCGACTGGAAGACGCCCGCCAAGGAGGAGGACGGCACGGAGAGCTATGCCGATCACGGGACGCATGTGGCCGGTGTGATCGCCGCCGTGAACAACAACGGACGCGGCGTCTGCGGCATTGCCGGCGGCCGGAGCAATCAGGGCGGCGTGAAGATCATGTCCTGTCAGATTATGGGGAACAGCGAGGGGGCCAAAACCTCCAACAAGAACGTCAAGGCGTTCGAATATGCCTGGACCAACGGTGCGGTTATCGCCCAGAACAGCTGGGGGTATCTGCTGGAAGACAGCGACGGCAATCCGATACCTCCGGAGCAATTCGAAAAGGAGTGGAATCAGGGCTTCGGGTCGATGCGCGATGCGATCGACACGTTTATCCGGGGCGCGGCGGCCAAGAATCCGGATTCCCCGTTGCAGGGCGGACTGGTGATCTTTGCGGCCGGCAACGACGGCGATGTTTACGGGGACGCTGCGGTCTATCCGGCGGCTTACGGTCCGGTCATTGCCGTCGGTTCGATGGATTGGGGCTTCCGGCCCGCTTACTATACCGATTACGGTTCGTGGGTCGATATCACGGCTCCCGGAGGGGATGCCTATACAGCCCAAAGCGTTATCGACAAGAAATATTATACGAACGGGATGGTGATGAGCACCATTCTTTGCGACGATACGATGGATTATCAGGATGGCCGCAAAGACGACGATTATTGGTATGGATACGGCTTTATGCAGGGCACCTCGATGGCTTGCCCGCATGTCTCGGGCGTGGCGGCGCTGGGGCTTGCCTATGCGGCCCAGAACGGTAAGAAATATACGCCTTCCGAGTTCAAAGCGCTGCTGCTGAGTTCCGTTTACGGTATCGACGACTATTTTACGGGTTCAAAAAGGGGGGACGGTGTGATTGTTTCCGATCTTTCCGTTTATAAAAACAAGATGGGCGGCGGCTGTATCGACGCTCTGAAGCTGCTGCTTGCGATCAAAGGCACGCCGGCCATTTATGTGAAGACGGGCGAGGCTGCTACGGTCGATTTTGCCCGCTATTTCGGCGGCGGCAAGAGTGTCGTGGCGCTGGAGTCGGCGAAATTCGCATCGCCCTCCAACCTGGGGATCGACTCCTCGTCGGCCGTTTTCAACGGAACGAAGATCACGTTCGAGTGCTCCAAGACGGGAACTTCGCTGCTTACGATCACCGCCAAAGCCGGCGATACGACGATCGAGCGGGAGTTCGCCATCGTTTCGCGGCCCAACTTGGCTGGGAACGGCGGTTGGCTCTGAGAAGGGGCGCACGTGCGGCATACTTGCGGCGGGTCTTTCGGGGCCTGCCGTTTTTGTTTATTAATATATAGGTATAGAGGGCATTTTCGGATAAAATGAACGATTTTTCAAAAAAATATGCGGATTTATTTGCAGGTTCGAAAAAAGTCGCTACCTTTGCATCCGCGTTTGAGAAATAACGGTTCTTACAAAGGTTGAAAGTTTACAATAAAGGAGCTGAAAGCCGCGTAGAATCAGGAAATTTCAAAAGATGCAAAAGTTCTTGAAAAAAGATTTGCAGGATTAAAAAAGATGACTTATCTTTGCAGTCCTTTCGCACTACAAAATGCGAGACTTTTTCCAAAAGGTTCTTTGAATTACTGATTTTATTTTGAGAGAAAAATTGTAGTATTTATCTGTCGATTTCCTTTTAAGGATAAACGAATAGTCAGGACTCTAACAATACATTAATTTTCATACAATGGAGAGTTTGATCCTGGCTCAGGATGAACGCTAGCGGCAGGCCTAACACATGCAAGTCGAGGGGCAGCGGG